>DATDNR010000074.1:0-10124 GCA_036518175.1 Marmoricola sp.
ATCCTTCCAGCGTCAGCTCGAGAAGCAGGCACCGCAGGTCGCCGCCGCGCTCGACGACGCCGTGCAGAAGCTGCACCGGGAGGTGGGGGGATCCCACAGCGGCATGAACGCCCAGCAGGCCGCCGACACCCTGAGCCAGGGCCTCGCCTCGGCCAGCCGGGCCGTGACCAAGGTGCAGAACAGGATCGGCTGCTGACCCGGGAGCGGACAGACGAACGGCCCGCGACGTCGTCGCGGGCCGTTCGCGATCCCTGAGATCAGGCGTGGGGATCAGACGTGCATGCCGGAGCTGGGCTGGTTCGGGCTGGGCTGGTTCGGGCTGGGCGTGACGGCAGCAGAGCCGCTCAGCACCCGCTGCTTGGCCTGTTCGTACTCCTGCGGCGTGATCTGCCCGCTGTCACGCATCGCAGTGAGCTGGCCCAGCTCGTGGGCCACGCTCGTCGTGCCGGTCCCCGCGGCCTCGCGGACGTAGCTCTTGAATGCCTGCTCGTTGCGCGCGTGCTCGCGCTCGGCGCGCTCGCCCATCGACCGGCCGCGGACCAGCAGGTAGGTCAGCACCCCGAGCCAGGGGATCACCACCATGAAGATGCACCAGGCCGCCTTGGCTCCTCCGGAGAGGTCCCGGTCCCTGAAAACGTCGGTGAGGACCACGATCAGCAGCCAGAACCATGCCACCAGCAGCATGAACCAGAAGGTCGCGACCAACACGTCCCACAAACCCATCGTGACTCCCAAGCTCGGTCGACGCCCGGCCGGTGCCGGACAGGATCCTGTGCGGATCTGTGGACAGCGTCTGCCGGCTGCGGGACCGGGCCATCACCTGAATCGGGCGATCGGGTCAGCCGGGCTCGAGACCGAGCGACCGGGCGACGAAGCCGTTGAGGAACTTGCGTTCCGGGTCGACGCGCTCGCGCAGGGCGAGGAAACCGGGCATCCTCGGATAGGCCGCGGTCAGCCGCTCTCCCGCCACGGCGAAGCACTTGCCCCAGTGCGGCCGCGCACCCAGCGGCAGCAACGCTGCCTCGATCTCGGGGAGCAGGGCGTGGACGGCGGCGGGATCGCGGTGCCAGGTGAAGTGCACGCCGGCCACGTCCACGCCGTACGCGCCGCTGAGCCAGAGGGTGTCGGCGGCGACGGTGCGGATCTCGGAGACCTGGAGCACCGGGTCGAGACGCGGCCCGATCCGGCGCAGCAGCTGTACGGCGGTCGCCAGCCGGTCACGCGGCAGCAGGTACTCGCTCTGCAGCTCCTCCCCGTGGCTGGGAGTGAACTCCATCCGGAAGTGCGGCAGCCGCTCGTGCCACGGACCGAGCGCCCCTTGCTGCTCGGTGACCGCGTCGACGACCCCTCCGCGCAGCATGTGCAGCGTGGTCGGGGCCGGCCGTGCGCCGAGGAGATCGCCAGGCGGCGCCTCCTCGGCGGTGCTCTTCAGCCAGACCTGGTCGACCGTGTCACCGGTCCAGCGCGTGAACAGGCTGACGCTGTAGGCCGCTCCGGTCACCGCGCACGGGTCGGCGAGGAAGGCCTCCCACGGCAGCCCGGTGTAGACGTCCTGACGCAGCTGGAAGGTCGGCTCGACCTCCAGCTGCAGGCGCACGACGACGCCCAGACAACCCAGCGCGACGACGCTTCCGTCGAAGTCGGCATCACCTCGCTCCAGACGCCGCAGCTCCCCGGCGGGGTCGACGTACTCCAGGGCCCGGACCGCGGCAGCGAGGCCGGCGTTGCCGTCACCGGACCCGTGCGTGCCCGTGGCGACGGCCCCCGCGATCGAGATGTGCGGCAGGGAGGCTAGGTTGCGCAGCGCCCAGCCGCTGCGGTGGAGCGCCCGCGCGACGTCGCCGTAGCGCGCTCCGCCCTCGACCGTGACGGTCCGCGACGCCTCGTCGAGGGCCAGCTCGACCGGCAGGGCCAGGGTCTCGACGAGCAGCCCGTCGGTGTCGGTGATCGCGGTGAAGCTGTGCCGGCTGCCCAGCGCGCGCACACGCGGGGCCGTCGCGACCAGCTCCTGGACCTCCTCGACCGAGGAGGGGCGGACGATCCGCCGGGCGCGATAGGTGTGGTTGCCGGCCCAGTTGGTCTCGGGTTGTCGCTGCACGGGGCCACTCTGCCAAGGAAGTGGTGTCCCCGGCGTGGTGCCGCGACCCACCGAAACGGCAGAATCCCCACCGATCGGGCCGAACGTCGCTAGCCTGCTCGCACCTGTCTCGGGAAGGGCGAGGTGCGGCCATGGTGCGAGCGAGCTCTCTCGTTGTCGTCCTCACCGCCCTCGTGGGCGGCCTGCTGGTCGCCTCGCCCGCCAGCGCGGCGACGGACCCGACCCCCACGACCCTGGCACTGAGCGGGCCGGCGAGCGCACGGATCACCAGCAAGGCCACGCTGCAGGCGGCTCTCACCGAGACACCCGCCGACTCCGATGCCCGGCCGCTGGCCGGTCGACCCGTCGCCTTCCAGCACTGGGACGGCCAGGGCTGGGCCACCGTGGCGACCGCGAGCACCGACACGGACGGCACGGCCCACGTCGCCGTCCCCATCACCGCGGCCGGCAACCGCTTCCGTGCCGAGTACGCCGGCGACCAGCAGGATGCGCCGGCGACCTCCGAGCCGGTGACGGTGACCGGCACGAAGTACCCGACCCGCCTGGTCCTCGGCGGCGACGCCCGCGTCGTCGACGAGCACACGGCACACCTCACCTTGCGCTGGCGCACCCCGTCCGGGAAGCCCGTCCCCGGGGTCGTGCGGGTCTACCAGCACGTGCGCAAGGGCAGCTGGCACCTGCTGCGCCGGGTCGCCCTCGGCGCCGACGGGGCCGCTCGTCTCGCGGTGCGCCCCCGTGTCGACACCTGGTACCAGCTGCGCGGCGGCGCCGGCCGGTGGTGGGAGGCGGACACCTCGGGCACGCACCGCCTCGACAACGTGCCGCCGATGCATCCGATCGTGCTGCCGGCGGCCGCTCCCCGCCCGAAGCCGCTGCCGCCGCAGCCGCGGGCGGTCGGAGCCGGCTCCCACATCACCGTCTCGCGCATCCCCGACCGCGTCTGGCACCAGATGCGCGGGGTCAGCTGGCACCGGGGCTGCCCGGTCGGCCGGCCGGACCTGCGGCTGATGCAGATCAACTACTGGGGCTTCGACGGGTACCGGCACCGCGGCGAGCTCGTGGTCAACCGGCACGCCGTCGGCAAGTTCCGGGGAGCCTTCCACGACCTCTACGCCGGCCGCTTCCCGATCCGGGCGATGTACCTCGTCGACCGGTTCGGCTACTCCTCGCGCTCGGGCGGCGGCAACGACTTCGCGGCGATGCGCCACGACGACACCAACGCCTTCAACTGCCGCTGGGTCACCGGCAGGCCGGGCGTGCGCTCGCCCCACTCCTACGGCTACGCGCTGGACCTGAACACCTGGGAGAACCCCTACAGCTCCCGCGTCGGGTTGCTGCCCGACTCGTGGTGGATGGCCCACTCCAACCCTCGCTATGCCTGGCGGTCGCGGCAGCACGCCGTCGTACGCCTGATGGCGCGCCACGGTCTCCGGTGGACCTACGGGCTCGGCGACACCCAGCACTTCGACGCCTGAGCGGCCGGCGCAGCAGACGGTCGGGGGTCAGCGACGCCGGACGACCTGCGCGACGTGCTCGGCGATCGCGAGCGACGACGTCGCTGCCGGTGACGGCGCGTTGCGCACCGCGACGACCGCGCCGAGCTCGCTGATCCGGAAATCATCGACCAGCGAGCCGTCGGCGTCCACCGCCTGGGCACGCACCCCGGCAGGGGCACGCACCACGTCGTCCACCTGCAGCTCCGGCAGATAGCTGCGCGCGGTCTCGACGAAGGCGCGCTTCGACAGCGAGCCCCTCATCTCCCGCACACCAGCGCGCCAGTGCGCCCGGAACAGCCGCCGCGCCCCCGGCCAGCGCAGCGTGGCGGCGAGCTCCCGCAGGTCGATGTCGCGGCGGCGGTAGCCCTCCCGGGCGGTGGCCAGCACCGCGTTGGGGCCGATGTCGACGCTCCCGTCGACGCGAGGGGTGAAGTGCACCCCGAGGAACGGGTACGCCGGGTCCGGGACCGGATAGACCAGGCCGCGGACCAGGTGGCTGCGCTCGGGCACGAGGCGGAAGTACTCCCCCCGGAACGGGACGATCGCCGGTCCGGGCTCGTCGCCGGCGGCCCTGGCCAGCACGTCGGACTGCAGCCCGGCACAGAGCACGAGGCGCTGGGCCCGGTGCCGCCGGACCTGGTGGTCTCTCGACTCGGTGCGCACCACCACGTCACCGCGCTCACGGATCACGCCGGTCACGCGTTCACCGAGAAGGACCCGGCCGCCGGCGGCCTCGATGTCGACCGCCATCGCGCGCGCCACGGCGACGTAGTCGACGATGGCGGTGGTGGGTGAGAGCAGCGCCGCGGCCCCTCGGACGTGTGGCTCCACCTCGTGCAGTTCTTCGGGCCGCAGCCACCGCACACCGGGCACCCCGTTGCGGTGGGCCCGCGACTCGAGGTCCCGCAGCCGGCCGAGCTCCTCGGAGTCGCGGGCCACCACGACCTTGCCGACCTCCCGGTAGGGCACCTCGTGCTCGGCGCAGAACTCCCTGAGCAGCCCGACTCCCCGCCGGCACAGCACGGCCTTGAGCGAGCCCGGCGTGTAGTAGATCCCGGCGTGCACGACGCCGGAGTTGTGGCCGGACTGGTGCTGGGCGACCTCCCCCTCCTTCTCGAGCACGGTCACCTGGTGTCCGTCTCCGGCGAGCCGGCGCCCGACGGCGAGGCCGATCAGTCCGGCGCCCACGACGACCACCTGGTCGCAGGCGCTCATGTGGCTGTCAGGGCGGGATCCGGCGCTGCCATGTGCACGAGGGTACGACCCCGACTGGACACCGGAATATCACCACCATCGGGACGGAACGACGAGACATCCGAGCGCCTCGCCAAGCCCGAACGGGTCACATTTGCGGGAAATCGACCCGAACGCCTACCACCCCGCCCGATCTGTGCGGTACAGTCTTCAACAACGCCGCCGAGGTGACCCGAGACGCCTCGGCGGCGTCCCCAATTCCCGCCCGCCCTTCGCAGGCCGACCTGCACGGGGTCTGCACCGGCGGAGAAACCTGTTGCCTCGGGAACACCGGCTCGACCACCGTTGTTGTGGATAAGGCCGGTGGCGCCCATCGCTGCGCTGCCGGGAAACGACGGACATCGGGAGCACGGCATGGCGACGCGGCTGGCAGCGATCCTGCTGGGCCTCAGCGCGGCGTTCTTCTTCGCCCTGGCCGGCTACCTGCAACAGCGTGCGGCCCGGGTCACCGAGCGTCGCGGCCGCACGGTGATCTCGGGCCTGAGCTCGTTGATGGCGCGGCTGCTGCGCTCCCGCACCTGGTTGCTGGGCTGGGTGGTCAACCTGCTCGGCTTCGGCGCGCAGGCCGTCGCGCTGCACTTCGGCTCGATCGCGCTGGTGCAGCCGCTGCTCGCGACCCAGCTGCTCTTCGCGCTGCCGATGTCGTGCCTGGAGCTGCGCCGCTGGCCCAAGGGCAAGGACTGGGCCGCAGGGGCGGCCATCTGCGGCGGCCTGGTGGTGCTGCTGGTCTCGCTGGGCTCGACCCCGCTCGACGGCCGGCCCGACCGCGGGCGGATCCTGCTGGCCGTCGGCATCGTGCTCACGCTCGTCGCGCTGCTCCTGGCGGTCGCGCGCCATCTCCGGCCAGGCCTGTTCAACCTGCTCTCCGCCGGCGCGGCAGGCCTGTGCTTCGCGATGACCGCCGTGTTCATCAAACTCACCGGCGACGATCTCCTCCACGGCGGCGTGCTGCACACCGCCACCGACTGGCCCGGCTACGCCCTGGCCGCCTCCACGATGCTGGGGCTGGTGCTGGAGCAGGGCGCCTTCGCCAACGGGCCGCTGCCGTGGGCGATCGCCACCAAGGACTCGGTCAACCCGATCGCCAGCTTCGCGATCGGAGTGCTTGCCTTCTCCGTGGTGCTACCCGCCGACGCCGCCCACCTGGGGGCCATCGCCACGGCGGCCGCCCTCCTCATCCTCGGTGCCATCGGCCTGGCCCACTCCCCCTCCGCCCACCTGTGGCTGCGGCGGGACCCGGCCCTGGGCACCGGCCTGGAGGCCGGGGTCGGTCCGCGGCCGATCGCCTCCTGAGGTCGTCTGCTGAGATCGCTTCCCGAGCTCGCCTGCTAGGTGCCCCGGCCGGCGCCCGCGAGCGGCAGCCGCACCCGGAAGGTGGCCCCACCGCCCGTCGTCGGCGAGACCTCCGCGACACCCCGGTGCCGTGCGACCAGGGCCGCGACGATGGCCAGCCCGAGACCGGCGCCGCCGTCCTCCCGGCTCCTCGAGGTGTCGGCCCGCCAGAACCGCTCGAAGGCGTGCCGGGCCTGCTCCGACGACAGCCCCGGGCCGTGGTCCACAACCTCCACGACCGCCTCGGGGGCCGTCGAGTCGCAGGTCGCCACATGGACCTCGACCGGGGAGCCCGCCGGCGTGTGCCGCAGCGCGTTGGCGACCAGGTTGGCAAGCACCTGGTGCAGCCGGTCGGGATCGCCGGTGATGATCGGTGGCGGATCGCTGCGGCCGACGACCAGGCGGAGCGGCCGCTCCGGCGCGGTCATCTGACCGTCGTGCACGACCGTCCGGGCGAGGTCGAGCAGGTCGACCGGTTCGGCCCGCAGCGGGCGCTCCTCGTCGAGGCGGGCCAGCAGCAGCAGGTCGTCGACGAGCAGGCCCATCCGCGTGGCCTCCTCCTCGATGCGCCGCATCGCCCGACGCACCTCCGGCGGGGACTCACCGGAGTCCTGCAGGCGGGACAGCTCGGCGAAGCCCCGGATCGAGGTCAGCGGGGTGCGCAGCTCGTGACTGGCGTCGGCGACGAAGCGCCGCATCCGCTCCTCGGATCGGCGTGCCTCGGCCTCCGACGCCGCCTGGGCGTGGAAGGCGCGCTCGATCCGCTCGAGCATCGTGTTGATCGCGCCACCCAGACGCCCCACCTCGGTGCGCTCGTCGCGTTCGGGGACGCGGCGGGCGAGGTCTCCGCCGGCGATCGCCGCCGCCGTCTCCTCGACCTGGCGCAGCGGCCGCAGGGTGACCCGCACGAGCAGGTAGCCGACCCCCGCGATGACCACCACCGCGACCACACCGATCACCATCTCCAGGGCGGTGAGCCGGGCGACGGTGCCCTGCACGTCGCCGAGGCTCGTGGCCACCAGCAGCGTGCCGGACCGGTCGGTGAACGGCAGCGCGAGCACCCGCCACTGCCCGCTGTGATCCAGCGAGTGCACCGTGAACGGCTGCTCGTGCCGGGAGATGGCCTCGGGGACGGTGAGGTGGGGCAGGTCCGGCAGTGACTCGGTCTGGTCGACGAGCTGGTTGTGCATGCCGGCGAGCTTCCGTCCGCCCGGACCGAGCACCTCGGTGACGAAGGCGCTGGGCAGGTGCGGCACGCCTGTGTCGCGTTCCGAGCCGTCGTGGTCGTAGGGCACCGGACCGTGGGCGATCTGCAGCGCGGCGGTGCGCAGCTGGGCGTCCTCCCGCTGGAGGAGGTAGCTCTGCAACGTCGCCGCCGCGGCGAACCCGCTGCCGGCGAGGGCCACGGCGACGAGCACGAGCACCGCGGCCACCAACCGGATCCGCAGCGGCGTGCGGTCCCAGCCCTGACGTACGACGGCAACCGCCCGCTGCAGGGCGCGGGCCATGGTCATCCACCCGCTCGTGCACGCGGCAACCGCAGCACGTAGCCGACCCCGCGCACCGTGTTGAGCAGCCGCGGCTCAGTGGTGTCGACCTTGCGGCGGAGGTAGGAGACGTAGGACTCCACCACGTTGGCGTCGCCGCCGAAGTCGTAGTGCCAGACGTGGTCGAGGATCTGGGCCTTGCTGAGCACCCGGTTGGGGTTCTCCAGGAAGTAGCGCAGCAGGTTGAACTCCGTGGGCGAGAGCGCCACCGGTTCGCCGGCCTTGAAGACCTCGTGGGCGTCCTCGTCCATCTCGATGTCGGCGAAGGCCAGTCGGGCCACCTCACCGGTGCGTCCGGCGTGGAAGCGGCGGAGCACGGCGCGGATGCGTGCGATCACCTCCTCCAGAGAGAAGGGCTTGGTCACGAAGTCGTCGCCGCCGAGGGTGAGCCCGGTGACCTTGTCCTCCGTGGAGTCCTTCGCGGTCAGGAACAGCACCGGGGCGACCACGCCGTCGCGCCGGAGCCGGCGCACCACCTCGAAGCCGTCCAGCCCGGGCATCATCACGTCGAGCACGAGCAGGTCGGGGTGGTAGTCGGCCGCCACCTTCAGCGCCTCGGTGCCGCTGCGTGCGGTGGCCACCTCGAAGCCGACGAAGCGCAGGCTGGCGGCCAGCAGCTCGACGATGTTGGGTTCGTCGTCCACCACGAGCAGGCGCGCCTCGGCGGTGCCGGGGGCGGTGGTGCTGGGCATCACGGTCACACCTCCCACGGTGGTCATCCTCGCTGCCCGCTCCCTGCACGTTACCTGTGAACAGCCTGTCAACCGTGCCGGCGCTGGGACTCACAGGCTGCCCACAGCAACGGCCCAGCCCGGCGGCAGGTGCGGCTCCCACACTTCTTGACGAACCGAGGAGCAGCCATGGACGACGAGGAGCAGGACACCACGACCGGAGGCGCGGGAGCCGAGCCCCGGCGACCGGATGGCCCGCGGCTGGAACGGGTCGGCCGCCCACGGCGTCTGCTGGCGCTGGGCATCGCCGGCGCTGTCGCCCTCGCCGGTCTCGGCGCCGGCTGGGGCGTGCACGCGGCCCGCGACCGGACGGCCCCGGCTTCCACCCGCTGGCAGGCCCGGCCGCCGACCACGGGCCGGGCCGGTGGCTGGTCCGGCGGACGCGCACTGCGGCTCAGCCCGGCGAGCGCCGACCAGGTCAGCGGGCTGGTGCGGATCGTGGCGGTGTCGCGCTACGACGGGAGCACCGCGGCGGGCACCGGCATGGTGCTGACCCCCTCCGGCGAGGTGGTCACCAACAACCACGTGGTGCAGGGCTCGACCACGATCCAGGCGACGGTGGCCTCCACCGGCCGCACCTACACCGCCCGGCTGGTCGCCACCGACTCCAGCGACGACGTCGCGGTGCTGCAGCTGCGCGGCGCCTCCGGCCTCACCACGGTGTCGACCGACACCGGAGCCGTGCACGAGGGCGACAGCATCACCGCGGTCGGTGACGCCGAGGGCGGTGCGGCGCTGAGTGCGGCTCCGGGCACGATCACCGCGCTGCGGCGGTCGATCACCACCACCGACGCCAGCGGCCCCTCGAGCGAGCGCCTGCGCGGGCTCATCGAGGTGGACGCCGACGTGGTCTCCGGCGACTCCGGCGGCGCGCTGATCGACGAGGACGGGCACGTCATCGGCATGACGACCGCGGCCTCCAGCGGTACGCTACACATCACCGGCTACGCCATCCCGGTCGCGACGGTGCTGCGCATCGCCGACCGCGCCGAGTCGGGCGTCGGGACCAGACGGGTGCACCTGGGCTACCCCGCCTTCCTCGGCATCGAGCTGCCCACCGCGTCGACCGCACCGACCGTCGCAGGAGTGCTGGCCGGCACACCCGCGGCCCGCGCCGGCCTCACCGATGGCTCGACGGTGAGGGCGCTGGACGGGCAGGGTGTCGCCACCTCTGCTCAGCTGCGCCGGCTGATCGCCGCCCACCGGCCGGGCGAGGTGGTGGCGCTGCGGTGGACCGACACCGCCGGCGTCGCGCACCAGGCGTCCGTGCGGCTGCGTCGCGGGCCTGCGGCCTGACGGCGGCGCGACGGCGGCGCGACGGCGGCCCGACCGAGCCCTGAAGCGCCGCGACCGAGGTCACAGCATCGCCGTTCCATACCGAGGGTATGTAACGGGTGACCCCTTTGTCGTCACGAAAGTCCTTCCCCCCATGCCTGATCTGGTGACCCGCATCCGGACCATCCTCGATGAGCAGGAGCGACCGCACCGTCGCCTCCGCCGCAGGCATACGTCCTTCGGCGCGCCGAGCAGCGACCTCGCCGAGGCACCCCCCTCGATCGACCAGGAGGTCAACGTGGTGCCCAGCGGCGGCGGCCTCGTCCGCCGGGACGGCGGTGCACCGTCCCACAAGGTCTCCCGCAAGCAGGGTCGCGGCTGGGGCGCCTAG
>DATDNR010000075.1:0-4034 GCA_036518175.1 Marmoricola sp.
GTGAACCCCAACACGTTCCAGGAGGACGACTATCGCCTCGGCAGCGTGTGCCACCCGGACCCGGGTGTCCGCAAGAAGGCCATGGCCCACCTCCTGGAGTGCATCGACGTCGCCAGGGAGGTCGGCTCGCGACACCTCTCCCTGTGGTTCGCGGACGGCACCAACTACCCCGGCCAGGACTCCATCAGGGAACGTCAGGACCGGCTCGCCGAGGCGCTGGCGACGGCGTACGCCGCGCTCCCCGACGACATGACCATGCTCCTGGAGTACAAGTTCTTCGAGCCCGCGTTCTACCACACCGACGTCCCCGACTGGGGCACCTCGCTGCTGCACTGCCTGCACCTGGGGCCGAGCGCCAAGGTGCTCGTCGACACCGGCCACCACGCGCCCGGCACCAACATCGAGATGATCGTGGCCACGTTGCTGCGCGAGGGACGGCTGGGAGGCTTCCACTTCAACAGCCGCTTCTACGCCGACGACGACCTGATGGTCGGCGCTGCCGACCCGTTCGGGCTGTTCCGGATCATGTTCGAGGTGGTCCAGGCCGACGCGGTGCTCCCGGAGGCGGAGGTGGCCTTCATGCTCGACCAGTGCCACAACATCGAAGCGAAGATCCCCGCGCAGATTCGCTCGGTGATGAACGTGCAGGAGGCCACTGCCAAGGCGCTCCTGGTCGACCTCGACGCGCTGGCCGACGCGCGTCAGGCGGGGCGGGTCCTCGACGCCAACGCGATCCTGATGGACGCCTACAACACCGATGTCCGCCCGCTCCTCGCCCAGCTGCGCGAGGACATGGGCCTCGACCCGGATCCGCTTTCCGCCTACGCGGCCAGTGGGTACGCGGACCGGATCGTCCGTGAACGAGTCGGCGGCCAGGCCGCCGGATGGGGAGCCTGATGACGATGCCCGACCACTACGACGACCCTGCCGGCGAACGCGCCGTCATTGAGCTGATCGCACGCTCGAACCGCCTGGGTTCCGACCCCTCGGTGACCAACTACGGCGGCGGCAACACTTCGGTGAAGGTGAAGGCGGCCAATCCGGCCACCGGTGAACCGGTCGAGCTGCTCTACGTCAAGGGATCAGGCGGCGACCTCGGGACACTCCGCCCGTCCGGACTGGCGGTGCTCGAGCGAGAGCGGCTCGTCGGCCTCGACCAGGTCTACCGCGGCGTGGAGCACGAGGACGCGATGGTCGAGCTCTTCAGCTTCTGCAGCTTCGGTCGTGGCGGCGCGACCCCCTCGATCGACACGCCCATGCACGGCCTCGTCGACCACGCGCACGTCGATCACCTGCACCCCGACTCGGTGATCGCGCTTGCCTGCGCCGCGGATGGAGAGCGCCTGGTCCAGGAGATCTGGGGCGGAGCCGTCGCCTGGGTTCCCTGGAAGCGTCCGGGCTGGGAGCTCGGCAAGGCGATGGCGCGGCTCTCGGCTGACCCGGAGGTCATCGGCGCCGTGCTCGGGGGTCACGGGCTCACCACCTGGGGGAGCACCAGCGACGAGGTCGAGGAACGGTCGCTGCGGATCATCCGGCAGGCGGCGTCCTACCTCGAGAAGCACGGAGACGCCGAACCGTTCGGACCCGTCGTCCCCCGGCGGGCCGCGCTCGCGACCGCCGAGCGGCGCCGGCGTGCCGCGGAGCTGTTCCCGCACCTGCGAGCCGCCGCGTCGGTCGACCGTCGGCAGGTGGGCCACTTCACCGACTCCGAGGTGGTGCTGGACTTCCTCTCCAGGGAGCGGCTCGGTGAACTGGTGCCGCTGGGCACCTCGTGCCCCGACCACTTCCTGCGGACGAAGATCCGTCCCCTGCTCCTCGACACGGCGCCAAAGGCGCCGATCGACGAGGTCGTGGCCAGGCTCGAGGAGCTCCACGCGGAGTACCGCCAGGAGTACGCCGCCTACTACCAGCGGCACGCTGCCCCCGACTCGCCCCCGATGCGAGGTGCAGACCCTGCGATCATCCTGGTGCCCGGAGTCGGCATGTTCTCCTTCGGTGCGGACAAGCAGACGGCCCGGGTAGCCGGTGAGTTCTACGTCAATGCCATCAACGTCATGCGTGGGGCCGAGGCAGTCTCGACGTACTCCCCGGTGGGAGAGGCCGACAAGTTCGCCGTGGAGTACTGGCAGCTGGAGGACAAGAAGCTCCAGCTGCGACCCGCTCCCAAGGCGCTGGCCGGCAAGGTCGCCCTGATCACCGGCGGCGCGTCGGGGATCGGCCTTGCGACCGCTCGAACGCTGCGCGAGCACGGCGCGAACGTGGTCGTCGCCGACCTCGAGGCCGCCGACACCGCTTCGGTGGCCGATGAGCTCGGCGGCGCAGACGCCGCGATCGGCGTCCCGATGGACGTCACAGACGTCGAGGCCGTCCAACGCGGGGTAGACGAAGCCCTGCTCGCGTTCGGAGGGCTCGACATCGTGGTCAACAACGCTGGGATCACCCGCCCGGGGTCGCTTGCGGACACCTCGATCGCCGACTGGGACCTGCAACACGCCATCATGACCCGTGGCTCCTTCCTGGTGACCCAGGCTGCCGAGCGCGTCTTCCGCGCCCAACGACTCGGCGGGGACGTGATCACCATCTGCAGCAAGAACGCCGTCTTCGCCGGACCCAACAACCTCGCCTACTCGACTGCCAAGGCGGGGCAGGCCCACATGGTGCGGCTGCTGGCAACGGAGCTCGGGCAGATCGGTGTCCGCGTCAACGGGATCAATCCTGACGGTGTGGTGCGCGGGTCGGGCATCTTCGCCGGCGAGTGGGGTGCGTCGCGCGCAGCGACGTACGGCGTCGACCAGGAGGATCTGGGCAAGTACTACGCCCAGCGCACCGTCCTGAAGGAGGAGGTGCTGCCCGAGCACATCGCCAGCGCGGTGCTCGCGCTCACCAACGGCACGCTGCCCATCACCACCGGGTTGATCGTGCCGGTCGACTCCGGTGTCCCGCAGGGGTTCCTGCGATGAGGTTCGGGGTGCACGCCCTGGTCTGGGTGGGCGGCTGGAGCGAGGACGAGGCGCGGCTGGCCGTCGAGTCGTCGGCCGAGGCCGGCTTCGACCTGGTCGAGCTCGCGGCGCTCGATCCGGCAGCCTTCGACGCGAAGATGACCCGCAAGCTCCTCGAGTCCGTGGGCCTGTCGGCGGCGGTGTCGCTGGGGCTCGACGAGGCCACCGACGTCTCCAGCGAGGATCCCGACGTGGTCGCGGCCGGACGCCACAGGCTGCACGACGCCCTGTCGCTCGTCCGGGACATCGGCGGCAGCTACCTGGGCGGCGTCATCTACTCCCGGCTGGGCCGCTACGCGCAGCCGGTCACCGAGCGTGGCCGGGTGAACTCGGTGGCCACGATCGCGGACCTGGCCGACACGGCCCGGGAGTCCGGCATCACCATCGGCCTGGAGTTCTGCAACCGCTATGAGACGAACGTCCTCAACACCACGGCGCAGACACTGGACTTCATCGCCGAAGTGGACCGTCCGAACGTCGTCGCGCACCTGGACACCTACCACATGAACATCGAGGAGGCCTCCTTCGCCGACGCAGTCGGCGCCGCAGCAGCGGCCGGCCGCCTCGGGTATGTCCATGTCGGCGAGTCGCACCGGGGGCAGCTCGGGACCGGCTCCGTGCCGTGGGCGGAGTTCTTCGCGGCGCTCCGTGAGGTGGAGTACGACGGCACTGTCACCTTCGAGTCGTTCTCCTCCGAGGTCGTGCATCCCAGCCTCTCGTCGAACCTGGCGATCTGGCGCAACCTGTGGGCCGACTCGATGGCCCTGGCCAGCGGCGCTCGCGCCTTCCTCGGGGAGCATCTCGACGGCTGACCAGGACCGATAGGTTCCTGCTCATGGGAGACATGCTGATCACGGTGGCGCCGACCGGTGCCGAGACGAGCAAGGCCGACTGCCCGCAGCTGCCGACCACGCTGGCGGAGCTGGTCGAGACCGCGCAGCGGTGCCAGCAGGCCGGCGCGGCGATGGTGCACGTGCACATCCGCGACGCCGAGCACCGGCCCACGCTGGACCTCGGGCGGCTCAAGGAGACCGT
>DATDNR010000076.1:0-4832 GCA_036518175.1 Marmoricola sp.
CGCGACGCCGACCTCGTGCTCACCGCCACCCGGGAGCTGCGCTCGCGCGTGCTCGCCGAGACGCCGTCGGCGCTGCGCCGCACGTTCACGGTGCTGGAGTTCGCCGCCCTGCTCGACCTGGTCGAGCCCGCAACGCCCGCGAAGCTCGTCGGGGAGGCGTCCGCCGCCCGCTCGCTGCTCGAGACCACCGACCTCGACGTGCCGGACCCGTTCCGCCGCGGCGAGGACGCGCACGCCCTCGCCGCCCGGCTGATGGCCGACGCGGTCGACCGGATCGCCACCGCGCTGTCCGGTGAGGCGGCGACCGGGCTCGGCGAGCCCGCCCGCGAGGGCCGCGCCGGATGAGCCGCTGGGCGCTCCGGACGGGGGCCGGAGTGCTCGGGATCGCGCTGACGATCGCCGCCGGGGCGATGCTGCGCCCGGTGCACTCGCCGGTCCCCGACCGTGCCGGTGACCCGGTCGCGTCGACGCCGATGACTCCGTCCCCGTCGGGCCGACCGTCGGGCCGGCCGTCGGGTCCGCCGTCGGGTCAGCCGTCGGGGGGCGTCGTACCGGCTCGGCCGCTCGCCGGGCTCACCATCGCCCTCGACCCCGGCCACCAGCTCGGCAACCGCAACTTCCCCGAGCAGATGAGCCGGCTGGTGCCTGCCGGCGGCTTCCGCAAGCCCTGCAACACCAGCGGGACGGCGACCACCGACGGCATCCCCGAGGCGACCGTGGTCTGGCGCGTGGTGCGCGACGTGCAGTCCCGGTTGCGCGCGCTGGGCGCGACGGTGCGGCTGACCCGCACCAGCAACAGTGACACCCACTGGGGGCCGTGCGTGGACGCGCGCGGGCGGTTCGGCGGCCGGGTGGGTGCCCGCCTCGAGGTCAGCGTGCACGCCGACGGAGCCCCCGAGCCCGACCACGGGTTCCACGTGATCGCGCCGGCGCGGCTGCACGCCCGGTCCCGCGCGGTCGTGGCCGCCTCGCTGCGGCTGGCCAAGGCGCTGCGCGGCGGCTTCGACCGGCACCGCATCGCCCGCTCCGACTACATCGGTGGCGGCACCGCGCTGAGCATCCGCTCCGACCTCGCCACGCTGAACCTCGCCACGGTGCCGGCGGCGATGCTCGAGATCGGCAACATGGCCAACCCCGCGGACGCCCGCCGGATGACCACCGCCTCTGGACAGCAGCGCTACGCCGAGGCCATCGTCGAGGGCATCCGACGGTTCCTGAGGCGCTGAACTTGGCTCGACCCCGGTCCGCGCGTTATTGTCATATTGTCTGACAATCTTCGAGACTTGTGGAGGAGGGGAGCACCATGGCGACCGCCACCCCCGAGACCGGCGCGACCGCTGCCGGGACGACTGCTGCGACGACCGCAGGGACGACTGCTGCACCGACGGGCGACCGCACCGGTGAGCACCTGGCGCTGGCCGAGCAGTACCTCGCGCACAACTACCACCCGCTGCCGGTCGTGGTCTCGCAGGCCCACGGCGCCTGGGTGACCGACGTCGAGGGCCGCCGCTACCTCGACTGCCTGGCCGGTTACTCCGCCCTCAACTTCGGGCACGGCCACCCCGCGCTCCTCCAAGCCGCGCACGCGCAGCTCGACACGGTCACGCTGACCAGCCGGGCCTTCCACAACGACCAGCTCGGCCCGTTCGCGCGCGACCTCGCCCGCCTCGCCGGGATGGACTCCGTGCTGCCGATGAACACCGGCGCCGAGGCCGTCGAGACCGCGGTGAAGATGGCCCGCCGCTGGGGCTACCAGGTCAAGGGCGTGCCCGAGGACCGCGCGCAGATCATCGTCGCCGCGGGCAACTTCCACGGACGCACGACCACGATCGTCAGCTTCTCGACCGACCCCGAGGCGCGCACCGGTTACGGACCGTTCACCGCCGGCTTCGTCACCGTGCCGTACGGCGACGCCGACGCGCTGCGTGCCTCGATCACCGACGACACCGTCGCGGTGCTGATCGAGCCGATCCAGGGCGAGGCCGGCGTGATCGTGCCGCCGGCCGGCTTCTTCCCCGAGGTCCGCCGGCTGTGCACCGAGCGCAACGTGCTCCTCCTCGCCGACGAGATCCAGTCCGGCCTGGGCCGCACCGGCGCCACCTTCGCCCTCGAGCACGAGGGCGTGGTGCCCGACGCCTACATCCTCGGCAAGGCCCTGGGCGGTGGCCTGCTCCCGGTCTCCGCGGTCGTCTCCAGCCGCGAGGTGATGGGCGTCTTCACCCCGGGCAGCCACGGCTCCACCTTCGGCGGCAACCCGCTGGCCGCCGCTGTCGGCCGCGCCGTGGTCGGACTGCTGGAGACCGGCGAGTTCCAGCAGCGGGCCCGCGACCTCGGCGCCGAGCTGCACCGCGGCCTGGGCGAGCTGGTCGGCAAGGGCGTCCTCGAGGTCCGCGGACGCGGGCTGTGGGCCGGCGTCGACATCGACCCGGCGCTGATGACCGGGCGGGAGATGTCCGAGCGGCTGATGCGCCGCGGCGTGCTGGCCAAGGACACCCACGGCTCCACCGTGCGGCTCGCGCCGCCGCTGGTCGTCGAGCGCGAGGAGATCCACTGGGCGCTGGAGCAGTTCGCCGACGCGCTCGAGCGCGCCTGAGCAGCTCCATCGGGCGAACACGCATGCCCGGGAGGAAATAGGACACACTCCTGCGTGGTTGGGGGTCCAGGAGGTGTCTGCGTGCACAAGTCCAACGCCGGCGAGCAGCCGGAGGAGACCGACCCCGCCCGGTCCGTCCGCGCCGGTGCTCCCCGCCCGGCGCGGGTGGCGATGGTGAGCCTGCACACCTCGCCGCTGGACCAGCCCGGCACCGGCGACGCCGGCGGGATGAACGTCTACGTCATCGAGCTGGCCCGCCGGCTGGCCGAACGGGCGGTCGAGGTCGACATCTTCACCCGCGCGACCTCCTCGCGGCTGCCGGCGGTGGTCGAGGCCGCGCCCGGCGTGCGCGTGCGCCACATCGTCGCCGGTCCCTTCGAGGGGCTGACCAAGGGCGAGCTGCCCGGCCAGCTGTGCGTCTTCGCCCGCGAGGTGCTGCGCGCCGAGGCCCAGTTCGACCCCGGGCACTACGACGTCGTGCACAGCCACTACTGGCTCTCCGGCCAGGTCGGCGCGCTGGCCCGGGACCGCTGGGGCGTCCCGCTGGTGCACTCGATGCACACCATGGCCAAGGTGAAGAACCAGGCGCTCGCCGAGGGCGACACTCCCGAGCCGCAGGCGCGCATCATCGGCGAGGAGCAGGTGGTCGCCGCCGCCGACATGCTGATCGCCAACACCGTCGACGAGGCCAAGGACCTGATCAACTGCTACGACGCCGAGGCCGCGCGGGTCGAGGTGGTCAGCCCCGGGGTCGACCTCGACGTCTTCCGTCCGGTCGCCCAGGCGTCGGCCCGCGCACGGCTGGGGCTGCCCGCCGACGCCGACCTGCTGCTCTTCGTCGGCCGGGTCCAGCCGCTGAAGGCGCCCGACGTGCTGCTGCGTGCGGCCTCCGAGCTGCTCGAGCGCGACCCCACCCGCCGCTCCCGGCTCCTGGTCGCGGTCGTGGGTGGCCCGTCGGGCAGCGGCCTGGAGCACCCCGAGTCGCTGCAGCAGCTGGCCGAGTCCCTGGGCATCGCCGACGTGGTGCGGTTCGTCAAGCCGGTGCCGCGCGACGAGCTCGTCGACTGGTACGCCGCGGCGACACTGGTGTGCGTGCCGTCGTACAACGAGTCCTTCGGGCTGGTCGCCGTCGAGGCCCAGGCCGTCGGGACCCCGGTGGTCGCCTCCGCCGTCGGCGGGCTCACCACGGCTGTCAGCGACGGCCGTTCCGGGCTGCTCGTCGACGGCCACGCCCCGCTCGACTACGCCCGCGCCTTCGAGCGGGTGCTCGACGCGCCGGCGCTGCGCGAGTCGCTCGCGGCCGGCGCCGTTCGGCAGGCGCGCCGGTTCAGCTGGGACCGTACGGCGGAGGCCACGCTGGCCGTCTACGCCCAGGCGGGCCGCTACATGGCCGAGGAAGCGCGATGAGCGACCGGTCCAGTGCCATCGAGGCGGTCCGCGCCACGCTGGAGGACAGCGAGCTGGAGTGGCTGGAGACCGACGACGGTGTGTTCGACGTCGTACTGCCGGGGGAGCGGAAGCTGAAGACCCCCTGCCGCCTCGAGGTCGGGGAGCACGCGCTCGCCGTGCACGCGTTCGTCTGCCGCAAGCCCGATGAGAATCACGAGGCCGTCTACCGCTGGCTGCTCGAGCGCAACATGCGGATGTTCGCGGTGGGGTTCGGGCTGGACGCGAGCGGCGACATCTTCCTCGACGCGCGGCTGCCGCTGTGTGCCGCGACGCCGGAGGAGGTCGACCGGCTGCTCGGGGTCGTCCTCACCCACGCCGACGACTCCTTCAACACCATCCTCGAGCTCGGCTTCGCCACCTCGATCCGCCGGGAGTACGCGTGGCGGCTCTCCCGCGGCGAGTCGCTGCGCAACCTCGAGGCGTTCCGCGGCTGGCTGGACAGCGAGCGGCAGGCGGAGGAGCGGGCCGACGACCGCTGACCGACACGGAACTGCCCGTGTGCGGTCGAACGGCTGACAGACTCGCTGCATGGACGCGTTCGACGTGCTCGTGGTGGGCGGCGGCATGGCCGGGGTCTCGATCGGCTACGAGCTCGCCGCCGACCGGCGGGTGTGCCTGCTCGAGGCCGAGCACCTGCTCGCCCAGCACACCACCGGACGCTCCGCCGCCACCTGGGTGGCCAGCTACGGGCCGCCGGTGGTGCGGCGGCTGACCGCGGCCAGCAGGCCGTTCCTCGACGACCCTCCGCTGGACGTCGACGGGCCGGTCCTCGAGGCGCTGCCCTGCCTCT
>DATDNR010000077.1:0-24006 GCA_036518175.1 Marmoricola sp.
GGGCCGCCGCGACCAGCGCCGGATTGTCGTGGACGCGCAGGTCGCGGGTGAAGAGGGCCAGCGCCACGTCGGTCACGGCCGGAGCATGCCCGTTTCCGCGGGTTCTACCGGTGGGGCCTGTCCGCGAGCAGGGGCACGGCCGGGTCCCACGTGGTGCCGACACGCTGGTCGCGGCGGCGCCGGGCGATCCCCGACAGCGCCTCGAGCACGACCCGGTTGGCGAGGAAGGAGGTGATGTCGG
Source organism: Marmoricola sp. (assembly GCA_036518175.1). Lineage (GTDB taxonomy): Bacteria > Actinomycetota > Actinomycetes > Propionibacteriales > Nocardioidaceae > Marmoricola. The sequence continues at coordinate 242 of DATDNR010000077.1, forward strand.
CGTGGTCGTAGGGCGGTGAGACCTCGACGACGTCGATGCCCACCACCGGCAGCTCGTAGGCGACCCGGCGCACCGAGTCCAGCAGCTGGCGCGCCGTGAGGCCACCGGGCTCGGGGGTGCCGGTGCCCGGCGCGTGGCCCGGGTCGCAGACGTCGATGTCGACGGAGAGGAAGACCCCGTCGCAGTCGTCGACGGCGATGGCGAACGCCTCGGTGAGGCACTCGTCGAGGCCGCGGTGCACGATCTCGGTCATCTCGTAGGACCGCATGTCCTGCTCGGCCATCCAGTCCAGCGTCTCCGGCTCGGGCCAGTAGCCCCGCAGCCCGATCTGCAGGAAGCGGTCGCCGCGGACCGCGCCGGACTCGATCAGCCGGCGCATCGGCTGGCCGTGACCGATCAGCGAGCCGAACTCGACGTCCCCGGTGTCGGCGTGCGCGTCGAAGTGGACCATCGACACCCGGCCGCGGCCGAGGTGCTGGGCCACGCCGGCCGCGTCGGGCCAGGCGATGGTGTGGTCGCCCCCGAGGACGAGCGGGACGACGCCCTGGGCCGCCACCGTGTGCACCGCGTGCTGCAGGTCGCGGACGGACCGCTCGGCGTCGCCGGAGAACATCTCCACGTCGCCGGCGTCGTACACCGAGAGGTCGCGCAACGCGTCGACCCGCAGGGCGAGGGAGGGGCGCGAGCCGTCGTGGGCGAGGTAGCAGGTCTGCCGGATGAACTGCGGCCCGAAGCGGGTGCCCGACCGGTGGGAGGTGCCCCCGTCGAACGGTGCCCCGAGGATGACCACGTCGGCGTCGGCGTAGGTCTCCGGCTCGGTCCAGTCGCAGCGCTCGACGCCGAGGAAGGTGATGTCGGGACCGAACTGGGCGCCGTAGCGGGTCATCGCGCCGCCTGCGGGTCCTGGACGGCCGCGTTCAGGGCGGTGGCGAAGAGCGACCACGCCAGGTAGGGGCCGAGCAGCCCGGCCGCCAGCGGGTCACGTCGCGCCAGCAGCGCCACCTCGGCTGCCACCACGACGTCCAGCGCGGCCACGACGCCGAGCGCGGCACGCTTGCGCCGGCGGCCGAAGAACAGCGGCGTCCAGGCCGCGTTCAGCCCCAGCTGCGTGAGGTGCAGCGCGAGGGGCAGGGTGCCCGAGCGCCGCTGCACGACGCGCCAGCCGGCCACGCCGATCATCGCGTAGAGCGCGGACCACACCGGCCCGAACACTCCCGCCGGCGGGGCCCACGACGGCTTCTCGAGCCGGGCATAGATGGTCTCGGCGTCACGGGCGGCGAGGCCACCGACCGCGGCCGCGAGGAGGGGGCCGCCGGCGCCGACGGCGAGGGCTCGGGTCTGCACACCTCGATCCTGTCACGGGTCGTGTGCTCAGCTGGCTGCTCGGGCGACCAGGTGAGCACACGACGCGGGCAGGACGGCTCAGCCGGTACGACGCAACGCGCCGGGTTCGTGCTGCACCAGCAGCCGGTCCTCCAGGTCGCAGATGCACAGCCCGTCGCGGTAGACCGGGTGCAGGCCGGCCAGCTGCCGGATCTCCACGCCGTCCGCGGTCCACGACTCGCACCGACCGCCCGGCGCAACGGCCTCCACCTCGAGGGCGTCGGCCAGCGCCCGCACCGAGACCGTCGATCCGGGGGCGAGACGGTGCTCGGCACCCCCGATCGCCACCAGCAGCTCACCCGTCTCCGGCTGGTTGGGCACCACCCGGAAGCTCTCCAGCGCGACCGCCAGCAGCGGCTCCTCCGCCGACGGGAACGGCCGCCACGGGCCGTCTTCAGCGCCCAGGAACGTCGCCCGGAGCGCCGCCGCTGCCCTGTCGTCGGCAAGGCGGGTCGCGTCGACGTCGCGCAGGCTGACCAGCGGCGCCTTGCGGAAGGCAGCGACGCGCGCGCCCGCCGTACGCCCGGTCGTGTCGACGACGACGCAGCAGTGCCCGTCGCTGGGCACGGACACCGGCGCGAGCGGGACCGGCAGCTCGTGCACCGATCCGGCTCCCCGCATGGCGAGCCGTTGCCGCAAGGACCGGGCCGCCTGCCGGCTGGAGCGGTCGAACCCGCGGACGATCTCGATGCGGGCGACGCCCGGACAACCGCACGCGTCGCAGGCCGCGAGGATCGCGTCGACCACGCGGCTGGGCTCCGGTGTCACGAGGCGGCTCGGCTGTTGACGTGACTCGGGCCTTGGCTCGGGCCGTGACTCGGGCCGTGGACCGGACGCGGCGATCGAGGTCGTCAGCTCGTCCTCCTCGGAGATCGTGGTGGCTGCGGAAGAGGGGCTCCTGCGCGAAGAAGACCCCAGCGATGCAGGCGAGAACGCTGCGATGGATGTGTACCCCTGAGACGTACGGCGACACCGCGGACAGCTGTGACCTGGCCCTCACTGGTCCGGTCCACCGTGCGGGCGCCGCCCGGGCCGGCCGGTATCGTGGGGCAAGACGCTGCGGAGTGATGGCCCATGAAACATCGAGGTCTCGGCCACGAACTGGACAAGCGTTGGGCGGACGCCTTCACCGCCCTGGACGACTTCGCCACCCTGCACCGGCTGGTCGTGAAGACCGCCCGCGCCCTGGTCAACGCCGACGGTGCGACCTTCGTCGTGCGTGACGGGGAGGCGTGCTTCTACGTCGCCGAGGACGCCATCGCCCCGCTGTGGACAGGCCAGCGGTTCCCGCTCTCCGAGTGCATCTCCGGCTGGTGCATGCTCCACGACGAGTCCGCGGCCGTCTCCGACCTGCACTCGGACCCGCGGATCCCCGAGGAGGCCTACCGCCCCACTTTCGTGGACAACCTCGTCATGACGCCCGTCGCCGATGCGACCGACGCGCCCGGGAAGGCGCCGGTCGCCGCGATCGGGGCCTACTGGGGCTCGCCCCGACACCGGGCGAGGGCGGACGAGGTCGACCGGCTCCGGCAGTTGGCGAAGGTCACCGCGACCGCGCTGGCACGGCTGGGCCTGGAGAACGCGCCCTGGGCCCCGCAGCTCCGCGACGGCCTCTCCTGAGGCGGCCTGCGAAGCGGAGACCGGTCCGTCAGGCGCCGCCGCCGAGGTGGACCTGGACGACGAGCAGGGCGACATCGTCCTCGGAGCCCTCGGGCAGCATCCGCGCCAGCACCTTGTCACGCACGGTGTCGGGGTCGGCTCCGACGAGCTCCTCCAGTGTCTGGCCGAGCACCGCGATGCCGTCGTCGATCGGCTGGTCCCGCCGCTCGACCAGGCCGTCGGTGTAGAGCACCAGCAGGGCGCCGTCCTCGAGCACGCACGTCTGCTGGCGCCTGCCCATCCGGCCGATGCCGAGTAGGGGGTCGGCCAGGCTGCGGTCGAGCTCCTCGACGCGACCATCGGGGTGCACGACCAGCGGCGAGGGATGCCCGGCCACCGAGTAGGACATCTGCAGCCCGGCGAGCCCCTGCTCCGCCACGCCGAGCCGGGCGAGGAACAGGGTGGCCCGGGAACCGTGCTCGAGCAGCTTCATCACGCGCTCGGCGGCGTCGAGGGTCTGCGCCGGGTCGCCCTGGTGCTGCGCGGCCAGCGTGCGCAGCAGGGCACGGGTCTCCCCCATCGCCGCGGCGGCCATCAGGTCGTGGCCCATCACATCGCCGATGATCAGCGTGGTCGATCCGTCGGGGTGGTTGAAGGCGTCGTACCAGTCCCCACCGACCTGGGCGACCTCCGCGGCCGGCACGTAGGCCACCGACATCCGCACGTCGTCCCGCGACTGCGGGGGACGCAGCAGAGACCGCTGCAGCGTCTCGGCGACCGCGCGCTGCTGGCGGTAGAGCCGGGCACGGTCGAGCACCAGGCCGGCCCGCGCGGCGATCTCGCGCAGCAGCCCGAGGTCCTCCTCGCTGAAGGCTCCGCGACCCGAGGTGTTGACCACCGACAGCATCCCGACCGGGTTCTCCTGACCGGTGAGCGGGAGTACGACGACCGAGTGCGTGTCGAGCTCGACGAGGGTGCGCAGCGGCGCAGCGTCCTCCTCGAACATGCCCTTCAGCGCGGTGAGGGCGTCACCGTTCATCACCTGCGGGGCGGCGGTCTCCACGGCCCGGATGACCAGCGAGTCGTCGGTCATCCGCGCGAGGCGGGTCCGGGCGTACTCGTCGGTGAGCTCGCGGAGGGCCGGATCGGTGTGCCAGCCGAAAGCCTCGCCGAGGCCGCGCCGGGTGCCGGCGTGCCGGTCGTCGGCGATGAGCGTGACCACGCACCAGTCCGCCATCGCGGGGACGACGATCTGGGCGAGCCGGCGCATCGCCTCGCGCTTGTCCAGCGTGCCGGCGAGCTCCTCGGTGACCCGCGCGAGCAGGCCCGCGCGGTTGATCGCCCGCTGCGCGGTCTCGTGCGCCGCCCGCCGCTCGGTCACGTCGAGGAAGTAGACCGCCAGCCCGTCGGGACTCGGCCAGGCACGCACCTCGTACCACGCGTTCAGCGGTTCGGGGTAGTAGGCGTCGAACGCCACCGGCTCGCCGCTGTCGGCGGCGAGGCGGTAGTTCACCTCGAAGGCCGAGCCCAGCGCCGCGGGGAACTCCTCCCAGATCGTGCGACCGAGCAGCTCCTCGCGCCGGCGACCCAGGATCCGCTCGGCCTCGCTGTTGAGGAACGTGAACCGCCAGCCGGAGTCGATGAAGAAGAAGGCCGTGGACAGCGAGTCCATGACCCGGGCGACACGGGCCTCGGCGTCGCGACGCGTCGTGGTGTCCTGCGCCGCGCCGATCAGCCGCACCGGCGCTCCGGCCCGGTCGGTCAGGGTGCGCCCGCGTGCCGCCACCCAGCGGTTCCGGCCGTCCGGCAGCACCACGCGGTACTCCGCCTCGAAGTCCTCCAGCTGCTCGACGGCGCGTTCCAGCAACGACCGGACCCGATCGCGGTCGCCGGGGTGCACCGAGGCGAAGAAGTCGTCGATGGTGAGCTCGCGACCCCGGTCCTCCATGTCGAAGATGTCGAGCAGCTGCTCGTCCCAGGCGAGCGTTCCGGTGACCAGGTCCCAGTCGAAGGTGCCCACACCGCCGGCGTCGACGGCGAGCTCGAGCCCCAGGCGGCGCGCCGCCTCGTCCTGGAGACGGTGGCCGAAGGCCCCGGCACGGCTGCGGTCGATGATCAGCGCGACCGTGCCCACCAGCACGTCGATCGCCGCGAGGTCCGCCTCGTCGGGGCGGTGCCGGTTGCGGTAGTAGAGGGCGAAGGTGCCGAGGAGCTCCCCGGTCGCGCCGAAGATCGGGGTCGACCAGCACGCGCGCACTCCCGCCTGCGCGGCGAGGTCGCGGAAGTCGGCCCACAACGGATCGGTCTCGATGTCGGTGACCACCACGCGGCAGCGCCGGTGCGCGGCGGTGCCGCAGGAGCCGACCGTGGGTCCGATCTCCACGCCGTCGATGGCGGCGTTGTAGAAGGCGGGCAGGCTGGGCGCCGCGCCGTGGCGCAGCCGCTGTCCGTCGTCGTCGAGCAGCAGCACCGACGCGAGCACGCCGTCGGGCGACGCCTGCTCCACCGCGGTGAGCAGCTTGTCGAGCACGGCCACGAGCGACTCACCGGTGACCACGTCGGCGAGGGCGTCGGCCTGCGCCGTGAGCAGCGACAGCGAGCGCTGGCGCTCGGCCTCGATGCGCGTGGAGACCCTGCCGCGCTCGATCGCCTGGGCCAGGTTGTCGCCGATGGCGGTGACGAACTCGCGCTGGGCGTCGTCGGCGACGACGCCGCACCGGAAGGTCAGGGCGAGGAGGCCGATGACGCTGCCCTCGATGCGCAACGGCACCAGGTGCAGGCTGTGCTGCTCCGGGTACGGCGCCACCGCACCGAATTCCGGGAACCGTGCGTAGAGCGACGCCATGTCCACGGCGTGCAGGGGCTCGCCGGTGCGCGCGCTCACCGCAGCCGGGAGGTCTGCGGACAGCGGGATCTCGCTGAACGTCTGGGAGCCCGCGGGACCTCCGTGCCAGGCCACCGACCGCAGCACCGCGTCCTCGCCGAGGAGGAACACCCGGGCGGTCTCCACGCCGGGCTCGGTGGCGGCGGTGCGCACCACCAGGTCGGCCATCTGCTCGGCAGACCGGTGCTCGACCAGCTCGTGGACGATCTCCTGCAGGAGCTGCAGCCGCGTCTCGCTCAGCTCCTCCTCGCTGACGGCTGCGCCGCCGGCACCGGCGGTCGCCCCGCCGGCGTCGAACTCATCCACTGCGCGCACGGCGGCCTCCGATCATCCCGGCCATTGTGCCCTCTGCGGGGTGCGACCGCACCTGTGGTCCCCCGGTGAGGCCCCATGCCGCCCTGTCGGGGCACGCGGGCCCGCCGCCCTGCGCGGGTGGCAGGGCGGCGGGCCGCGAACCGGTTCAGCGCAGGTCGAAGCGGTCGAGCGTCATGACCTTGTCCCAGGCGGCGACGAAGTCGCGGACGAACTTGTCCTGGCCGTCGAGGCAGCCGTAGACCTCCGCGACCGCGCGGAGCTGGGAGTTGGCCCCGAAGACCAGGTCGACGGCGCTGGCGGTCCAGCGGACGTCGCCCGTGGCCCGGTCACGCCCCTCGTAGACGTGCTCGGCCGTCTCCGACGTCCTCCACTCCGTGCTCATGTCGAGCAGGTTGACGAAGAAGTCGTTGGTGAGGGTCCCGGGACGCTCGGTCAGCACGCCCAGCCGGCTCTGACCGACGTTGGCGCCCAGGGCGCGCATGCCGCCGACCAGCACCGTCATCTCGGGGACGCTCAGGTCGAGCATGTAGGCCCGGTCCACCAGCAGCGTCTCCGGCGAGAGCTTCTCGCCGGCGCGCAGGTAGTTGCGGAACCCGTCCGCGCGCGGCTCCAGGACCGCGAACGACTCCACGTCCGTCATCTCCTGCGTGGCGTCCGTGCGGCCGGGTGTGAACGGCACGGTGATGTCGTGGCCGGCCTTCTTCGCCGCCTGCTCGATCGCTGCGCAGCCACCCAGCACGATGAGGTCGGCGAGCGAGATCCGCTTGTTGCCGGCCTGGCCGTCGTTGAACTCCTGCTGGACCTTCTCGAGGACGGCGAGCACCTTCTCCAGCTCGGCAGGCTCGTTGGCTGCCCAGCCGCGCTGCGGCTCGAGGCGGATCCGTGCCCCGTTGGCCCCACCACGCTTGTCGGTGCTCCGGAAGCTCGCCGCCGAGGACCAGGCGGTGAGGACCAGCTGGGCGGTGGAGAGCCCTGCTGCAAGCAGCTTCTGCTTCAGGTCGGCGACGTCCTGCTCGTCGACCAGCTCGTGGTCGACCGGGGGCACCGGGTCCTGCCAGAGCTGCGGCTCGGGCACCCACGGGCCCAGGTAGCGCGAGACCGGGCCCATGTCGCGGTGCAGCAGCTTGTACCAGGACTTGGCGAAGGCCTTGGCGAACTCGTCGGGGTGCTCCAGGTAGCGACGCGAGATCGGCCCGTAGATCGGGTCGAAGCGCAGCGCCAGGTCCGTGGTGAGCATCGTCGGCGGGCGCTTGAGCTCGCCGGTCTCCGGGTCCGGCACGGTGTCGGCGCCCGCGCCGTCCTTCGGCTGCCACTGCCAGGCCCCGGCCGGGCTCTTGGTCAGCTCCCACTCGAACCCGAAGAGGTTCTCGAAGAAGTAGCTGCTCCACCGCGTCGGCGTCTGGCTCCAGGTCACCTCGAGACCGCTGGTGGTGGCGTCCCTGCCCTTGCCGTTGCCGTAGGTGTTCTTCCACCCCAGGCCCTGCTGCTCCAGGGGAGCCGCCTCCGGCTCCGGTCCGATGTACTCGGCCGGCGCGGCGCCGTGGGTCTTGCCGAACGAGTGCCCACCGGCGATCAGCGCGACCGTCTCCTCGTCGTTCATCGCCATGCGGCGGAACGTCTCGCGGATGTCGCGGGCGGCGGCAAGCGGGTCCGGCTCACCGTTGGGGCCCTCCGGGTTGACGTAGATCAGGCCCATCTGCACGGCGCCGAGGGGACCGGCGAGCTCACGGTCACCGCTGTAGCGCTCGTCGCCGAGCCAGGTGTCCTCGGGCCCCCAGAAGACCTCCTCCGGCTCCCAGATGTCCTCGCGGCCGAACCCGAAGCCGAAGGTCTCGAAGCCCATCGACTCGAGCGCGCAGTTGCCGGCGAAGACCAGCAGGTCGGCCCAGGAGATCTGCCTGCCGTACTTCTGCTTGACCGGCCACAGCAGCCGGCGGGCCTTGTCGAGGCTGGCGTTGTCCGGCCAGCTGTTGAGCGGCGCGAAGCGCTGGGCGCCCTGCCCGCCGCCGCCCCGGCCGTCCTCGATCCGGTAGGTGCCCGCGGAGTGCCAGCTCATTCGGATGAACAGCCCGCCGTAGTGGCCGAAGTCGGCCGGCCACCAGTCCTGCGAGTCGGTCATCACCTCCATGACGTCCCGCTTCAGGGCGTCGAGGTCGAGCTTCTTGAACTCCTCCGCGTAGTCGAACTCCTCGCCCATCGGGTTCGCCCGGGGCGTGTGCGCGTGGAGAACCTGCAGGTTCAGCTGGTTGGGCCACCAGTCCCGATTGGTCCGGGGCCGGTGCCCGGTCTCCGCCGTCGGCGAAGGGATGACTGGGTTCTCGCTCTCGCTGTGCTCAGACACGACGGTCCTTCTCCTGTCTCGCTGTTTCCTTGGGTGGTCGGTGGGGCTGCTCAGTGAGCACGGCACTCGGGGCACTGGCCCCAGTAGATGACTTCCGCCTCGTCGATGGCATAGCCGTGGTCGTGGGACGCGGTCAGGCAGGGTGCCGCTCCGACGGCACAGTCCGCGTCGGCGATGGAGCCGCACGTGCGGCAGACCACGTGGTGGTGGTTGTCTCCCACCCGCGCCTCGTAGCGGGCCACCAGGCCGGGCGGCTGGATCCGGCGTACCAGCCCCGCCGCGGTCAGCGCCCGCAGCACGTCGTACACGGCCTGGTGCGAGACCTCCCCGAGGTCACCGCGCACCACGCCGATGATCGACTCGGTGTCGGCGTGCGGGTGCTGGTGCACCGCAGCCAGGACGGCCAGGCGTGGGCGCGTGACACGGAGCGAGGCTCCGCGCAGCATGCGCTCGAAGTCGTCGGGGCCGGGCACCCTCCGCAGTATTGAGCATTGTCTGGAACGAGTAAAGATCAGGCGCCAGGCTTTCGGTCCGCCAGCCTCCTGCACGCCGCCGTCCCGTGCTTTGATGCCCCCAGGGATCCGGCGGCGAAAGGACGACGATGCTGCCCAAGGCCGAGCTCCACGTGCATGTCGAGGGCACCCTCGAGCCCGAGCTGATGGTCAGGCTCGCGGACCGCAACGGCGTCTCCCTGCCCACCACCGACGTCGAGGAGCTCCGACGGCGCTACCGGTTCACCGACCTGCAGTCGTTCCTCGACGTCTACGTCGAGAGCCAGGCGGTGCTGCGCACGGAGGAGGACTTCTACGACCTCGCCACCGCCTACCTGCAGCGGGCCGGGGAGCAGGGCGTCCGCCGGGCGGAGATCTTCTTCGACCTCCAGCAGCACCTGGGGCACGGCGTCGCTGCCGGCGACGTCTTCTCAGGCCTGCGCCAGGCGATCGAGGAGGGGCCCAGGTACGGCGTGGACGCGGCGCTCATCATGTGCTTCCTCCGCGACCGGGGCGCCGAGGACGCCATGGCGACCCTCCGGGCCGCCCTGCCCTTCCGTGACTGCTTCATCGGCGTCGGCCTGGACTCCACCGAGATCGGCTATCCGCCGGTCCTCTTCCGCGACGTCTTCCGCGCGGCGGCCGACGAGGGACTCCACCTGGTCGCCCACGCCGGCGAGGAGGCCGGGCCGGAGTACGTCCGGCAGGCCCTCGACGTGCTGCACGTGGAGCGGATCGACCACGGCAACCGCGCGATGGAGGACGCCGAGCTGGTCGCGCGCCTGCGCGCCGAGGGCATCCCGCTGACCGTCTGCCCGCTGTCCAACGTGGCGCTGAAGGTCGTCGACCGGATCGAGGAGCACGTCCTGCCGGCGATGCTCGCCGCGGGCCTGCGCGTCACGCTGAACAGTGACGACCCGGCCTACTTCGGTGGCTACATCGAGGACAACTACACCGCGGCCCGCGAGCACCTGGGGCTCGATGACGACGCGCTGGCCGGCATCGCCGCGAACTCCTTCGACGCCTGCTTCGCCGAGGAGTCCCTCCGCGAGGAGTGGAAGGCCGAGCTCCGGCTCAGCAGCTGAGCGCCTCGAGGGCCGCCGCGACCCCGTCGTGGTCGTCGTCCCCGCGCAGTTCGGCGGGGGGGTCATCGGTGGCCCCTCGCTCATGGCGCCTCACCGACCGGGCGCACCCACCGGCCCCGGTGGAGGACACCCGCCACCTCCAGGTCCGGCGTCATCAGGAGCAGGTCGGCCGGCGCTCCCGGACGGACCTCGCCGACCTCGGGCAGGTCCAGCGCGCGGGCGGGTGTCCGGGTCGCCGCGGCGACCGCCGCCACCAGCGGCAGCCCGGCGACCATGACCGCATGCCGGAGCGCGCCGCCCAGCGTCACGGTGCTTCCGGCGATCTGGCCCTCCTGGCCGTGGGCGACCCCGTCGACGACGGAGACCTCCCGGTCACCGAGGGCGTAGTGGCCGTCGGGCATCCCGGTGGCAGCCATCGCGTCGGTCACCAGCACCGTCCGCCCGGCTCCGGCACAGGCCGCGGCAGCGGCGAGCATGCTGGGATGGAGGTGGACGCCGTCGGCGACGAGCTCGACGAAGGCCCCGGACTCCAGCAGCGCCACCACCGGGCCGGGATCACGGTGGTGGACCGGACGCATGGCGTTGAAGAGGTGCGTGCCGATCCGCGCGCCCAGCCGCAGGGCGGCCACGGTCTCGTCGTACGTCGCGTCGGTGTGTCCGAGGGCAACGGCCACCCCGCCGGCGGTGAGCCGGCGTACGGCGTCCAGACCCCCGCGCACCTCCGGAGCGATGGTGACCATGCGGATCGCTCCGCCGCCGGCGGCGAGCAGCCGGTCGACGTCTGCGGGGCGAGGCACCGTGAGCGCGCTCGCGTCGTGGGCGCCGCGCCGGCTCGGGCTGAGCCACGGCCCCTCCAGGTGCACACCGGCGAGCACACCGGCCTCCACCAGGGGCACGAGATCCTGCAGCTGACGCACCAGCACGTCCAGCGGCGCGCTGACCAGGCTCGCGATGCTCGTCGTGGTGCCATGCCTGAGATGGAAGCCAGCCACCTGCTCCGCCGGCACCGTTCCGTCGCTGTGGGAGCGACCGCCGCCACCGTGCTGGTGGATGTCGACGAGTCCGGGCAGGACCAGCAGGCCCCGGCCGTCGAGGTGCCCGGTCTCGCCGTACCCGGTCTCGACGTATCTGGCGCCGACGGGATCCGGCACCGGGCCCCGGCCGACGGCCTGCACCCGGTCACCGACGACCTCCAGCCAGGCGTCCCGGGTCTCGCCGTCGGCAGTGACGAGCCGGACACCGGTCAGCAGCAGGCCGCTGTTGCGGTGCCGCTCCGGGGTCAAGGCCGGGTACCGGACACCGCAGCATCCCCCTGCCCCTCGCGCGCCGCAGCGACGTGGCAGGCGGCGGCGTGGCCCGTGCTCAGCTCCACCAGCTCGGGGGTGATCCGGCTGCAGACGTCGACCGCGAGCGGGCAGCGCCACCGGAACCGGCAGCCGGGTGAGGGATCGACGACCCGGGGTGGTTCGCCCTGGTCCACGCTCTCGGTGCCGAGCGGCGCCCGGGGGTCCGGGACGGCCTCCAGCAGCAGCTGGGTGTAGGGGTGCTTGGGCGCCTGGAGGACCTCTTCGACGGGGCCGGTCTCGACGAGGTGACCGGCGTACATCACCATCACCCGATCGGCGATGTACCGGGCGCTGGCGATGTCGTGGGTGATGTAGAGGATCGAGACACCCTGCTCGTCGCGCAGGCCGGCCATCAGGTTGAGCAGCCCGATGCGCACCGACACGTCGAGCATCGAGACCGGCTCGTCGGCCACGATCAGCCGCGGCCGGTAGGCCAGCGCCTGGGCGAAGCCGATCCGCTGCCGTTGCCCGCCGCTGAGCTCGTAGGGGAACCGGTCCAGCACGTCACCGGCGGCGTCGAGGCCCAGTCGGGCAACGATCTTCTCCGCCTCCTCACGGCGTCGGTTGCGTGGGATGTCGGGCCGGTGCAGGGCCAGCCCCCGCATGATGCCGTGGGAGACCCGGTAGGCGGGATTGAGGGACGCGAACGGGTCCTGGAAGACCATCGGCACGTCGGAGCGGTAGGTCAGCAGGTCACGCCGGGAGCGGAAGCTGCTCAGCGGGCGCCCCTGGTAGTAGATCTCCCCGGCGGTCGGCCGGTAGACGCGGGCCAGCAGCCTGGCGACCGTGCTCTTGCCGCTGCCGCTCTCGCCGACCAGGGCCACGATCTCGCGGTCCCTGATGGTGAAGTCGAGGTCGTCGACGGCATGCAGCGTCTTGCGGGCGATCGCCCCACCCACCTTGAAGTGCCGGGTCAGCCCGCGCGCCTCGATGAGCGGCGCGCCCTCGATCGGACCGTGGATCATCGGGCCGCCTCCTTTGCGGCGGGCGCGTGCAGGTGGCAGGCCGCCAGGCTGGCGCCCGCCTGGTAGAGCTCCGGCGCCAGGTCGCACATCTCGAACCTCTTCGGGCAGCGCGGTGCGAACCGGCAGCCGGTCGGTGGACGGAGCAGGTTCGGCGGACTCCCGGGGATGCCGGTGAGCGGCAGCCTGGGTCCGCGGATCGAGGGGAAGGCGTCCAGGAGGCCTTGCGTGTAGGGATGCCCCGGAGCGGCGAAGACCTCCCTGGTCGGGCCGATCTCGACCGCCTTGGCGGCGTACATCACCACGAGCCGGTCGGAGAAGTGGCTGACCAGGGACATGTCGTGGGTGACGAAGAGGACGGCGAAGCCGAGCTGTCGTTGCAGCTGCTTGATCTGCATCATCAGCGACCGCTGGGCGACGACGTCCAGCGCGGAGGTCGGCTCGTCCATGATCACCAGGTCAGGACTGAACAACAGGGCCATCGCGATCATCGCCCGCTGCCTCATGCCGCCACTGAGCTGGTGCGGATAGCTCTTCAGGTGGACGGTGTCGATGCCGACGAGTGCGAGCACCTCCTCCGACCGCTCGCGGATCACCTGCTTGGAGCGCTCCCCGTGTGCACGCATCGCGTCCGCGAACTGGTCACCGAGCTGGGCGACCGGGTTGAGCGCGTTCATGGCGCTCTGCATCACGACCGACAGGTCCCGCCACCGGGTCGCCGCGAGCTCGCGTGCCGTCATGGTGACCAGGTCACGGCCACGGAAGTGCACACTGCCGGCACTGATCTCCGCCGGTGGGCTCAGCAGCTGGGCGATGCCGAAGAGCATCGTCGACTTGCCGCAGCCGGACTCCCCCACCACGCCGACGAACTCACCGGCATGGACGTCGAGGTCGAAGTCCTCCACCGCCCGCACCGGACCTGCGGAGGTGAGGTACTCGACGGTGAGGCCACGGACCTCAAGAACTGGCGCGCTGGGCACGGGTCCTCCGAACCGGTCGCAAAGCGGGGTTGCTGATCTCGTCGAACGCGTAGTTGAGCAGCGCGAACGCTGCGCCGAGCAGCGCCACGCAGACGCCCGGCGCGACGACCCACAGCGGCTGGCCGGTCTGCAGCGCCGAGTTGCTCTGCGCCCAGTGCAGCATCGTGCCCCAGCTGACGGAGTTGTTGTCACCGAGACCGATGAACTGCAGGCCGGCGGCGGTCAGCACGGCGTACAGCGCGGCGCCGAGGAAGTTGGCGAGGATCAGCGAGGTCATCGTCGGCAGCACCTCGCACACGATGATGTAGGAGCGCCGCTCCCCCCTCACCCTGGCCGACTCCAGGAAGTCCCGGTTGCGCAGGGACAGCGCCTGGGCCCGCAGTTGTCGTGCTCCGTAGGACCAGCCGGTGAGGACCAGGACGGCGATCATCACCGGCAGGTTGCCCTTGCCGGCGTACGCCGCGATCACCACGATCAGCGGGAAGGTCGGCACCACGAGGAAGACGTCGGTGATCGCGGACAGCACCCCGTCGGTGGGTCCCCCCAGGTAGGCGGCGGACACGCCGACGAGCACCGAGACGACCGTGGCCAGCCCACCGACCGCGAGCGCGATCACCAGCGACTGGCGGGTGCCCCAGATCAGCTGGGCGAGGATGTCCTGGCCGAACGCCGTGGTCCCCAGGGGATGTGTCGCCGAGGGCGACAGCATCAGCCCGAACTCGTGGGCATTGGGGTCGGAGACGGAGGTGAACCACTGCGGCACGATGGCCAGCACCGTGAAGACCAGCAGCAGGACGGAGCCGGTGAGCGCCTTGCGGTTGCCGCGAACGGCCCGCAGGAAGCCGAAGCGCTCGCGGCGGACCCGCGCAGGCCCGGTCTGCTCGCCCGGGTTGGGCGTCCCGGCGACAAGACTGGTGCTCATCAGCTGCTCCTCGTCCGGGGGTCGAGCAGGGCGGTCACGAAGTCGCAGAGCAGCACGGCGACGAGCACGGCCACCGTGATCATCAGGAACAGTGCCTGCATCAGCGGATAGTCGAGGTTGTTCACGGCGTTGAGCAGCATGTAGCCCAGGCCGGGGTAGTTGAACACGTACTCGACGAGGATCGCCCCCGCGACCACGAACCCCAGGGACATCGCGAAGCCGGCGAGGTTGGGCAACAGGGCGTTGCGGGCGGCGTACTGGTACATGATCCGCCGGTCCGACAGCCCCTTGGCGCGTCCCATCCGCACGTAGTCCTCGGCCAGCACCGTCACCATGTTGTTGCGCATGGTCAGGATCCAGCCGCCGATCGAGGTGATCAGGATCGTCGCCGCGGGCAGGAGCGCGTGCCGCACCACGTCACCGATGAACACCGGCGACAGGCTCGGCACCAGGTTGACGTCGTAGGCCCCGTCGTTGGGCAGGAGGCCGTTGGTCATCACCGAGAAGAAGAGGATCAGGATCATCCCGACCCAGAAGTACGGCAGCGCGGAGGTGACCACGAAGACCGGCGGCACGACACTGTCCACCAGGCCGCCCCGCTTCCACCCCGAGACCGCACCGACGAGTGTGCCGACCACGAAGGCCAGCACGGTCGCGACGCCGACCAGGCCGAGCGTCCACGGCACCGCCTGGGCGATCTCGGTGCTCACCGGCAGCGGGAAATAGGTCAGGGAGACACCGAAGTTCCCGGTCACCGTGTTGTGCAGGTAGGACAGGTACTGGCTCCAGAGGCTCTGGTGGGAGTTGACGCCGAAGGCCACCTCGAGCGCATGGATCGCGGCCGGGTTCACCCTGCCGTGGAACCGCGCCATCATCGCCGACGCGGGGTCGCCGGGCATCAGTCGTGGGATCGCGAAGTTCACCGTGACCGCCGCCCAGAGCGTGAGCACGAAGAACCCCAGTCGGTGCAGCAGGTACCTCATGGTGACGTCCTCGTGCTCACGCCCGGGCCACCCCCGGCGTCACTGCTTGGGAGCCAGGTGCAGGACCACCTGCTCGTTGTCGGGGATCTGCCACGGTGCCGGCAGCGCGTACGGGTTGCTCTTGGTGGGCCAGCCGGTGAACGCGCCGGTGTTGTACTGGTACCAGTTGACACTCTCCGTCGTCGGGATCACCGGGACGTCACGCAGCATCGCCTGCTGGACGGTGTCCAGCAGCTTGTGCTGGGTGGCCTCGTCGGCGGACGCGAAGTCGTTGAGCGCCTTGTCGACCGCCGGGTTGGAGTAGCGCTCGAAGTTGCTGGCGGCGTTCTGGCCCAACGGCGCGCTGTTGGCGCTGTGCAGCATCTGCCGCAGCTCGTAGTACGGGCCCGGGCCACCGACCTGGCTGTAGTAGGCCATGTCGAAGTCACCCTTGAACAGGCGGTCGTCGAAGGTGTTGCCGGCCAGGTCGTCGATGGTGAGGTTGACCCCCAGCGGCGCGAGCTGCTGCTTGATCTCGGTCAGCGACGCGTCCCAGTCGGTGTAGCCGCTGATCGTGATGACGTGCAGGTCCAGCGGGTGCGAGGGCGAGTAACCGGCACTCTTGAGGAGCTGCGCGGCCTTCGCGGTGTCGGGAGCACCGAAGCCCGAGGCCTTGGCGGCGGCGGCGTCGTACCACTGCGAGAAGGTGGGCAGCACCACTCCGGTCTGGTTGGCCGGCGGCTGGTAGCCGCTCTCCCCGATCTTGGAGACCTTCGCCCGGTCGATCGCGTAGGCCAGGGCCCGCCGCACCGCGACGTTGCTGGTCGGCTGCTTCTTGAGGTTGAGGTACAGCGCCACGTTGGTGGTGGGCGGGAACCAGTAGTGGTGGTGGGCCGGGTCGCGCGAGACGTAGAGCTTCTCGATGCCCGGGATGTACTGACCGCCCCACTGGTCCTTGCCCGCCGCGAGGTCCAGGTTCGCCGGGTCGTTGTCGGTGTAGGCCGGGTAGTTCATCTTCTTGACCTTGGGCAGGCCCGGCTGCCAGTAGTGCTGGTTCGCCACGTAGGTGATGTTGTTCGCCCGGCACGGGTCGACCTTGTAGGGCCCGGTGCCGACGGGCTGGGCGTCCTGGTACTTGACCGGGTCGCTCGCCGCACCGCCGCTGCTCCACACGTGCTTGGCGACGATGGGGGTGTCACCGGCGACGTAGTAGAAGTACGGCTCGGCCGGCGACTTGAAGGTCATCGTCACCTGGTCACCGCTGGCACTGACGCCGGTGAGGATGGTGCTCCACAGGGCGTTGAAGTCCAGGCCGGGGTTGGCCTTCATCAGGTTGAAGGTGAAGGCGACGTCCTGGGCGGTCATCGGCTGGCCGTCGTTCCACTTCACGCCCTTGCGGATCGTGAAGGTGATGGACTTCTTGTCCGGTGCCCACTTGTAGGAGCTGGCCAGCATCGGCGTGACCGCGTTGTTCTTCAGCGCGTTGATGTAGACGAGGGGCTCGTAGACGAACCCGAAGGACAGGTAGTTGACCGCCGGGTTGAACGGGTTGAACCCGCAGGTCCAGGTCTGACCGGCCACATTGGCGATGGTCAGCACGCCTGAGCCGCCTGCGGCACCGCCTCCCGACCCGGTCGAGGAGCATCCGGTGAGGAGCAGCACTGCGGCCGCGCCTCCGGCGAGGATCCTGGTCAGCCTCATCGACAACACCCTTCGTCTCGGGGGAGGCGGTCGGGTTGCTTCCCTTGGTGCGCAGACGCTAACGCGTGGGCAGCGTCACGTCTACAACATCTGATAGGTTTGTTTCCTGAAAGTGATCCCTTCTTGGCGGCGTCGCGTCCGGCGGCGGCCGGAGGGTCGCAGCCGTGCCGGTGCAGCACGAGGAGGACGCCGTGGGCCCCAGGAAGTCCCCGGTCGAGGCACGCTCCGGCCAGGACGGCGCTGCCGGTTCGCGGCGGGTGTCCGCAGCGACGCCCAGCACGGTGCGCGCGATCAACGACCGTGCCGCCCTCCAGCTGCTGCTCGACCACGGGACACTCAGCCGCAAGGAGCTGGCCGCGCTGACGGGCCTCTCGAAGCCGACCGCCACCCAGCTGCTGCAGCGCCTCGCGCAGGCGGGGCTGATCGTGCCGCGCGGCACCACCTCGGGGGCACCGGGGCCGAACGCCCAGCTCTACGCCCTCAACGAGCGGGCCGCCTTCGTCGCCGCGGTCGACGTCGACGAGCACAGAGTGACGGCGGGCCTCGCCGACCTCGCCGGCCAGCGGCTCGGCGAGGCCTCCGACGCCGTCGACTACACCCGGCCCGAGGATCCCCTGCCCTCGGTGCGCCGCGTCGTGTCCGACGCCTGCCGGCGCGCGGGGCTACGCCTTCGAGACCTCGACCAGGTCGTGCTGGGAGTGCCTGCGGCGTACGACGAGGCGTCCGACCGGTTGACCTTCGCCGACCATATCCCCGGTTGGGCGCGACCCGACACTCTCACCCGACTGCGCACCGCCCTCCGGGGCGACGTCGTCGTGGCCAACGACGTCAAGCTCGCTGCGACCTGGGAGCGTGCCCACGGTGCCGCGCGCGACGTCCCCTCCTTCGCGCTGCTGTGGGCCGGCACGGGCCTGGGACTGGCGATCGACTTCGGCGGGAGCCTCTACACCGGTGCCACCGGGGGCGCCGGCGAGATCGGCTACATGCGCCTCGGCCGCCGCCCGGCGCGCGGCGGTGCCCTGCCACCGACGTTCCACGACCTCGTCGGCATCGAGGCGGTCACCGCTCTCGCCCTCGAGCACGGGCTGCCGGACGAGCCCGGCGCCGCGGTCGCCGCCGCACGCGAGGACCTGAGCCGGGGTATGCCCTTCCTCTCCGAGCTCGCCCGCCGGCTCGCCGATGGGCTGGGACCGATCGTGGCGGTGCTCGACCCGCCGCTGGTCGTCCTGGCCGGACCCACCTGCGTGCCCGGCGGCGAGGTGCTGGTGCAGCTGGTGGGCGAGGAGCTGCGCGCCACCTCGCCGTTCGACACCCGGCTGGCGGTCAGCGAGGTGAAGGGCAGCCCGGTGCTGGAAGGTGGGCTGGACTTCGGCCTGGCACGGGTCCGCGACCGCCTCTTCGGGGAGCCCGGGAGCGAGCCGCGACAGAGCCAGCGGCACGGGGGATGACGCGCGCCGGCCGCACCCGCTTCGGTCGGCTCTACCTGCACGTGTTCGCGTGCGCGGCCTGCGTGCTGCCCGTCGCGTCGTACGTGCTGTCCACCTTCGGCTGGAACCCCGCAGACATCGGCGTCGGCACCGCCCTGGTCGGAGTGGCCGGCACGATCGCCACACCGGCGTGGGGCTGGCTGGACGACCGGCGACCGTGGGCACCTCGCGCGGCGATGGCAGCGGCCGCAGTCGCCGCCACAGCGGCCGCGGCGAGCCTCGGCCGGTGCGCCCACGCGGTCACCTGGGCCGCGCTGGCCGGATTCGGCGCGGCCGAGGGGCCGCTGGACGCCTTCCTGACCACGCGCATCCTCGCCTCGGGTGCGCACGGGCGCCGGCTGGGACGTATCCGCGCCTTCGGGTCGGTCGGCTGGGTCGTCGGGCTGACGCTCGCAGCAGCGGTCCTGACGCTGTGGCCCGGCCACGGTGAGTGGGTGCTGCTCACCGCGGCGGTCCTGGCGATCACCGCGCCCCGGTCGTGGGGACGCCGGCCGCGGCCCCGGGGCGATGCGGGCCTCCCGCACGCCCCGCACGGTCCGCTTCCCCTCCGACCCGTGCTGCGGGTGCTCGCGGTCACCTTCCCCACTTCGGTGGCGATGTCGTGCGTCGTGCAGTTCACCGCGGGCTGGGCGCACCAGGAGTTGTCCGCTGGGCCGTTCCTGGCGCTCGCGCCGATCGCCCTGTCGGCAGCCCTGGAGCTGCCCGCCTTCCCGTGGGTGGACCGGCTGGCCTCGCGCCACCCGGCCCGGGTGCTCGCGATGCTGGCGGGCCCTCCCCTGGCCGTCGCGACCGGTGCCCTGGCGCTCGCCCCCTCGAGTGCGACGATGCTGGCGGCGCAGCCGCTGGTCGCGGTGAGCTTCGCGCTCTGGTTCGTCGGCCAGTCCAGGATGCTCGCGGAGGCGGTCCCGGCCGATCGGCAGGCGTCGGGGCAGACCCTGGGCGCGGCCCTCTCCAGTGGTGCCGGCAGCCTGCTCGCCGGGGTGCTCGGCGGCCAGCTGGCGGAGAGGTTCGGGTACGCCGCGCTCTTCGCCACCCTGGCTGCGCTCTCCCTGACGGGACTGGCCGCCGGGCTGTTGCGCAGCCTCCACCGGCTTCGCTACGGTGGCGATCTGAAAAGAAAGTTTCCAATCAAGCGCGCCGCCGACGCCCCGCAGCGGGCCGCCCGGATGGCCTCGTCGGAAGAGGGAGCGTCGAGCGAATGAAGGTGACGGTCGTCGGCGGTGCGTCGACGTACACGCCCGAGCTGGTGGACGGGCTCGCCCGGCTGCGGGACCTGCTGCCGGTCGACGAGCTGGTGCTCGCCGATCCGGCCCGGGAGCGTCTGGACGTGGTGGCCGCGATGTCCCGGCGGATGCTCGCCCGCGCCGATCACCCTGCCCGGGTGGTGGCCACCACCGACATCGACGCCGGCGTCACCGACGCCGACGCCGTCCTCCTCCAGCTGCGGGTCGGTGGCCAGGCCGCGCGGATGCAGGACGAGGCCTGGCCGCTGGAGTGCGGCTGCATCGGCCAGGAGACCACTGGAGCCGGTGGCCTCGCCAAGGCGCTGCGCACGGTGCCCGTGGTCCTCGAGATCGCCGAGACCGTGCGCAAGCGTGCCGCACAGGACGCCTGGATCGTCGACTTCACCAACCCGGTCGGCATCGTGACCCGGGCGCTGCTCCAGGCGGGGCATCGGTCGGTGGGGCTGTGCAACGTGGCCATCGGCTTCCAGCGCTACTTCGCCGGACTCCTGGACGTGCACCCTGACGCGGTCTCCCTCGGCCACGTCGGGCTCAACCACCTGACGTGGGAACGATCGGTCACCGTCGACGGCCAGGACGTGCTCGAGCGGCTGATCGACGAGCACGCCGGCGAGATCGCGGCACACGTCGACCAGCCCGAGTGGCTGATCAGGCAGCTCGGCGCGGTCCCGTCGTACTACCTGCACTACTTCTACAACCACGACGCCGCCGTCGCCGCAGCGCAGGGCGCCCAGTCCAGGGGAGCCCGCGTCGCCGAGATCGAGCAGACCCTGCTCGAGATGTACGCCGACCCCACCGTCGACACCAAGCCGACGCTGCTCGGCGAGCGTGGCGGCGCCTACTACTCCGAGGCAGCGATCAACCTGCTGGCGTCGCTGACCGCCGACCGCGGCGACGTGCAGGTGGTGAACCTGCGCAACGACGGCACGCTGCCGTTCCTCCCCGACGACGCGGTGATCGAGGTGCCGGCCACGATCACGGCAGGCGGCGCCGCGGCGTTGCCGGTGGCCCCGGTCGAGCCGCTCTACGCGGGGCTGATCGCGCACACGTTCGGCTACGAGCAGCTCGCCCTCGACGCCGCGGTGCACGGTGGCCGTGACCGGGTCTTCCAGGCCCTGCTCGCCCATCCACTCGTCGGCCAGGTCGACCAGGCCGAGCAGCTGACCGACCGGCTCCTGGCCGCGAACCGTGAGCACCTGGACTGGGCCAGGTGACCGACCGGCTGGTGCTGGCCGTCGACGGTGGCAACAGCAAGACCGACGTCGTCCTCGTCGACGAGGGCGGCCGGGCACTGGCGCACGTGCGTGGACCGGGCTCCTCACCCCATCGGCTGACCGTCGCCGGCACCGTCGACCTGCTCGACGAGCTGGTCCTCAAGGCGGCGGCCCAGGCCGGGCTCCCGCCCACGCAACCGGTCGCGGCCCTCGGCGAGGTCTACCTGGCCGGTGTCGACTTCCCCTCCGAGAAGGAGACGGTCGCAGCAGCGGTGCGCGCCCGGTCGTGGGCGCCGGAGGTGGAGGTGGACAACGACACCTTCGCCCTGCTGCGGGCCGGCACGGACGCACCGGATGCCGTCGCGGTCGTCTGTGGCGCCGGCATCAACTGCGTCGGCGTCTCGGCGGACGGCCGGCACGCGCGGTTCGCCAGCCTGGGCCGGCTCTCCGGTGACTGGGGCGGCGGGGGCGAGCTCGGCGAGGAGGCGTTGTGGTGGGCCGCCCGGGCCGTCGACGGCCGAGGCCCCCGGACGGCGCTGAGCACGCTGGTCCCCCGCTTCTTCGGCCTCCCGGACACGCCGGCCGTCTACGAGGCGATCCACTTCGGCAGGCTGGACCACCGGCGGCTCATCGAGCTCGCGCCGGTGGTGCTGGAGGCGTCGCGGGACGGTGACGAGGTCGCACGCGGCGTGGTCTGCACGCTCGCCCAGGAAGTGGTCACCATGGCGCGCGCCGCGATGGCCCGGCTCGACATGCTCGCCGTACCGACCGTCGTCGTGCTCGGCGGCGGGGTGCTCGCCGGCCGCGACCCGGTGCTGCTCGCCGAGATCGACCAGCGGCTGGCCGGCGAGGCTCCTCAGGCGCGGACCGTCGTGACCGAGGTCAGCCCCGTGGTCGGCGCGGCGCTCCTCGGCCTGGACCGGCTGGGCGCCGACGCGGCCGTGAAGCAGAGGCTGCGCGCGCAGCTGCCGATCACGAGGCGTTCGCAGTGAGCACCGCCCCGGGCAAGACGCCGGGCTCTCGCATGCGTCAGGAGATCGCCGAGCAGCCCGACCGGTGGGAGGACCTCCTCGGGGCCGAGGGTGAGCACCTGCGGGGTCTCGGCGAACGGATCCGGTCCGATCCTCCACGGCTGGTGCTCTTCGTGGCGCGCGGCACCAGTGACCACGCCGCCCTGTGTGCCAGCTACCTCGTGCAGACATCGCTCGGTGTGCCCAGCGCCTCGGCCTCGCCGAGCGTCGTCACCACGTACGGCGCCCGCATCGACCTCCGCGACGTCCTCGTCGTCGCGGTGAGCCAGTCCGGGGAGTCGCCCGACATCGTCTCCTACGTGGAGATGGCCGGCTCGGCCGGTGCGACCACGCTCGGGCTGACCAACGCCCCGGGGTCCGCCCTCGCCGGCGCTGCGCAGGAGGTCGTCCACCTCCGTGCGGGCCCCGAGACCGCGGTCGCGGCGACCAAGAGCTACACCGCGGAGCTGGTGGCGCTCACGGCCCTCTTCGCGCCGGACGCGGTGAGCGCGCGGCTTCCCGAGCTCGGCGCAGCGGCCCGCGAGGTGCTGGGCTCGGCCGGACCGGCGGTCCGCGAGCTGGCGGGGAGGTACCGCTACGCCACCCGGGTGATGACCACCGGTCGGGGCTACTCCTCCGCCTCGGCGCGAGAGGCCGCGCTGAAGCTGATGGAGACCAGCTACGTCTCCGCGCACGGCATGAGCGCGGCGGACCTGCTCCACGGCCCGATCGCGCTGCTCGATGCGTCGGTGCCGCTGCTCTGCTTCGCCGCGGCCGGCCCGGACTCGGCCGCGATGGCCGAGCTCGTCGCGCTGGGCCGTCGGCACGACGTCGACGTCGACGTCGTCGGCGACGGGACCGTCACCGGCGCGACGCTGCCTCCGTTGTTGCCGCCGGGGACCCCACCCGAGCTCCGGCCGGTGCTGGAGATCCTGCCGGCGCAGCTGCTCGCGGCCGAGATGGCCCTCGACCGCGGCATCGACCCGGACGAGCCACGGCGGCTGAGCAAGGTCACGCGGACGTACTGACCCGAGGGGGAACCATGCTCTTCGCAGGCATCGCCTGGACTGCAACGGGGTTCGAGGTGGCCTTCCACGATGAGGCCGGCTCCGCTCCCCCGGGCTTCACCGCCGGCGCGGCAGGTGAGCTCGTGCGCCGGTTGGTGGACCTCGACGCGGCGACGGACCACCAGCTCGTCTGTGTCGTCGACAGCACCCAGGGCATGGTGGACGGCGGGCTGCTGAGCCACGGCGTACGAGTGCACCGCGCCGATCCGTGGCAGCTGCCGCCCCGGCCGGACTTCGGCTCGATCGACGCCGAGACGCTCGCCGTCACCGGCGCACGGCACCTGGCGGACCTGCCCCGCCTCGTGCTCGCCGAGGGCTCGCTCACCGCACGTGACCTGGCCTCCGGGGATCCTGCACCTGCCACCGACATCCCGGCGCGCTGCGCGGACGCGCGACGGTGCTGGTCCCGGCTGGAGCCACTGCCGGAGGAGAAGGCCGTGGCGCTGACCTTCGACGACGGACCGAACCCGCCCTGGACCGACCGGATCCTCGACGTCCTCGACCGCTACGAGGTCCCGGCGACGTTCTTCTGCGTGGGCCTGCAGGCCCGCGGGCACCAGGAGCACCTGGCCCGGATGTCAGCGGCTGGTCACACCGTCGGCAACCACACCTGGTCGCACCCGCTGCTCACCGACCTCGCGGCCGCGGAGGTGACGGCGCAGGTGGACCGCACCAGCGAGACGATCGCGCTCGGCACCGGTGGTCGGCGACCGTCGTTGTTCCGGCCGCCGTACGGCGTCAGCACCGCGACCCCCTCACCGCCCGGGCAGGG
>DATDNR010000078.1:0-20783 GCA_036518175.1 Marmoricola sp.
CCGACGTCCCGATCGAACGGATCGCCCGGCTCACCATCGCGGTGATGGACGGGCTGCAGGTGCAGTGGCTGCTGGATCCCGACGGGGTGGACATGGTCGGTGACTTCTCGGCGTACCTGGTGGCGTTGCGGGCCCGCTGGGAGACCTCCCCCGGATAGTCCGAGACCTCCCCGGGATAGTGGGAGACCTACCTCCCCCGGATAGTGGGAGACCTCCCCCGGATAGTCCGAGACGTTTGGACGCGCTCCACCGGCGTGTCGCGAGCCAAACGTCTCGGACTATCGGGAGGGCAGGCTGTCCGAGAAGGCAGGCTGTCCGGGAAGGCAGGCTGTCCGGGAAGGCAGGCTGTCCGGGAGGGCGGACTATCCGGGACGGCGGGCCAGCCGGGCCAGCGCCGCCCGGTCGATGCCGACGCGCGCGCCGACCTCCTCCTCGGAGATCGCGCCGCACTCGAGGCCGCGCAGCACGAACCCGGCCAGCGCCGCGGCGGTCGCGGGCTCGTCGAGGAAGCCCGATCCGGAGGCGGTGCCGACGTACGCCGCGAGCCGCGCGGCCGCCCGCTCGAACGAGGCGCGGTAGAAGGCGTACGTCGCGAGGTAGCGCGTCGGCAGCTGGGCGGGGTGCAGGTCCCAGCCCTGGTAGAAGCCGCGTTCGAGCGAGCGCCGCACCAGCCGGGCGTGCAGCGCCCAGGCCGCGCGCACGTCGGCGGCCGATCCGACCGGGATGACGTTCGTCGAGCCGTCGGAGCAGAAGACGCCGGTGCCGGCCGCGGCGACCTGCATCACCGCCTTGGCGTGGTCAGCGGCGGGGTGCTCCATCGACTGGTACTCCGCGGCGATGCCGCACGAGGCGGAGTAGTCGTAGGTGCCGTAGTGCAGGCCCGTGCAGCGGCCGCCGGCGGCATGGATCATCCGCGCGACGAGCACGGTGCCGTCCGCGCCGAGGATCGACTGCGGCGTCTCGACCTGGATCTCGAAGCGCAGCGGGCCGACCCCGAGGGTCGACTCCAGCCGCTCGCAGGCCGACACCATCGCCGAGACCTGCTCGACCGCGGTCACCTTCGGCAGCGTGACCACGAAGCCGTCGCCGAGCCCACCCAGGGCGGAGACGAACAGGCCCAGGGTGCGCAGCCCGCGCCGCCGCGTCGGCGCCTCGAAGCTCTTGAACCGGATGCCGTAGTAGGCCGGTTTCGGCCCCGACCCGTCGAGGCACTCGCGCAGCGCCGCGGCCGCGGCGACGACGGCGGCGTCCTCCTCCTCGTCGGGACGGTTGCCGTAGCCGTCCTCGAAGTCGATGCGCAGGTCCTCGACCGGCTCGACGGCCAGCTTGTGCCGCACCCGGTCGAAGACCTCCGCGACGAGCGCGCCGTCGAGCCCGGTCGCCTCGGCGAGCCCGTCGGCGGTGCCGGCGTACGTGTCGAGCGCGGCCAGCGCCTGCTCGCCCCAGGTCGCGACGGTCTTGGCATCGAAGCGGTCGGCGGGCACGTAGACCGTGTGCACCGGCTGGCGCACCCCCCGCTCCCCCGGGTACGACGCAGCAAGGCGCGCGTCGACGTCGGCGAGGCGGCTGTCGAGCTCGTCCGCCAGCCCGGCCAGCGGGTCGTCGCTCATCCGGCCACCTCCTCGTCGCGGTCGGTGCGTTCGACGCTCCCGCGGATGTCCACGATCTGCTCCCGACTCTTGCGCGCCACTTCCGTATCGCGGATGTTAGTATCCTCCCAACGGAAGCTGCAAGGACCCGACCTGGCCTCCTCGTGACCTCACGGTGGCGGCTAGGATTCCGGGATCCGGAACTTACGATGGTGGGTGTGATGGCCGGCAAGGATGCGGCGGAGGACTCCGCAGCCAGGCGGCGCTCCGGCGGCGTGCAGTCGATCGAACGCGCCTTCGGCCTGCTCGAGACGATGGCCGACCACGACGGGATGATGGGCCTCTCCCAGCTCGCCGCGGAGTCCGGCCTGCCGCTGCCGACGATCCACCGGCTGGTGCGCACGCTTGTCGACCTCGGCTACCTGCGCCAGGAGCCGTCGCGGCAGTACGTGCTCGGCCCCCGGCTGATCCGGCTCGGCGAGTCCTCCTCCCGGATGCTCTCGATCTGGGCCCGGCCGCACCTCTCCCGCCTCGTCGACGAGCTCGGCGAGTCGGCGAACCTGGCCATGCTCGACGGCGACCAGATCGTCTACGTCGCCCAGGTGCCCTCGCGCCACTCGATGCGGATGTTCACCGAGGTCGGCCGCCGGGTCTCCCCGCACTGCACCGCCGTCGGCAAGGCGCTGATGGCCGACATGCCGGCCGAGGAGGTCCGCGACCTGCTCTCGCGCACCGGCATGCCGCAGCACACGCCGAACACGATCACCGACCCCGACCAGTTCGCCAAGGCGCTCACGCAGACCGCCGAGCACGGTTACGCGCTGGACGAGGGCGAGCAGGAGGTCGGCGTACGCTGCGTCGCCGTCGCCGTGCCCGACGCGCCCTCGCGCCTCGCGCTCTCGGTCTCCGGGCCGGCCGCGCGGATGACCGAGGAGCTGGTCGAGAGGGCGGTGCCGCTGCTGCACCAGGCCGGCTCGGCGCTCTCCGCCGACCTGCGCTGACGGCCCGCCGGCCTCTGGTCGCTGCGGTCCGACGTCAGTCCGCGTTGAGCGTCTGCGCGACCTCGGCGACCGCGAACGCCGTCGCGACTGCCGCGCTGACCAGGGCGCGGCGCCGCCACCGCCGCGAGACCGCGGCCAGCCCGACCATGCTCGCCGCGTGCAGCACGTCCACGCCCGCCCCCGCGGCGTGGGTGAGCTCGTCGCCGCCGCGCATCACGGTCAGCGCGCCCTGCACGAGGAGCCGGCCACCCAGCACCCGGTCCATGGTGCTGCGGCGCCGCAGCAGCGAGACCCCGTAGCCCGCTCGCGCCACCTCCAGCCCGATGCCGGCCACCCTCGCCCTGTCCGCCACGCGCGTCCTCCTCGTCTGCCTCCGTCGCTGTCTCCTGCCCGCGGCGGGCTTGCGCAAACCGCCCGGCGCGCGGCACAGCCTCGGGAGTTTGGCGCGCCGCTGGGTCGCTCACTCGGGAACAACTCACTCGGCGGCACGAACTCCCGCGGTTGTGCAGGGCCCCGCGGGCGTGGTGAGCGCGCTCTGTGGATGAGCGCAGCGCACGACGCCATCTCCCTGCATGCTGTCGCGCCATGGACGTTGTGCAGCTGCTGACCCAGCTCGGTGGCGTGGCCAGCTTCCGCGAGCTCGAGAAGGCCGTCTCGCGGCACACGATCGCCCAGGCCTGCCGCTCCGGGCGGATCCAGCACCTGCGCCGCGACGTCTACGTCGTGCCGGGGCTCGACGAGGCGCGAGCAGCCGCCGCCAGGGTCAACGGAACCGTCTCCCACCTCAGCGCGGCCCTCGCCCACGGATGGAAGGTCAAGCATCCACCGAAGCAGCCCATGGTCACGGTCGGCCCGCACGCGCATCCCACGGACACGGCCGGCCTGGCCGTCAGCTATGCGCACCTGACGGCCGACCAGGTGGTGGGCGGCGTGACGAGCAAGGAGCGCACCGTGGTCGACTGCGCCCGCGTCCTGCCCTTCGACGAGGCACTCGCGGTGGCCGACTCGGCGCTGCGCTCCCGAAAGGTCTCCCGCAGGCAGCTCGAGGCGGCAGCGCAGGTCGCGCCGCGCACCGGCCGCGGGCGCGCTCTCGTTGTGGTTCGGGCGGCAAGCCCGCTGGCCGCCAACCCTTTCGAGTCAGTGCTCCGGGCCATCGCGGGGGACGTGCCGGGACTGCACGTCGTACCCCAGGGCGACGTCGGCACCATCGGCCACGCGGACCTGACCGACGCCCGCTTGCGCATCGCCATCGAGGCTGACTCGTACGAGTTCCACTCGCTCCCCGAGGCGTTCCGGTACGACGTCCGCCGCTACACCGACATGGTCCGAGCGGGCTGGCTGGTCGTGCGCTTCGTCTGGGAGGACGTGATGCACAAGCCGGCGTACGTCCGGGACGTCCTGGCCGACGTGGTCTCGCGGCGTTCCCGTGAGATCACCACGGCCTGAGCGCGCACTTCGACACACATCTGCACCCGGGGAGGGAGTTCGCGAGGACAGCGGAACTCGGCCCGCGTACGAGAAGGCCGCCGACCACGAACTCCCGCGGTTGTGCAGGTCTGCGGCACGCTCACCGCACCTGGCACACCCGCGGCACGCTCACCGCACCTGGCACGACGCGAGCACGCAGCGCGCCTACTCCAGCGCCAGCTCGACCAGCCGGCGCAGCTCGGGGGTCAGCGCCTCCTCGTGCACCCGGGTCTGCCGGCCGTGCACCGAGAAGCAGTAGACGAACCGGTCCGGCTGCGGCATGCCCTCGGCCACCGCGTCGAGGTCCACCTGGGCAAGCAGCGCGCGGGCCTCGACGGCGCGGTCGTCGCCGGCGGCGAGGTCGAGCGATCCGCTGACCGGGATGCCGGCGAAGCCGCCGGACCGGGTGACCTCGAGGGTCTGCCCGTCCGGGGCGGTCGATGCCGCGCCGGAGCCGGAGGCGGTCGACGCCGTGACGCCGACCTGCTCCCAGGCCGACCGCACCACGTCGGTGTGGTCACCCGCGGCCGCGACGCAGGCGGCGGCGAAGCCGGCGAAGTCGGTGTCGGCGGCCAGGCCCGAGGTGAGCGCGGCGTACCAGATCCGGCCGGCGCCCGACCAGGCGTCACCACCGATGCCGGTCGCGGCGAGGTAGAACGCGCGGTTGGGGATGCCGGAGTTGATGTGCACGCCGCCGTCGTCCTCGGTGGTGTCGACGTAGTCGTCCATCGAGCCGACCTGCGGGTCCTTGCCCAACCGCGGGTCGTCGTACGCCGTGCCGGGCTCCTTCATCGACCGCAGCGCCTTGCCCTGCACGCCCGGCTCGAAGATGCCCTCGCCGATCAGCCAGTCGGCCGAGGCGGCGTCCTGCCCGAGCGCGCGCTGCTTGACGCAGATGCCGAAGCAGTCCGACATCGACTCGTTCAGCGCACCGGACTGGCCGGAGTAGGTGAGGTTGGCGGTGTACTGCGTGACCGCGTGGGTGAACTCGTGCGCGCCCACGTCGATGGGCCTGGTGAACCGGCCGAACACCTTGCCGTCGCCGTCGCCGAAGACCAGCTGGGTGCCGTTCCAGAAGGCGTTGTCGTAGCCCTGCTCGTAGTGCACGGTGGCCAGCACCGGCGCGCCCTGGTCGTCGTACGACGACCTGCCCAGGTCGCGGAACAGCGCGAGCGCACCCTCGACGCCGTCCGCCACCTCGTTGACGGCGGGGTCACCGACCGCGGGCTCGCCGGCCGCGCGCACCAGCTCACCGGGCAGCACCGAGCCGTCGTCGGCGGTGTGCACCTCCCAGGGCGCCTTGGTGGTCGCGCCGAGCTTCTGCTGCGGCACGGCCGCCTGTCTGGCCTGGCGGACGGTGTCGTCGATGTCACGGGTGCGGTGGCCGGAGCGGGCGAGGTCCTCGTCCTCGGCGGCAGCGATGCGGTCGACGAGCCAGGGAGGGATGAACGCGCAGGTCATGTTGCGACGTTAGTACGCACCTGTCCCGAAAGGCACCGCTCGCACCGTGTTGCGCAGGATGTCCAGATTGCCCGTCTAGCGACGGCGGGTCACCGAGGAGAGGGCCGGGCGCACGTCGAGCAGGTAGACGCAGGCCGCCACGACCGCGGCGATCTCCAGGAAGAGCATCGGCAGCAGCAGCGTGCAGGCGAACGCGAGGCCGAGGATGACCAGCCAGGCGGGCTTGGTGAGCTTGTCGGCGGCGACGTAGGCCTGGCTCGGGCGGATCACCGCGTCGACCAGCGCCCAGAGCTCGACCGCCAGCATCACCCAGGTGAGGATCTGGATGACACCGGACTCGAATGCGAACACCACACCTCAAGGCTAGCCGAGAGCGGTGCCCGCGCACATGAGCCGAAGTAGTGAAACGGGCCCCGGACCAGGGGTCCGGGGCCCGTGGGGCGCGTCAGGCGGTCACGCCTTCTTCGCGGTCCTCTGCGTGGTGGTCTTCCGCGCCGTGCTCTTCCGGGCGGGGGTCGACTTCTTCGCCGGCGCCTTGCGCGCGGTGGTCTTGCGGGCGGGCGCCTTCTTGGTGGCGGTCGACTTCTGGGTCGTCTTCTCCGCCGTCTCCTTCTTGGCGGTGGCGGTCTTCTGCGCCTCGCGGTGGGCCACGGTGGAGTGCTTCGGCGCCTCCTTCACCGCGGTCACGGCCTTGACGCCGTCCTTGCGGATCGCGGCGATGAACTTCTCACCGCGCCCGGCCAGCTCGCCGTAGCTCTTCACCAGGTCGGTCAGCGCGGCGAGGAGCTGCAGCTGCACCTTGCCGGGGAACGCCGCGGCGTCCTTCTGCAGCTCGGCGACCCGCGCCTCGAAGCGGGCCTGCGCCTGCCGGGCGTCGCGGCTGAGCTCGTCGACGCGGCTGTTCACCGCGGTGCGGGCCTGGGCGGACAGCGCCTGCGGGTCGAGGTCGACCTTGGTGAGCCGGTCCTGGGTGCGGGCCAGGCGAGCCTGGGTCTCCGAGGCGTACGCACGGGCGTAGTCCAGCGCCATCTCACTCGCGCCGGCAACCGCGAACAGCGGCTGGTTGAGCTGCTTGCGGAGGTCGTTGATCTGCTTGGTGACCACTGCTTGTCACTCCTCTTCGTCGGCACCGGTCTCGGTGCGATGGATGGCGCGGAACGCCTGGTAGACATCGAGCAACGACTGCTTCTGCCGCTCGCTGAGCACGGGATCTGCGAGGATCGCCAGCTCCACGGAGCGCACCTGGTCGTCCTCGGCGTTGAGGATCCCTGCCTGCACGTAGACCTGCTCGGCGGAGATCCGCAGCGCCCGGGCGATCTGCTGCAGCACCTCGGCGCTCGGCTTGCGCAGCCCGCGCTCGATCTGGCTCAGGTCGGGGTTCGACACACCTGCCTGGTCGGCCAGCTGCCGCAGCGACAGCTGCGCCGCGACCCGCTGGTCGTGCAGGTACTCGCCGATCGACCCGACCGTCTTGCCGACGGTCTTGCCGACCGAGCTGCTCACCTTGCCCTGTGCCACCCCTCCATCGTGCTAACTGCTGCTAGCAGATGCAAGCACCTGGCGGGGTGAATGGGCTCACAGTGGGCCGGGAGGTCGACCCGCGCGTCAGACCGCCCGGATCTCGCCGACCGGCTCGCCGCCGCCGAAGAGGCGCCGCCTCCCGGCGCGGTGCACCGCCTTCGCGTCCACGCCGGGCTCCTCGGTCACGCCGAGCCGCTCGAGCAGCGCGGTCATCACCGGCGGCCGGGCCCGGCCCGCACCGTCGTCGGTCTTCAGCGCGAACGCCCGCCCGTCGGGCAGCGCGACGACGTAGCACGACTCCGCCCCGGCCTTGCCGATCGCGCCGGGGATCGCGCGCAGCAGCGCGTGCTCGTCACGCTTCGAGCCGGAGACGTACGCCGGGTGCGCCCGGATCGCCTCCGCCACCCGGTGGACCTGCTCGTCGGGCCGGTCGTCGCCGTCCACGCCGCGGGCCAGCCGGGAGAACGCGCGCGCCAGGCCGGTGAGGCTGGCGGAGAGCAGCGGCGCCCCGCAGCCGTCCACGGCCACGTGCGCGACCGGCTCGCCGGTCATCTGCGCGAAGGTCTCGATGATCTGCTGCTGCAGCGGGTGCGCGGGGTCGCGGTAGCTGTCGGTCGGCCAGCCATTGGCGACGCAGGTGGCGAGCATGGCGGCGTGCTTGCCCGAGCAGTTCATCAGCACCGGCTGCTTGTCCCCGCCGGCGCGGACCCACTCGTCGCGGGCGGCGTCGTCGAGGGGGTAGTCCGGCGGCGTCTGCAGCGCCTCCTCGTCGAGCCCCGCGCCGCTGAGGATCTTGCGGACGCCGTCGATGTGGAACGGCTCCCCGGAGTGCGACGCGCAGGCCAGCGCGAGCAGCTCGCCGTCGAGGTCGAGGCCGGCGCGCAGCATGCCCAGCGCCTGCAGCGGCTTGTTGCACGAGCGCGGCAGGATCGGGCGGGCCACCTCGCCGCGGGCGTCGAGCACGCCGCCGTCGGGACCGACCGCGACCGTGGACCCGTAGTGGTGCCCCTCCACGAACCCCGACCGGACGACCTCGGCGATGACCTCCACAGGCATGTCCGCGACGCTACCGGCTGCGCCTCGCCCCGCCCCGGCCGGGTGCGGTCCTACGATGGCCGGCGTGCCCGATGACACGCCGGTCCCCCAGCACTGCCCCGCCCCGCGCGAGCTCGACGACCTCGAGCTGCTGCTCGGCGGCGGGCTCGCCCCGCTGACCACCTTCGAGGCCGACGGACCGGTGCGGCTGGCGCTGCCCGACGAGGTCGCCGAGGCGGCGCGCACGTCCGGCGCCGTGGAGCTGGTCGACCCCGAGGGGCTGCCGCTGGCCCGGCTCGACGTCGGCGAGGACGGCTTCGGCGCGCTGACCGGGCTGGGGCGGCCGGCGTACGGGCCGTTCCGCCGCCTGCACCTGACCCCCGGCGAGGTCGCCGAGCGCTGGCCGCAGGCCCTGGCGGTGCCGCTCGCCGCGCCGCTGACCAAGGAGGACCTCGAGGCGATCCGGTCCGCGCGCAGCGGCCGCGACGTGGTGCTGCTCGCGCTGACCGGGCACGGCACGCCCCAGGGCGTCACCCCGGTGGGGCTGCTGCGTACGGCGCTGGCGGCCGCTCATCTCCTCGGCGAGGCGCACGTCGTGGCCGTGCCGCTGCCCGGTCACGGCGACCCGCAGGTCGACCACGAGCTGGGCGAACGGGTGGTGCGGGCCTACGCGCCGACCGGGGACGTCTTCGCGGTGGCCGGCCCCGCGGAGGCCGCCGACCTGCCCGACGAGATCGCCGCGATCGTCGAGGAGGACCAGCCCGAGGAGCGGGGCGTGGTGGTCTTCTTCACCGGCCTGTCCGGCAGCGGCAAGTCCACGCTGGCCCGGGCGCTGCTCGACCACATCCTCGAGGACGGCCGGCGCACCGTGACCAGCCTCGACGGCGACGTCGTACGCCGCAACCTGAGCGCCGGTCTCACCTTCAGCAAGGCCGACCGGGAGACCAACATCCGCCGGATCGGCTGGGTGGCCGCCGAGATCGCCCGGCACCGCGGCATCGCGATCTGCTCCCCGATCGCGCCTTTCGCCACCACCCGCCGGCAGGTGCGGCAGATGGTCGAGGACGCCGGCGGCGAGTTCGTGCTCGTGCACGTGGCCACCCCGCTGGAGGAGTGCGAGCGCCGCGACCGCAAGGGGCTCTACGCCAGGGCGCGGGCCGGCGAGATACCGGAGTTCACCGGCATCTCCAGTCCCTACGAGGAGCCGGACGACGCCACCGTGCGGGTCGACACCACCGGGCGCACGATCGAGGACGCGCTGGCCGACGTGCTCGCCGTACTCCCGTTCGAGGTCTCGGCGCCGGCGACCGGGGACGGCACCGATGCATGAGCTGTTCACCACCGCGGCGCTGTCGGTGCTGGTGGTCAGCTTCTGCGTGGGCATCGTCGTCGGCCTGACCGGCATGGGCGGCGGCGCGCTGATGACGCCGGCGCTGATCTTCCTCGGGGTGAACCCCTCGGTGGCGGTGACCAACGACCTGGTCGCCGCGGCGATCAACCGCCCGGTCGGCGCCGCGGTGCACTTCCGGCAGGGCTCCCCCAACCTCAAGCTGGTGATGTGGCTGGTGATCGGCTCGGTGCCGACGGCCTTCGCCGGCGCGTTCATCGTCAACGCGATCGGCGCGAGCGACCAGCAGGAGCAGGTCGTCAAGTACGCGATCGGTGCCGCGCTGCTGCTCACCGCGGCCACCTACGGCATCCGGATGTACCTGCAGCTGCGCTACGTCACCACCGGCAACACCATCTCCGAGGACGAGCCGCCCGTGCGCGCGCTGCCGACCCTGCTCGTCGGCATCGTCGGCGGCCTGCTGGTCGGCGTCACCTCGGTCGGCTCGGGGTCGCTGATCATGGTCGCGCTGCTGCTGCTCTACCCGACGCTGTCGGCGGTCAAGCTGGTCGGCACCGACCTGCTGCAGGCCGTGCCGCTGGTCATCTCCGCGGCCGTCAGCCACATCATCGTCGACGGGGTCGACTGGGCGGTGCTGGTGCCGCTGATCGTCGGCGGCACGCCCGGCACCTACCTCGGCGCCCGGATCGCCAGCTGGGTCTCGCAGTCGGTCACCCGCCGCGGCATCCTCATCGTGCTGACCCTCACCGGCATCGGCATGCTGGGCGGCTCCCCCACCGTGGTCGGGCTGACCGGCGCGGCGATGCTGCTGCTCGGTCCGCTGGTGTGGGGCTTCCTGCGGCAGACCCGCGGGCTGCCCGCGTTCGACAACAACGCCGCCGCCTGGCGGCTGCCCGACCGCGACCACCACGACGCGGGCTCGCTCGACCGTGGCCGGCTCGGGCGCGACGACGCCGAGCCCGACGAGCCGGACGCCGCCGAGGGCTGAGCTCCGCGCCGGTCGGTCAGCCGACCAGCCAGCGGCCGAACAGGGTGCCGTCCTCCTCCAGCAGCGCGGCCAGCTGCAGGGGTACGTCGAGGTCGCCGCCGGCGGTGATCCGGCCCTGCGGCCCGGCGACCACCCGGGGCACCACGGTCATGTCCACCTCGTCGACCGCCCCGGCGGCGAGCAGGTCGCGCAGCAGGTGCGGGCCGCCCTCGCAGAGCTGGTGGCGCAGCCCGCGGTCGACCAGGCACTGCCGCAGCCCCGCCAGGTCGACCGCCTCGTCGCCGACCACGAGGACGCCCTCGTCGCCGAGCAGCTTGCGGGCGTCCGGCAGCCCCGGGGCGGAGGCGCAGGTGGCGAGCAGCACCGACCCGGGCTCGGCCTCCCGCAGCCGGGGCGGCACGTCGCCGCGGCCGCTGACCACGACCAGCGGCCGGTCGGTCGGCCGGTAGCCCTCGGCCCGGGCGGTGCCGGCGCCGACGATGATCACGTCGGACATCCGGCGCAGCAGCCGGAAGAGCCGGTGGTCGGCGGGGTTGTTGATCGCGGCCGTGCGGCCGTCGGCGCCGGTCGCCGCCCCGTCGACCGTGCTGACCATGTTGACCCGCAGCCAGGGCAGCCGCGGCGGCTCGTAGACCGCCTGCAGCTCCTCACCGCACAGGTCGTCGACCAGCACGCCTTCGGCCGGCGCGGCATCGGCCGGGGGCCCACCCATCAGGAGTCGCACTGCCACCTCACCACCCAGTACTGGACGCCGTACGGATCTGCGTCGTAGTCAACGTCAGCACGCACCCGGAGGTCACCGGCCGTCTGGCGTAGGTCGCCATGGTGCACGACGAGCTCTCCGAGCGCGCGGAATGCAGGTACCCCACCAACGAGCAGTTGTGCACCGAGTTCCGGATCGAGTACGGCGAGCGCCTTCGCATCGCCCTGCCGCAGGGCGTCCCCGATCGCGGCGTCGTACCCGAAGGCACGCTCGTCGAGGTGGCCGGGCGCCTTCTCGCCGCGGCGTGCCGAGCCGTCGGCCACCACGAGGACCCGCTCACCGGGCTCGTCGGTGGCGCGGCCGCCGACCTCGCCGAGCAGGTGCCGGGCGACCCGGTGCCCGAGGTCGTCGGCGAGCACGGTCACGGGTCCCTCCGACGCCACCCAGCGCACCGCGTCGAGGGCGGCGGCCCGCATCTCGGCGACCGGGTCGGTCAGCGAGGCGTACTGCGGCAGCAGCACCGGCGCGGACGGCACCACCGCGATGCGCATCAGGCCAGCCCCCGGATCGCGCGGGCGGGCAGCCGGCGGCCGGCGATCGAGCTGACCATGTCGACCACCTGCCGGGTCTCGACGACCTCGTGCACGCGGTAGATCCGCGCACCGGCCAGCGCGCAGATCGCCGTGGTCGCGAGTGTGCCGGTCAGCCGCTCGCCGACGGGCAGGTCGAGCGTCTCCCCGACGAAGTCCTTGTTGGACAGCGACACCAGCACCGGCCAGCCGGTGGCCACCATCTCGTCGAGGCGGCGGGTGAGCTCCAGGGAGTGGAAGGTGTTCTTGCCGAAGTCGTGGGCCGGGTCGATCACCACCGAGCGGCGGTCGACACCGGCCGCCACGGCGCGCTCGGCGTAGGCGACGGTGTCGGAGAGCACGGCGGCCACCACGTCGTCGTACTCCCGGCGGTGCGGGCGGGTGCGCGGCGTCACCCCGCCGGTGTGGGTGCACACGATCGCCGCGCCGAACTCCGCGGCCACGTCGACCAGCCCGGGGTCGGCGCCGCCCCAGGCGTCGTTGATCACGTCGGCGCCGGCCTCGCAGACCGCACGGGCGACCTCGGCGCGCCAGGTGTCCACGGAGATGACCAGGTCCGGGTACGACGCCCGCACCTTGGCCACGAAGTCGACGACGCGGCGCTTCTCCTCGGCCACGTCGATCTCGGCGCCGGGGGCTGCCTTGATGCCGCCGATGTCGACGATCTCGGCGCCCTGCTCGACGACCCGGGCGATCCGGTCGAACGCCTTGCCCTCGGCCCAGGTGGCGCCCTTGTCGTAGAACGAGTCCGGCGTGCGGTTCACGATCGCCATCATCAGCGTGGCGTCGTCGGCGAACTCCCGACGGCCGAGCCTGAGCGTCATGCGTCCGCCCCCACCGTGACCGCCGGCGGCCGCTCGCCCACCGGCACCTGGCGTACGACGGGCCGGGTGATGCGCCTGCCGCCCTCGTCGGCCGGCAGGTACTGCACCAGCTCGACCCGCTCGGTGCCCAGCGGCGTCCGGCCGTCCTCGCCGGTCTCGACGACGTCGTCCGCCCCGAGGCCGCGCATCCCCGCGGCGGCGAGGATCTGCACCGCCATCGCGCCGAGGTCGCGCAGCGCCTGGTGGCGGTGCGCCCGGCGGCCGAGGTCGACCTGCGCGATCGCGTCGACCCCGAGGGCCGAGGCGGTGTCGACCAGCGCGGCCAGCTCCACGGCGTACCCGGTGGGCACGTTCAGCGACGCGAACAGCGACCGGCGTACCGCCCACTCCCCGGCCAGCGGCTGCACCAGCCCGGCCAGCTCGGGGAAGGCGATCGCGATCAGCGGGCGGGCGACGAGCTCGGTGACCCGGCCGCCCTCGAACGCCGCCGTCTCGTGGCCGCTGGAGAACGGCCGCTCGTAGAAGCCCTTGACCAGCGCGACGTCGGGGTCGGTCAGCAGCGGGCCGAGCAGTCCGGGCACGAAGTGGGTGTCCCAGTCGAGCAGGTCGGCGTCCATGAAGACCAGCAGGTCGCCGCGGGTGACGAACAGCGACTTCCACATCGCCTCGCCCTTGCCGGGCACGGTGCCCAGCTCGGGCCGGATCTCCGCCGACCTGTGCACCACCGCGCCCGCATCGGTGGCGACGGCGTAGGTGTCGTCGGTGGAGTCGGAGTCGATGACCACGATCTCGTCGAGCAGGGCCACGGTGTCGACCAGCGCGTCGCGCACCCGGGTGACGACGTCCCCGACGGTCGCCGCCTCGTTGCGGGCCGGGACGACGAGGCTGACCGTCGTACCCTGCTTGGCAGCCATCAGCTCGTCCATCGACCAGTCCTGCCACCGGTGCGTGCGGCGCTCGAACCAGTCGGGGGTCACACCGCAACCCTAGCCACCGAGCTTCACTACGCTCCGCAGCCGCTGGGGGCCTGGGCGCCTGCGGACCGTAGTGAGACTCCGCCTGTGGACGGAGCCTGCAGGATCGAGCCGACCACGGCATCCTCGCCCGATGACACACAAGTGGGACCCGGTCTGCCCGGAGCCGCGCGGGCTGGTGCGCCCCGGGCGCATCGACCCGACCGGCGCGACCGGTCCCACGCGCGGCCAGGCGGCCGGACCGCGGTGGCGCCGGACCAGCCGGGGCTGCTACGTGCCGGTCGACACCCCCACGACCGTGCCCGAGCAGCGCATCCTCGAGCAGTCGGTGCGGCTGCCCGCCGGGGGCGTGGTCACCGGGTGGGCCGCCGCCCGCCTGCACCGGGTCGGACTGCTGGACGGTCTGGCCGGTGACGGGCACACGCCGCTGCCGGTGCCGCTGGCGCTGGGGCTGCACGGCCGGATCCGCGGCGACACCAGCATCGTGCGTCTGTACGAGGCCCTCGCCCCCGCTGACGTGACCAGCCGCTACGGGATCCCGTGCGCCGTCATCGAGCGTGCGGTCTTCGACGCGCTGCGGCTGGCCCCCGACGTGCGCGAGGCGACCGTGGTGGCCGACATGGTCGCCGCGGCCCGGCGGACCTCGCTGACGCGGATGCGGGCGTACGTCGACACCCACCCCCGGTGTCGCAACATCGGCCAGGCTCGTCGGGCGCTCGCGCTCGCCAGCGAGCACAGCCGATCGCCCAACGAGACGAGGCTGAGGCTGGTCTGGGTGCTCGACGCCGGGCTGCCCGACCCCTGGGCCAACTGCGAGATCCTCGACCGCGCGGGCCGGCTGCTCGGTGTCGCGGATCTGCTCGACGAGACCGCCGGGCTGGTCGCCGAGTTCGACGGCGAGGACCACCTCGAGCGGCGCCGGCACGTGCGCGACATCGACAAGGACGACGCCTTCCGGCGGGTCGGCCTGGAGACGGTGCGGATCACCGGCACGCACCTGCGGCAGCGGCGCCTGGTCGTCGACCGGCTGCTGCGGGGCCGGGCGCGGGCCCGGTTCGAGCCCCCGTCGCGGCGCGCCTGGGTGGCCCGCCCGAACCCCCTCGACGTGCAGGCGCACCTGCTGGAGCAGGAGGCGATGCGGGAGCTGCACGAGTTCTGGGAGCGGCAGGCGGTGCCCGACATCGACGAGATCCGGCGCCTGTGAGCGAGCCTCACTGCGTTCGGCAGGTTTTCCGGCGTCAGGGGCTGCTGTTCGTAGTGAATCTCGCGCTTGCCCTCACCCATCCCCCGGACCGGCCGGCCCGGACCCCTCACTACGCTCGACCCCATGCGCCTGCTCCTGCTCCGCCACGGCCAGACCTACGCCAACGCGGACGGCG
Source organism: Marmoricola sp. (assembly GCA_036518175.1). GTDB lineage: Bacteria > Actinomycetota > Actinomycetes > Propionibacteriales > Nocardioidaceae > Marmoricola. The sequence continues at coordinate 14,881 of DATDNR010000078.1, forward strand.
CCCTCGACACCGCGCCTCCGGGCAAGGAGCTGACCGGGCTCGGGCACCGCCAGGCCGACGCCGCGGCCGAGGTGCTGCACAGGCACCCGATCGAGGCGGTCTACGTCTCCAACCTGACCCGCACCCACCAGACCGCGGCCCCGCTGGTCAAGCGGCTCGGGCTCGCCCCCACCGAGATCGCCGGGCTGCGCGAGATCTCCGCCGGCGACTACGAGATGAGGTCCGACGAGGACTCCGTGCGCGGCTACCTGTCCACGATCGGGTCCTGGATCCACGGCGACCCGTCGGCGCAGATGCCCGGTGGGGAGAGCGGGCACGAGTTCCTCGACCGGTACGACGCCGCGGTGCACCGTGCGGTCAAGGCCGGTCACGAGTGCGTGCTGATCGTCAGCCACGGCGCCGCCATCCGCACCTGGTCGGCGATCCGCTCCGACCTTGCCGACCCGCACCACGCGACCTCGGCGCCGCTGCGCAACACCGGGCTGATCGTCCTCGACGGCGAGCCGGGCGGCTGGAGCATCAGCGACTGGCACTCCGAGCCGGTCGGCGGCCACCTGCTCGAGGACGAGTCCGCGCCGGACCCGACCGGCCGCCGGTCGTGACCCGCGACACAATCATTACCGTCCTAGACCTTTACGGCGAACCGGACCTCCCGGCCGATACCCTGAGCCTGCCGGCGAGGCGCAACCCAACCCCCTCAGTCGCGGCGGGCCCTACCACCCAGACGTGACCGGCATCGGAGCCGCTCCGCAGCTGCCCATCCCTCTGGACGCAGCGGAGCGGTTCCGCACTCCCGGGCCCGCGGTCACTCGTAGCCGAGCACGCTCCTGCGCTTCTCGCCCCATGCCAGCGCCGAGGCGATCGCGTCCTCCAGGGAGTGCTGCGCCTTCCAGCCGAGCAGCCGGTGGGCGAGGTCGACGTTGGCGTAGGCGCCCACGGCATCGCCGGGCCGCGGCGGGGCGTCGACGGTCGGGACGGGCTCGCCGTACACCTGCTCGAACGCGGTCACCAGCTCCCGCACGGTCACCCCCGAGCCGGTGCCGACGTTCATCGTCACGCTGGTCGCCGGTGCACCGTCCTCGCCGGCTCCGGCGAGCACGTCGTCGAACCGCTCCACCGCGGCGACGTGCGCCTGCGCGAGGTCCCAGACGTGGACGTAGTCGCGGATCCCGGTGCCGTCGCGGGTCGGGTGCTCGGTGCCGGTGATGGTGAACGCCGGCTTCAGCCCGCGCGCGGTCATCACCAGCTGGCCGAGCACGTGCGAGGGCTCGCGGACGTAGACGCCGGACTCCAGGTCGGGGTCGGAGCCGATCGGGTTGAAGTAGCGCAGGATCACCGCGCGCAGCGACGTCGCCGCCGCCAGGTCGCGCAGGCAGTGCTCCATCATCATCTTGGTGCGGGCGTACGGCGAGGGCGGGTCGAGCGCCGAGTTCTCGGTGACCTCGAAGCCGCTCTCCGGCATCGCGTAGAGCGACGCCGAGGAGCTGAACAGCACCCGCGGCTTGCCCAGCGCGGCCAGCTCGTCGAACAGCTCCAGCGACTTGGCCACGTTGTCGCGGTAGTACTCGTAGGGCTGCTCGACCGACTCCGGCACCACGATCCGCGCGGCCATGTGGATGGTCGCGTCGATGTCCGGGTGCTCCTCGACGATGCGGCGCAGCAGCGCACGGTCGGCGATGTCGCCCTCGTAGAAGGCGCGGTCGCGCACGAACACCCGCGGCCCGGCCAGCAGCGAGTCCAGGATCACCGGGGTGTGCCCGGCCTCCTCGAGCGCCTTCGCCGTCGTCGACCCGATGTATCCCGCCCCGCCGGTCACCAAGATCTTCACGCTGCGCGACGCTACACGTTCTCGCACGCCCGACCGTGGACCTCCTCCGTCGCCGGGTGACGAGAGATGTCCACGCTCGCCCGGTCAGAGCCCGGCGAGGTACTCCCGCAGCGCGTCGCGCCAGTCGCGGGGCTCGAACCCGGTGGCGGTCAGCCGGCCGAGGTCGAGCGCGGAGTGCCGGGGCCGCGGCGCGACCGGCCCGGTGGCGGCGGCCGACCAGGCGTCGGTGGTGGTGCGGCGTACGTCGGAGGCGCTCCGGCCGCGGGCCTCGAAGACGAACGCGGCGATGTCGGCCCAGGAGGCGACCGGGCCGGCGCTGGAGACGTTGTAGCTGCCGAACGGCGCACCGGTGGAGACCAGGTGCGCGATCGCGCGGGCGATGTCGTCGGCGAAGGTGAGCCGGCCGAGCTGGTCGTCGACGACGGTGGGGGTGGCGCCGGAGTCGGCGAGCGAGGCCATCGTGCGCACGAAGTTGCGGCCCTCACCGACCAGCCAGCTGGTGCGCAGCAGGTAGTGCCGCGGCAGCGTCGCGACCAGCGCGTCCCCGGCGGCCTTGGTCTGGCCGTAGACGCCGAGCGGCGAGAGCGGCTCGTCCTCGCGATGGGTCTCCGCGGTGCCGTCGAAGACGTAGTCGGAGGAGAGGTGCACCAGGGTCGCGCGGCGGGCACGGGCGGCCTCGACGAGCGCGCCGACGCCGGTGACGTTGACCGCCCAGGCGTCGCGACGGCCCTCGGGCGTCTCGGCGAGGTCGACGGCGGTGTAGGCGGCGGCGTTGACGATGACGTCGTACGACGACCAGTCCGCGGCCGTCACCGACGCGGGCGAGGCGAGGTCGACCGCCGACCGGTCGAGGAGGTCCGCGCCGGGCAGCACCGACGTCAGTGCCCGGCCGACCTGGCCGGAGGCACCCAGCACGACGGTGCGGCGGGGCGCGACCGGGGTGACCGCGGCCAGCGGCGGGTGCGCCTTGTCCGCGGCCGACATCTCGCCCAGCGGCAGCGGCCAGCCGATGCCCAGCGCCGGGTCGGCGAGGTTGACGAAGGCGTAGGACGCGCGCGCGGCCGGCGACCAGTGGTCGTTGACCAGGTAGGAGTAGGCGGTGCCGTCCTCCAGCACCTGGTAGCCGTTGGCCACGCCGCGGGGCACGAAGACGGCGTCCCCCGGCCCGATCTCGTGGGTGAACACCCGGCCGAAGCCGGGTCCGGGCCGCAGGTCGACCCAGGCACCGAAGACCCGGCCGCAGGCGACCGAGACCAGCTTGTCCCACGGCTCGGCGTGCATCCCGCGCACGGCGCCGGCCGAGGCGTTCCAGGCGACGTTGTGCTGCACCGGGGCGAAGTCCGGCAGCCCGAGCGCGACCATCTTCTCCCGCTGCCAGTTCTCCTTGAACCAGCCGCGGTTGTCGCCGTGCACCGGCAGGCTGAGCACCAGCAGGCCGTCGATGCAGCTGGGCGCGACGGCCAGGTCGCGCACCGCATCGCCGCCCGGGCGCTGGCTCACTGGCCGACCGCCCGGTAGCGCGCCTCGGTCTGCTCCTTGGCCGGGCGCCACCAGTCCTCGTGCTCGCGGTACCAGTCGATCGTCGCCGACAGCCCGGCGGCGAAGTCGGTGTAGCGCGGGCTCCAGCCGAGCTCGGTGCGCAGCCTGGTCCAGTCGATGGCGTAGCGCAGGTCGTGGCCGGCCCGGTCGGCGACCAGCTCGTAGTCGTCCTCGGGGCGTCCCATCAGCCGCAGCAGCGTGCGGACCACCTCGAGGTTCGACAGCTCGCCGTCGGCGCCGATCAGGTAGGTCTGACCCGCCGTGCCCTGCTCGACGATCCGCAGCACCGCCGAGGAGTGGTCCTCGACATGGATCCAGTCGCGGACGTTGGCACCGGCGCCGTACAGCCGTGGCCGGCGGCCGGAGAGCACCTCGGTGACCTGCCGCGGGATGAACTTCTCCACGTGCTGCCAGGGGCCGTAGTTGTTGGAGCAGTTGCTGATCGTCGCGGCGATGCCGAACGAGCGCACCCAGGCCCGGACGAGCAGGTCGGACCCGGCCTTGGTCGAGGAGTACGGGCTCGAGGGGTTGTAGGGCGTGGCCTCGGTGAACCTCGCCGGGTCGTCGAGGGCGAGGTCGCCGTACACCTCGTCGGTGGAGATGTGATGCAGCCGTACGCCGTGGCGGCGGACCGCCTCGAGGATCTGATAGGTCCCCACCAGGTTGGTGGTCACGAACGGCGACGGGTCGGCCAGCGAGTTGTCGTTGTGCGACTCTGCGGCGAAGTGCACCACCACGTCGGCGGAGCCCACCAGCCGGTCGACCAGCGCGGCGTCGGCGATGTCACCGACCACCAGCGACACCCGGTCGCGCGGCAGGTCGGCCAGGGTCCGCTCGTCGCCGGCGTAGGTCAGCTTGTCGAGAACGACGACCTCGTGGTCGGTGTGCTCGACGAGATGACGGACGAAGTTGGAGCCGATGAAGCCGGCACCGCCGGTGACGAGGAAGGCAGACACGTGAGGTGATGCTAGGCGACGACCGCCGGCGAACCTGCCCGTTTCGCCCGGATCAGGACCTTCGTCATGGGAGAATCCGCCCGGTGGGGGGAGAAAGCGGGTGACAGTGCAGGTCGAGGCCGGGGAGTTCGAGGACCTCTACGTCAGCACCGGAGTGCGGCAGGTGCGTGGCCGGGCCGAGCGGGTGACCGTGGCCGGTGGCGCGACGGCGGCGGTGCAGGGCATCGTCTCCGGCCCGGTGACGGTCGAGCGTGGCGGCAAGCTCTGCATCGACGGCCTCTTCACCGGCACGGTGGAGCGCAACGACGGCCTGCTGGTGCTCGCCGGCCAGGCCGACCTCGACCTGGCCCGGCGGCACGGCCGGATCGGCATCGCCACGGGCTCGGTCATCCGCAGCCGTGGCCGGGTCTGGCAGCTCACCGACGACGGCATGCTGCGGGCGCTGGACAGCGCGGACGCCGGCCTGGTCACCCGCACCGACGTCGACGCCGGCAAGGTGCACTACTTCGACAACGTCTCCCCGTCGGTCGCCGACTGAGCAACAAGACCGGTGCCTCCCGCCGCGTCCACTAACCTGCCTCGCATGCGAGGAATCGTCCTGGCCGGCGGCACCGGCTCGCGGCTGCACCCGATCACGCTCGGGGTGAGCAAGCAGCTGGTGCCGGTCTACGACAAGCCGATGATCTACTACCCGCTGTCGACGCTGATCCTGGCGGGCATCCGCGACATCCTCGTCATCACGACGCCGCACGAGGCCGAGCTGTTCCGGCGGCTGCTCGGCGACGGCAGCCAGTTCGGCATCAACCTGACCTACACCGTGCAGCCCTCGCCCGACGGCCTGGCGCAGGCGTTCCTGCTCGGCGCCGACCACATCGGCGACGACCCGGTGGCGCTGGTGCTGGGCGACAACATCTTCTACGGCCCCGGCATGGGCAACCAGCTGAAGAACTTCGCCGAGGTCGACGGCGGGGCCATCTTCGGCTACCGGGTGAGCGACCCGACGGCGTACGGCGTGGTCGAGTTCGACGACGACGGCCGCGTCATCTCGCTGGAGGAGAAGCCGGAGAAGCCCAGGAGCCCCTACGCCGTCCCCGGGCTGTACTTCTACTCCAACGACGTCGTCGGGCTCGCCGGCGACCTCGAGCCGTCGGGCCGCGGCGAGCTGGAGATCACCGACCTCAACCGGCGCTACCTCGACGAGGGCCGGCTGCGGGTGCAGGTGCTGCCCCGCGGCACCGCCTGGCTGGACACAGGCACCTTCGACTCCCTGCACGATGCCGCGAGCTACGTGCGCACGATCGAGCACCGGCAGGGCCTCAAGGTCGGCGTCCCCGAGGAGGTCGCCTGGCGGCAGGGCTTCCTGAGCGACGACGAGCTGGCCGAGCGCGCCCAGCCGCTGCGCAGGAGCGGGTACGGCGACTACCTGCTCGGCCTGCTCGACGAGTAGCCCGGTGCCCCTCGCGGCCCGTCGAATCGGGCCCCGTGGCCCGGGCATTCCGGCCCCGCGGGCCATCAGCGATATCCGATAACCGGGCTATGGCCACGTGCTCCTCGGGCGACCGACACTCGAAGGGACCGAC
>DATDNR010000079.1:0-12057 GCA_036518175.1 Marmoricola sp.
TCCGCGATCGTGTACATGACGTTGACCGACAGGCCGGACTCGTAGAAGACGTACGCCATCCGGATCCCGTCGACCTCGAAGGCCGTCGCCTCGAGAGGTCGAGACGCGATCACGATGTCGCGTTCCTCGGCGAGGATGCGATGCACGTACTCGACGACCTCCATCGCGTCACTGGCGGGTTCGACGGTGAAGGTGTGGGAGTACTTGTTCTGGAAGTACCGAGCCTCGTTGGCCCGCACCCCGGCGAGTGCCTTCGCGACCGGTGACGACTCCAGACCGACCGTGGAGACGTCGGTGAAGTCGACGACGTAGGACATGGCCACCTCCAACGTCAGGGTTGTCGGCACCACGCTAGCGGGCGGACGCTTGGCGGGAGCCCCGCTCGGGCTCCTGGACTCCGAAGGGGCAGCGATGAGCACCGTGGTGATGCATGCAGTGGTCTCGGTCGACGGCTTCATCGCCGATGACGATGACCAGGTCGGGCCGCTGTTCGACTGGTACTTCAATGGTGACCAGCCGCTGTTCGACGGCGGCGGCGACGCGGTGCACCCGAGCATGGCCATCAGCGAGCGGTCCTACGGTTACGTCAAGCCGTTCTGGGACAGCATCCGCTGCGCAGTCGTCGGACGTCACCTCTTCGACCTCACCAACGGCTGGGAGGCCAGACCGCCGGCGTGTGAACACCTCGTGGTGGTGTCCCACCGGCCGAGACCGGACGGCTGGCACCCGGAGGCCGACGTCCCCTTCGTGGACGACGTCAGCGAAGCGATCGAGGTCGCGCGGGAGTACGCCGATGGCGGGGTGGTCGCACTCTCCGCCGGCGAGGTCGCCGGTCAGGCTCTCGCGCTCGGGCTGGTCGACGTCGTGGCGATGGACGTCGTGCCCGTCGTCTTCGGCTCCGGCAAGCGCTACTTCGGCCGGATCGACGGCCAGCACCTGCTCGAGGACCCTGACGTCGTGCTCCAGGCCGACCGCGTGCTGCACCTGAGGTATCCGGTCAAGAGATGACCTGACCTGGCCGGCGCCTCCGCTCGTGAGCCCTTCTCCCGGCGGGCCTGCGATGGGTCGTCAGGACGGCGGCGCCGACCTGCCGGGCGAGCAGGCACTCCAGGTCTGTGGGCTGTCCCATGCCCTGGAAGAGCCGACGCCCACTGCCGAGGACAGTGGGGAAGGTGAGCAGCCGGTACTCATCGACCAGATCAGCGGACATCAGCTGATCCACCACGCTCAGGCTCCCGGTCACGACCACGTCGCGCCGTTCACGCTCGACGGCGTCAAGCAGGTCACCGTCCATCACCGTGGAGTTCACCCACGCTGAGGTGTCAGCGTGGGTCAACGTGTGGGAGGCGACCAGCTTCGGTACGGCGTTCATCCGCGCTGCGAAGGGGTCTTCGCGTCCGGGCCAGAGCCGAGAGAACAGCTGCCAGGTGGTGCGGCCGAGCAGCAGCACCCCGTCGTCCAGCGTGCGGCCCAGCCGAAACTTGTCCCCGCTGACCGCCTTCGGGCCGTGCCGGAACGCCCAGCCGCCGTGCGGAGTCCCGGCGGACCCGTCCGGATCGGACACGACGCCGTCCAGGGTGATGAACTCGATGACGATGACGCTCACGATGTGTCTCCTTCGGTTCGATGCTCACCGGTACCTACCGGTGGCACCGCCCGGACTCATCGCGAACGACGCGACTCGGTGGCCGAGATGTGCTGCGGCAGCTCGAATGCCTCGAAGACGGCCGGATCAGCGAACACCACGTTGCTCGTGACCAGGCCCTCGGTGACGGTGAAGACCTGCAGGGTGTGCAACCGATGCTCGCCGCCAGGCCCGGGCGCGTAGGCGGCAAGAGCAGGCTGACCGTTGGCGGTCGACTCCCGCGCGATCCAGCCGGATCCGCGCATCGCGAACACCCGCTCCATGAACCGGCCGTAGTCGTGGCTGCCCCGGTACCAGAGCGGCACCGGCGGCATCTCGAGGATGGCGTCGTCGGCCAGCAGCTGCACGATCGCCGCCACATCCGCGGCCTCGAATGCCCGCACGTACTGCCGGATCACGGCGCGTGTCTCGGGGTCGTCCGGCTCGGTGATCGTGGCGGCATCACCAAGTCCGGCGACGGCGGCGCGGGCCCGTTGCAGTGCGCTGTTGACTGCCGCGACCGTCGTCCCGAGCTGTCCGGCGACCTCGGCAGCGGAGAACGCTAGCACGTCGCGCAGGATCAGGACGGCGCGCTGGCGGACCGGCAGGCCCTGCACGGCCGCGACCCAGGCGAGCCGCAGATCGGCCCGAGCCTCCACGTCGAACCGAGCGTCGGGGAACGGTTGCAGCCAGGGCACGTCAAGGGCCGGCACCAGGGGCGCACCGGGATCGTCGCTCGGCGCTCCCAGCCCGGAAGGCAACGGTCGCCGCCCGCGTCCCTCCAACGCGGTCACGCAGACGTTGGTCGCGATCCGGTACAGCCAGGTGCGTACGGACGCGCGCGCCGGATCGTAGCGGTCCCGGGCCCTCCAGGCCCGCAGCAGCGTGTCCTGCACCGCGTCCTCGGCCTCATGGAACGAGCCCAGCATCCGGTAGCAGTACGCCACCAGCTCTGCGCGGTGCGGTTCGAGGTCCACCGGGCCATCTTGACGTCTTGTCGAGGAGCCTTCCCGGTCCGTGGCAGAGATCGGCGTTCGGGCGGCTCAGGACAGCAGACCGATCCGGCCTGGAGTTCAGGGCCTGTGGGATCCGGACGCGGCCGCCCCAGTGGAGCCCGCGCCCGCCGGCTTGTGGGTGGTGCCCTTCGAGCCGGGGTCGGTGGGCTTGTGGGTGGTGCCGTTCGAGCCGGGGTCGGTGGGCTTGTGGGTGGTGCCGTTCGAACCGGGGTCGGTGGGCTTGTGCGTGGTGCCGTTCCAGCCGGGGTCGGTGGGCTTGCCGTGCTCGCCGGCCTGGCTCTTGCCACCAGAGGCCAAGGTCGAGATCTGCGCGCCCTTGTCGACCCCGGTGGCGGTGGTCGTCCTGGCGAGTTCGGAGATCTCCGCGCCCTTGCCGTGCCCGGCGGAGTCCGTTGATGACTTCTTCTGCTCAGTCGTGGCGTGGGCGGTACTGAACTTGCCTCGCGTCTCCGCCGCGTGGCTGGCGGCGGACTTGCCGCGCGTGTCCGCGTGCCCGTCGGAGTGGGGGTTGGGGCCTGGCACGGCGACGCCCACCTTGGCAAGTACGTCGCGTGCCGTCTGTTGGGCAGCGCCCGGCAGGGTGCCGGTCGTCGCCGCGGCCGCGCCGGCGCAGGTCAGCATGCCCGCTGTCGCGGTGACGGCGACGACGATGCGGGCACGAGTGCGAGTTGTCTGCATGGAGGGCCTCCCAGCGTCATGATCCGCAGTCCGGAACTCGGCGAGCGCGTCCTCCTCGCCGGGCAGGGGCCCGGGACGGGGTGTGGGCGCCGCCGCTCGCAGGAGTGACGCGAGCGGCTCGTCGACGGCCGAGTCGTCTGCGCTGGGCCACGGATCGATCTTCATGTCACCCCACCTATCGCCCGGAATCGTGGATTCGTTACAGCGGTCCCGGCGGGCAGTTCCGCATCGCCTCCAAGGGCGGTCCGCAACCGGGCCAGTCCTCGATGGGAAGCGACGCGGGCCGCACCGGGCCGCTTGCCCAGGATCTGCGCCGTCTGGGCCACGTCGAACCCCACGACGTGCCGCAGGAGCACGACCTCGGCCTGCTCGGGCGGCAGCGTTGCGATCAAGGCGATGGCAGCGACGGTGCCCGCGGTCTCCACCGCCTGGTCGGCCGGGTCGGGCCCGGTGGAAGAGTCGACCAGAAGCTGTGCGGGATCGACCGGTCTCGGGCGGCGGTAGAGACGCCGCTGCTCGTCTCGCAACCGGGCCCGCGCGATCGTGAAGACCCATGCGCTGAAGCCCGATTCATCCCCGGCGAACCGTCTCAGACTGTGCACGACGCTCACCCAGGTGTCCGCCGCGACGTCGTCGGCCAGCTCCCCGGCCACCACGTCGAGGTAGCGCAACAAGCCCGGTTGTACGGCGCGGAACAGCACTCGAAAGGCGTCCTCGTCGCCACCTTGCGCCGAGCGAAGGGTCTTCGCGAAACCACTACCTGTCATGGCACCTGCCTGCGTGCGTTCCGACCGATGGTGACACAAACCCGACATCTCGGGTTGATTTCGGTTCGCCCAGGGAATCCTTGGGGCGACGACCCGGAGGTGCGAACGGCTCGGTCACCGGTCCGGGTCCGGAAGGAGTCACGATGCGGCTTCTACGCGCCGTCGCCGGAGCTGCCCTGTGGATCCTCGGCGGCGTCCTCGGACTCCTCGCCGTGCTGCTGTGTCTGACCGTGATCCTGCTGCCCGTCGGCATTCCGCTGCTGCGGCTGGCCCGCCGGACACTGACCACTGCGGTGCGCTTGATGTTGCCCCGACGAGTGGCCCACCCGATCGACGAGAGCACCAAGGCACTCACCCGGCGCGCCCGCGGATCTGCCAAGAAGCTGCGCAAGGCGAAGAAGCGGGGCAAGCGGGACATCCGGCGTCGCTGGCGAGCCCGCTGAGGGCCCTGTCCGCAACGGACGGGCTGACGCCGTAGCGGGTCGACACCACCCGACCTCGGTCCGTAAGGAATCTCGAACGCATCAACGCGGCTGAGCCGGGCACGCGCCGCGTGTGGCCCTCAGCGTGAAGGTGGCAGCGGCGGCGACCGCGATCGTCGTGCTCCCGGGCGCCGCCTACGTCGTGGGCAGGATGGTCGCACCCGTGCAGCAGCCCTCCGGTGAGACGCGGGGGGACACCCGGGCAGGGGTCAGGTCGCCTGGTGCGATGACTCCGGCCACCGCAGTGGCGCCGCGAGAGTCGTCGGCCGTCGTTTCGAGCGCGCCGGTGTCCGGGGCTACCGGGGTGCGCCCGCGTCGACTCCCCACCACGATTCGCCCGCCAGGGGCAGGCCCTGCGTCGCCCGCCACCGGATCCAGTACGACGACCGATGCGCCCACCCCTACCGGGCCCGGTCCGACTGCGTCGCCCTCGGGTCCCACGGAGACGCCGTCTCCCAGTCCGTCGCCGTCGAGTCCGTCGCCGTCGAGTCCGTCGCCGACGAGCCCGGAGCCGACGAGCCCGGAGCCGACGAGCCCGGAGCCGTCGAGCCCGTCAACGTCGACTCCGTCACCCTCGTCACCTTCCGCGCCCTCCACTGACTGACGCATTCCCGAGCTGTCGCTTCGCGCGCGGCCCTGACGAGTGCCGGGTGTGGCGCCATGACCGGTCAGCCTGTGCGCTCGAGGAGCCAGGAGGGGCCGACGAAGGCTCCGCCCACTGCTGAGACTCGCTCGCGCAGCCGGCGGTCGGCGGTGACGACGGTGACGTCGTCGCCGGCTCTGGTGCGTCCGCCGACCTCGTCCACGATCGTGTCGTCCCCCGCGCCGGGGGAGTGGATCGTGCTCAGCGTGCCGTGCCGGCCGGCCGGTGCTCCGTCCCTGGCTTTGCCTTCCAGCACCAGCAGCACCTCGTCGAAGTCGAGCTGCGCGCGAGCGATCGACGCGTGGAGCCGGGCAGCGGCGCCCGCGCGGTCGCGCCACCAGCCGTCGGGTCGGCTGCCGACCACGTTCGCGCCATCCACGACGAGCACCCGCACCTCGCAAGGCTAGACCGACCTGCGTGCAGCCGAGCGGCCACCAGGGCCCATCACTGCTTGCGCGGTGGGCGGGGCTCAGGGCACCAGGATCGCCCGGCCCCGGACCCTGCCGGCGTCGAGGTCGTGGAGGGCGTCGAGGGCGTGGTCGAGCGGGTAGGCCTGGGTGTGCAGGGTCACCCGCCCCGACTGCGCCAGCGCCATCAGCTCGACGAGGTCGGTGTAGGTGCCGACGATGTTGCCGATGATGTTGCGCTCGGTCGCGATCACGTCGAGGGTCGGGATCTGCAGCTGGCCGCCGTACCCGATCACGAAGTAGGAGCCGGCGGGGCGGGTCATCGCGAAGCCTTCGTTCTCTGCCCCCTGCTCGGCAACGAAGTCGAGGACCACCCGCGCGCCACCGTCGGTGAGGTCGATGACCTTCGAGACATGGTCGCCGTCGGTCAGCACGGTCTCGTCGGCACCGAGCTCGGAGGCCAGGTCGAGGGCGTCGGAGTTGGCGTCCACGACCACCACCCGGGACGCGGTCAGCGCTCTGAGGCACTGGATGCCGATGTGCCCTAGGCCGCCGGCCCCGATGACCACACAGGTGGAGCCGGGCGGCAGCAACGGGATCGCCTTGCGGACCGCGTGGTAGGCGGTGATGCCGGCGTCGGCGAGGGCGGCGACGTCCTCCGGCCTGGTCTGCGGGTCGAGCTTGACGCACGCGCGGGCCGTGGTGAGCAGGTACTCGGCCATGCCGCCGTCGTTGTCGGACAGGCCGGGGAAGAACGCGTTGCTGCACTGCATGTCGTTGCCCTCGCGGCAGGCAGGGCACAGACCGCAGCTCGGCTGCGGGTGCAGGATCACGGTGTCACCCACCGCCACGTTGGTGACGGCCGAGCCGACCTCGTGGACCCAGCCGGCGTTCTCGTGGCCGATCGTGTACGGCAGCGTCGGGCCCATGGCCTCCTGCCACTGACCCTCGATGATGTGCAGGTCGGTGCGGCACACGCCCGCGCCGCCGATCCTGACCACCACGTCGAACGGTCCCGAGACCGTCGGCTCGGGGACCTCCTCGACCACGGGGTCCTGGTGGTACTCGTGCAGTCGCACCGCCTTCATGCGTCCTCCTTCGTCGCGTACCTGTGCTGCAACATGCCGCGGCACATGGACGTGTTTGCCTCCACACCGACCTGCGTGAGCCGTGCTCGCCGCAGGTGCAGGGCGGCGGCGGCCGGCTCGACCCGCTGCCCCGTCAGGACGTCGACCAGGAGCGGGGCGGCATCGTCGGCGGGCAGCCCCAGCTCGCGGCGGCGGGCACGCAGACGCAACAGCTCCGGATCAGGCGGCAGGTCGCCCAGGTCGAGGGCGACCAGCTGCTCGGGGCGCCGGCCCGCGGCCAGCAGCGGGCGGCAGACCAGGTCGGTCCCCGCGAGCACGGCCTTGCGCAGGAAGTCGGTGCGCAGCTGGTCCAGCTCGTCCGCTGCGTACCCGGCGAAGGTGTCCACGAACCCGGCTCGGGCAGCGACACCGGCGTTGATGGCCTCGGCGGCGAAGTGGTCCTCCAGCACGACCCGCACCTCGCGGACTCCCGGGACGGCCGCGACGGCCTCGTAGGCGTCGGCGACCATCAGGAAGGCGAAGTTGGGTGCGCAGAAGTACGTCGGCAACCGCAGCCGCACCTCGGCACGGCCTTCCTCGACCCGGCACGACGCGACGAACCCGAGTGTGGTCACCGGAGCGTGGAGCTCGGGATCGTGGACGCGGGCGAGCGCCTCGAGGACGGCCTGGGTCAATTCTCCACCCCGACCGCTGATTCGCGCTTGGCCGGCTCCGCGGCGATCCGGCACTGCTCGGGCACCTCGATGTCGTAGAGCTTGGCGGCATTGAGCCCGAGGATCTTCTTCTTGCCCTCGACGCCGAGCGGTGGGTAGTCCGCGTACTGGTCGCTGTCGGGATAGCTCCAGTCGACGAACCCCTCGATCTGCCACTTCGGCTCCCAGATGCCGTAGTCGCTGCCGAAGGTCATCTTGTCCTCACCGACCCAGAACAGCAGCTCGCCCATCACCTTGGCGAAGAAGCGGGGCCGTGCATGCATCAGGCCGCCGATGACGACGGACAGGCCGGCGTACACGTTGGGCTCCTGGGTGGCCATGAAGCAGAAGTCCTCGATGCGTGGCAGCCCCACGTGCTCGACGATGAAGTTGAGCTCGGGGAAGTCGGTGGCGGCGTGGTCGACGTCGGTCACGTCGAAACCGTCCTTGTCCAGCGGCCAGATCGTGGGGCCCTTGTGGAGGTGGAGGTTCCTTATGCCGAGCTCCTGGCACTTCTCCAGGTAGCGGTAGGCCCCAGGGTCGGTGAGCTTCCAGCCGCGCGAGTCGCCCTTCCACTCGGCGGTGTAGAGCTTGACCCCCTTGAGCTTCCACCGCTCCGCGTCGGCGGCCAGCTGTTCGAGCCCAGCCTCGCCGTCACGCGGATCCCAGCGGCCGTTGACGATGAACCTGTCCGGGTGCTTCTCCGCGAGGGCGCCATTGCGCTCGAGAGTGTTGAAGCCCTCGGTGTACCAGTCGTTGAGGTAGGTCGACTGGAAGATGGCCTTGTCGACGTGCCCTACCTCGAAGAGGTCCCTCATCAGGTCCTCCTCGGTGTACTTCTGGAACTTCTCCAGCGGCCAGTGGGTCTCGGGCGGGCCGAGGCTCGAGTAGGCGTGGAAGCACTCGATCCAGCCCTTGGCGTACTGCTCCTGGCCCTTCACCCAGTTGCCGGGGCTGGCGTCCCAGTAGTGCATGTGGCTGTCGACCACGAAATAGCTCTCGCCGTCCTTCTGGTACATCAGCCCACCTCCGTAGGACTCCTGTGCGGCCTAGTCAGACACCCGCATCTCGCCGAGCTCGGACCAGTCGCGGCCGGGTGCTTCCACGTTGACGATCCGGGGCGTGCGCGCGAGGTGGCGGGGGAGCACCTGCTGCGCCTGGCGGAAGTGCTCCGACCCGACATGGGCCGCTCCCGCCTCCCCGTCGCGGAAGGCCTCCACCAGCACGTACTCGTCCGGGTCGTCGACGCTGCGGGACCACTCGAACCACAGGCAGCCGTCCTCGGCTCGGGTCGCCTCGGTGAACTCGCGGGCGATCTCGGGCCAGGCGTCGGCGTACTCCGGCAAGACCTGGAACTTCGCGGTGATGAAGATCAACGCCGACCTCCCGAGCCGATGTCCGTATCTCACTCTGTCCTCAGGAGTGCGCGTCCGCAAGACGCAGTTGGTCGTCGTGGTCGGTCAGGCGCGCGAGGTTTCGGGTATTCGTGCCTTTCCGGGCATTCAGCGACCGCAGCCGGCCACGGCCGCCGCGACGGCACCGACCAGCCGCTCGTCGAGCACGTCCGGGACGATGGCATCCGGCGCCGGCTGGTCGACCAGAGCGGCGATCGCGTCGGCAGCCGCGGCCAGCAGCGGTGCGTCCTCGCGCCGGGTCGAACTCCGGTCCGGGTCGGCCAGTCCGAAGACGATCGCACCATCCTGCATCGCCGCTAGCGTGGAAGCATCGACGATCCCGGAGCGCTGACACCGAGGAAGACGTCGGGACCGTCCAGCGACTGCGCGAGGCCGTCCGCGTCCTCCCGCGAGCTCGTGTGCGCGGCAAGCCAGGCCTCCTCACCAGTAAGGTTCCGGTCGGGGCGGAGCACCCCTCGGCTGTCGCACACGGTGATCTGGCGTACTCCCCGGTCGAGCAGCAGGCGAGTGACCGCACTTCCCGCGGCCCCGGCACCCGAGATCACCACGGAGACGTCCTTCAGCTCCTTGTCCACCACACGAAGTGCGTTGCGCAGCGCGGCGAGCACGACGATCGCGGTGCCGTGCTGGTCGTCGTGGAAGACGGCATCACAGGGGTTGAGAGGAGGTTCACCGGCCACCGACCACGACGACCTGTCCCACGTCTACACCCCCGGAGTGGCCGAGGAAGTACGACGCGCTGCCGATGACGACACAGCAGTACCCGAGCTGACCGGACTCGAAATCGAATCTTCGTCGCGAGCGATGGCCCGGCGATCCCCGGTCTCGGTGACGTCGGCCCGCGCGCCGGGTTGCCGGTCATGGGGTACGTCGAGTTCCTCCTGCAGGCGAGCCACCAGCTGGAAGCATCTCGGTGCGGCGACGCCCTCGACATTGATCCCGCTGACGCCCACTGCGAGGCAAGTCGGCGCTGTTCAAGCATCTGGCCGGTGTCGACGCCTGGCCACTGACGCTGCGCAGCCGCGAGGTCGACGACCTGGTGCACACGATCGCCGATGTCAGCGGAGCACCCCGGGAGCTGTTCGCCGTGAGCGGGAGGTGGGGCGGACCGGTGCTGAAGATCCCGTTCATCGGCGCGCGTCTCTCGGACTAGCGCCCGGTCTTCCAGCAGGTCAGGTGAGCAGGGACGGGCATGAGGGAGAGCGTTCGCGCAAGTCAGTAGGAAGCCAGGCTCCTTGTGGCCTCGGCCTGCCCTGTTCACGAAGGTCCGATCGGTTCTTCAACGTTTCGAGCGCGTCGAACGCCTGGATCACAACTAGCAGAGCATGGGCCGCCTTAGCAGGATCTCGACGAACTCGAAAGTGGACGGGACCGAGGCTCGACTCTCTCATGCGTGGCTCCTCCTGTCCTGCCCGCCGAACTCGGAGACACTCGCCGTGAAAACAGGCGCTCCGTCGACCTCGGCGCGGTGGGTTGTGCGGGCAGGAATCTGTGCCGCCGGCCGGTCGTTCGCCTCGTGACACAAAGGTTGCGGCCGGTCCGTTGGCAGAGCCCCCGAGTTGAGTCCCCGATAGTGGTGTAGCGCGGTTGCCGAGTTCGGCACCGGTGGTGTGCGTCGGACGGATGTGCTTGCGGCTGGCCGCGAGGGCTCACCCTCGTCGGGCGACCATCAGGGCGCGCAGCGCTGTGGCGACCACGGCGAGGGAGAGCAGTGCGCCGACGAGTCCGAGGTATTGCACGGCGCGCGGCACGTCCGGCGTTGCAGGCGCCGCCACCTCGCCGAGGGCCCCGATGATTCCGGTGAGGCCGACCAGGATTGTGAGGACCAGCCCAGTCGAGCGCCCGATCGAGCGCCCAGCACGCAGGCGGGCAAGCGCATAGCCGAGCGCCATCAGGACCAGCATGAACAGCGGCGGTGAGAGGACCGTCCCCTTCGTGGTCAGTTCCGAGGCGATCTGGTCGGGCTGGCCCGCACCGCCGAACTGTGCCGGCCACCGCTCCAGCAACCCGGTGACCGTGCCGACCGCGGCGACCGCGAGCCAGGTGATCGCCGCCGCGTCGAAGGGCCGGATTCGCACACCGGGTGCCTGAATCTCCTGAACGCTCATGTTCCTGACCTCCGTTCGGTATACGAGCACTTTACTCAGTAATGCGGTAGTGTCAATGGGTGTGACGACTTGGCGGGCTCAGCAAGCGCAACTGACCAAGGACCGCATCGTTGCGGCGGCCAGGCAGCTCATCGCCGACCAGGGCTACGCCGCTACCAGCATCGAGTCGATCGCCCGGAAGGCGGGCGTCGCGGTGCCCACGGTCTACAAGGCATTCGGTAGCAAGCGGGCGATCGCGTTGGCGCTCAACGCCCGCATCGACGACGAGGCCGGGCTGCCCGAACTGGTCCCTGCGGTGCTCGCCGCCGCCACCGGGCGGGAGGTCATCGTCGGCTCGGTCCGGATCGGGCGAGCGCTGTGTGAGCACAGCGGCGACCTGATCACGATGGTGGACCAGGTCGCGCCCAGCGAGCCCGAGCTCGCCGCAGTCCGCGACGAGGGCAACCGGCGACTGGTCGAGGGCACACGCGCAGCAGTCGCACGGCTTGCGGAGTTGGGTGAGCTGCGCGCCGACCTGACCGCGTCCCAGGCGGCTGGCCTGCTGGCGCAGCTGTCCTCCGCCGAAGCGTTCCTCTCGCTTACTCGAGATCACGATTGGTCTCTCAACCAGTGCCAGGAGTGGCTCACCGACGCCGCGTCCCGGCTGCTTTTGGAAACGCGCTACAAGTGACCGGCTGGCGGGTTGCCGGCCAACGCCTCTCGGCACGGTCGGCGGCCGGGAGAAGCCGTAACGTTGTCTCCTGGGCGCCACGTCGCGGCGATGGGACGGACGTAGGTAGTGGCGTCCCCGCCTGAGCGGTCAGGGGCGGATGCGTTCGGTCTGGTAGGCCCAGATGACGATCTGGACGCGGTTTCGCGCTCCGATCTTGTTCATGAGGCTGGCCAGGTGGAACTTGACTGCGCTGAGGCTGATGTGCAGTTCGTCGGCGATCTCGGCGTTGGTGTGCCCCCGAGCGACGGTCAGGGCCACCCCTTCCTCGCGTTCAGTGAGGGGGACTACGGGGTTGAACCCGCTCATCGGGGAGATCGGTCATCCGCGAAGCGGGCCAGCAGGCGCGCGGTGATCGGGCCGGCGTGGAACCTGCCGTCGAGCACCCGGGCGGCGATGCAGAGTGCAGCCGCCCGCCTGGGCGAGGC
>DATDNR010000080.1:0-6685 GCA_036518175.1 Marmoricola sp.
CACCTCGGTCTGGGCGGCCGCCCAGCTCGACCGCCACGGGTCCGCACCCTCGTCGGGGACGATGCGGTTCGCGATGACCCCGTCGACCCGGTAGCCGTAGAGGCTGAGCGTCGTCAGCGACCGGCGAGCCTCGGCCAGCACCATCCGCTCAGGCGTCAGCACCAGCCGCACCGACGAGCGCTTTCCGCTGAGCAGGTCGCGCACTTCGCCCAGCTCGCGGTGCAACCTTTCGACGGCCGCGAAGACGCCGTCACCGGGCATCGGCACGCCCGCGGCCCGGGTCAGCACCGGACGGAGCGCATGCACGACGCGGCGCTGCACGCCGAAGACGCGATCCATGTACCAGCCCAGCGCCTCGGGCAGCGCCAGCAGCCGCAGGGTCTCGGCAGTCGGGGCGCAGTCGACCACGATCACGTCCCAGCGATCGCTCCCGGCGTGCTCGCGCACCTCCAGCAGGGCGAGCACCTCATCGGCGCCGGGGACGACGGTCAGCTCCTCGGCGGTGATCGGGTCGACTCCCACCGTGTGGAGCACCGACCGCAGGTAGTCCTGGACGTCCGCCCAGGACTGCTCGAAGCGGTGCTGGGTGTCCACCTGGTGCACCCACAACCGGTCCTCCACCTCCACCGGTTCCTGGCCCGGTGTCAGGCGGAAGGCGTCGCCGAGGGAGTGCGCTGCGTCGGTGGACATGACCAGCGTCCGGCGACCGGCACGTGCGGCGAGGGTCGCCGTACCGGCCGCGCTGGTGGTCTTGCCGACGCCGCCCTTGCCGGTGAAGAGCAGGATCCGGGGCTGGCTCGACGACACGTCAGTGCAGCGACTCGACGCGCTTCTTCAGTCCCTTCAGCGCGCTGTCGATGATGACCTTCTCCGCGCGGCGTCGCAGCATGCCGATCATCGGGATCGCGACGTCGACCGCCAGTCGGTAGGTCACCTCGGTGGCCTCGTCGATGGTGCGGAGGATGTAGGCGCCCTGCATCGCCTTGAGCATGTTGCCCTCGACCAGGTGCCAGCTGACCCGCTCGTCACCCTGCCAGTCGTACTCCAGGACGTAGGAGTCCCGAATCGGGCTCGCCTCGAGCTCGAAGTGCACCTGCAGCGCTCGGCCGTGCGGTCCTTCTTTGAGCACGTCGACCTCCTTCATGCCCTGCGCCCACTCGGGGTAGGCGGGGAAGTCGGCGATGACGCCCATGACGGTCGACGGGGACGCATCGATGACGATGCTGGAGGTGGTCTGGTCGGCCATGGCTCGTTCCCTGTCATCGGACGTGGTCGGACGGCGGGTACAGGCTAGCCGACGTGGGCTGGCTCACCTGCTGCTGCCTGAGGAGGCTACTGGCGAGTACCGTGCTGTTGCCGAACCACTAACCCGGAGGAGCAGCGTGCGCGAGTACTCCACTCCCCTGCAGGTCGCCGTGCCGACCACGGGCAACCTCACCGACGACGTCGTCAGCAACGGCGCCGACCACCCGGAGGCCGTGGTCTTCAGCCGGCGGACCGGGGACGGCTGGGTCGACGTGACCGCCGCCGAGTTCCTCGCCGAGGTCCGCGCGGTCGCCAAGGGCCTGGTCGCCGCCGGGGTCGAGCCGGGAGACCGGGTGGCCCTGATCTCCAAGACCCGCTACGAGTGGACGCTGCTGGACTACGCCATCTGGTTCGCCGGGGCAGCGACCGTGCCGATATACGAGACCTCCAGCGCCGACCAGATCGAGTGGATCCTCGCCGACTCCGGAACCCGGGCGGTGCTGGCCGAGTCGCCGGAGCACATGTCGCGGATCAAGTCCGTCCGCGAGCGCCTCGCCGACCTGCACCACGTCTGGTCGATCGAGGACAACGCGGTGGAGGTGCTCAAGACCCTGGGCGACGACATCTCCGACAGCGCTCTCGAGACCCGCCGCACAACCGCGCAACCTGACGACATCGCCACCCTGATCTACACCTCCGGCACCACCGGCCGACCCAAGGGCTGCGTGCTCACCCACGGCAACTTCATGTTCGAGCTGTGCGTGGCGGTGCACGAGCTGGAGAAGCTCTTCGACACCGAGGGCGCCTCGACCCTGCTCTTCCTGCCGCTGGCGCACGTCTTCGCGCGGATCATCCAGGTCGGCTGCGTCAAGGCCCGCGTGCGGATGGGCCACTCCTGCGACATCAAGGGACTGCTGGACGACTTCGCGGTGTTCAGGCCGACCTTCATCCTCGCCGTACCGCGGGTCTTCGAGAAGGTGTACAACACGGCCTCGCAACGCGCCGCGGCGGAGGGGCGCGGCCGGATCTTCGACCACGCCGCCGAGGTCGCGATCGCCTGGTCACGCAGCCAGGAGCAGGGCCGCACCGGCCTGCTGCTCAAGGCACGGCACGCCGTCTTCGACCGGCTGGTGTACGCCAGGCTGCGCGCGGCGCTGGGAGGAAGCTGCGGGTACGCCGTCTCCGGCGGGGCACCGCTCGGCGACCGGCTGGGCCACTTCTACCGCGGCATCGGCGTCAACGTGCTGGAGGGTTACGGCCTCACCGAGACCACCGCGGCGCTCACCGTCAACCTGCCCGGCGAGCAGAAGGTGGGCACCGTCGGACGCCCGCTGCCGGGCACGGCCGTGCGCGTCGCCGAGGACGGCGAGCTGCTCTTCCAGGGCGGGCAGGTGTTCGACCGCTACTGGCACAACGACGAGGCCACCGCCGAGGCCAAGGAGGCGGAAGGCTGGTTCCACACCGGTGACGTCGGGGAGATCGATGCGGACGGCTTCGTGCGGATCACCGGGCGCAAGAAGGAGATCCTGGTGACCGCCGGCGGCAAGAACGTCGCTCCCGCCGTGCTTGAGGACCGGCTGCGCGCGCACCTCCTCGTCGACCAGTGCATGGTCGTCGGCGACGGACAGCCCTTCATCGCCGCGCTGATCACCCTCGATCCCGAGACCCTGCCCACCTGGGCCGAGCAGCACGGCAAGCGCGGTGGTGTGGACCAGTTGCTGGACGACCCGGACCTGCGGGCCGAGCTCGACGCCGCCGTCGAGGAGGCCAACAAGGCGGTGTCGAAGGCCGAGTCGATCCGGAAGTACGCCGTACTCCCCTCTCAGTGGACCGAGGAAGGCGGGCAGCTCACGCCCAGCCTCAAGCTGAAGCGCAACGTGGTGATGCGCGAGCACCGCGACGACGTGGACGCTCTCTACGCGCGCTGAGTCGCCCGTCGAGTAGTCCGTTCGGACTATGCCGGTAGGCCGGGATAGTCATGTGCCTGAAAGCGACAATTTCCGGAACTCGGATCATGCACCCTGTGTAGTGCGACCGGGGGAAGAGGGAACCCACCGGTGCACCGAACCCGGTGGAGTCCGAGCTCTGAACCCTCGACCACCTGGGTCGGGGCGAGCGGAGGCCCGCCCCGAAACGAACAGGTATGGCCGATGGATCGCAGGAAGGTCCTCCTCATCGTCGCCGCGGTCGTCGCGGCACTCGGGACGCTGCTGGTGTTCCTCTACGTCAAGGGTGCGGACACACGCGCCGATCAGCGCTACCACGCCGTGCAGGTGCTCAAGGCGGTCAAGCCGATCACTCCCGGCGAGACGGTGGCTGACGCCCAGGCACAGGGCGCGATCGAGCTCGGCACGGTCGCGCAGCAGGACCAGCTGCCTGATGCCCTGAGCGACCTCAGCGCTGTCAACGGTCAGGTCGCGAACACCGCCATCCAGCCGGGTGAGCAGATCACCTCGAGCAAGTTCGGCTCCCCCGCCGCCGGCAATGCGCTGCAGATCCCCAAGGGCAAGCTCGCCATCTCGATCAGCCTCACCGACCCCGGCCGGGTCGCCGGTTTCGTCAACCCCGGTGACGACGTCGCGATCTTCATGAGCGGCAGTGGACAGGGCAACAACGCCGGCACCTTCACCCAGCTGCTGCTGCCGAAGGTCGAGGTCATCGCGGTCGGCACCACCACGGTGACCACGACCACGACGACCGACGCCAGCGGGCAGCAGACCACGGAGCAGTTGCCGAAGACGCTGATGACGCTGGCCGTCGATCAGGCCGAGGCGCAGAAGGTCATCTACGCCAGCGGCAACGGCACGCTCGCCTTCGGCCTGCTCAACAAGGACTCCAAGGTCGCCACGGGCAAGGCCGTGACCGACCAGAACATCTTCCAGTGATCCCGGGAACTCCGGAAAGGAACGCAGATGCCCGTTCTCGTCGAGAGTGACCCCACCAGGGCCGGCACGATCAGCGCCGGCCTGCCCACGGGCAGCCATGTCGTCGGCAACATCGACCAGCTGGACAACTGGCTGGCCGGCCGGCGCGAGGAGTACGTCGTCGTACTGGGCCCGGCAGTCGAGTTCGGGGAGGCGGCGAAGCTCGCCGAGCGGCTGCGCCGTACGCACCCGTCCACCGGCCTGATCCTCGTGCGACCCGAGCTGACC
This sequence comes from Marmoricola sp., assembly GCA_036518175.1. Classification (GTDB taxonomy): domain Bacteria; phylum Actinomycetota; class Actinomycetes; order Propionibacteriales; family Nocardioidaceae; genus Marmoricola. The sequence goes on from DATDNR010000080.1 coordinate 4,398, forward strand.
ACCGAAGTCTTCACGGGCGCCATGGCCGCGGGCATCGGCGCCGTGGTCGCCGACGGTGACGTCACCTCGCTGAGCCAGTCCGTGGATCGCTTCCGCGACACCTGGGAGGCGCTGCACGGCCCCGCTCGCGAGGGCGCGAGCGCGCCGGGGAAGATCATCACGATCTTCTCCCCCAAGGGCGGCGTCGGCAAGACGACGCTCGCGGTGAACCTCGGGCTCGCGCTCGCCGGGAACGGCGGCTCGCGTGTCTGCGTGGTGGATCTGGACCTCGCCTTCGGTGACGTCGCGATCACCCTCCAGCTGGTGCCCGAGCACACCATCACCGAAGCGATCGGCCTGGAGGACCACCTCGACTACGCGCTGCTGGACAATCTGCTCACCCGGCACGAGGCGTCGCTGACGATCCTCGCCGCGCCGACGCAGCCGGACGTCAAGGACCGGATGCCGGCCAAGCTGGTGCGCAGCGTGCTGCAGACGCTGCGGGCGCAGTTCGACTTCGTCATCGTGGACACCTCGCCGGCCTTCGACGAGCACGTGCTGCAGGCGTTCGACGAGACCGACGAGTGCATCCTGGTGGCCACCCTCGACGTCCCGACCGTGAAGAACGTCAAGATGGCGCTCGACACGCTGAACGCGCTCAACCTGGTGCCGCAGAACCGGTACCTCGTGCTCAACCGGGCCGACGACGAGGTCGGGCTCTCGGCCAAGAACGTCGAGAGCATCCTCGGCATGCGGGTCAACACGGCCCTTCCCACCGCCATCGCGGTTGCCAATGCGACGAACCACGGCCGGCCGATCGTGCTGTCGAAACCCGAACACCCGGTCAGCAAGGCGATCGGCGCGCTCGCCGGGCAGTTCGCGCCCGCAGCAACCCCCGTCGACTCCTCCTCGGCCCCCGCCAAGCGTGGGCTCTTCGGCCGGAAGAAGTAGGAAGGTCACCTCGATGAGCAGTCTCAGCGACCGCCTCGCCGCCGCCAGTCGCGACCGCGACCCGGGTCACGACGGCGTCCGTGACGCAACTTCGCCAGCTTCGGGCGATGAGCGGCTGACCGCCGAGCTGCCTGCCCCGGCGAAGGAGCACCACGGGCCGCGCACCAGCAGGGACAAGGGCCGGTTCGACGACCTGAAGGACTCGGTGCACGAGGAGCTGCTCCAGCAGCTCGGTCCACAGCTCTACGACGCGAACCTCCCCCATGACGAGCTGGAGAGCAAGGTGCGGGCGGCGCTCTCGGACGTGATGGCGGCGACCAACCAGCCGCTCACCGCTCTGGACCGGCAGCAGATCACCCAGGAAATCGCCGACGACATCCTCGGCTATGGGCCGATCGAGCCCTACCTGCGTGACAACGACGTCGCCGAGGTGATGGTCAACGGCCCGTTCGACATCTGGCTGGAGCGCTACGGCAAGCTCGAGCGGGTCGACGGCAGCTTCCGCGACGAGGCGCACCTGCGCCGCACCATCGACAAGATCGTCTCCCGGATCGGCCGCCGGATCGACGAGTCCTCCCCCATGGTCGACGCCCGTCTGCCTGACGGCAGCCGCGTCAACGCGGTGATCCCGCCGCTGGCCATCGACGGCAGCTCGCTCACGATCCGGAAGTTCGCCGCGGATCCCTTCACCGCCGAAGACCTCATCGAGTTCGGCTCACTGAGCAGGCAGACCGCCGACTTCCTGGACGCCTGCGTTCGCGGCCGGCTCAACGTGGTGGTCTCAGGCGGCACCGGCGCCGGCAAGACGACCACGCTCAACGTGCTGTCGTCGTTCATCCCCAGCGACGAGCGCATCGTCACCATCGAGGACGCCGCGGAGCTCCAGCTCAAGCAGGACCACGTGGTCCGGCTCGAGTCGCGCCCGGCCAACATCGAGGGCAAGGGCGCGGTGCACATCCGCGACCTGGTGCGCAACTCGCTGCGTATGCGCCCCGACCGCATCATCGTCGGTGAGGTCCGTGACGCCTCCGCGCTCGACATGCTCCAGGCGATGAACACCGGTCACGACGGGTCGATCTGCACCGTCCACTCCAACGGTCCCCGCGACACGCTCTCCCGCATCGAGACCATGGTGATGATGGCCGGCATGGACCTGCCGGTCCGCGCGATCCGTGAGCAGGTGGCATCGGCGGTCGACCTGATCGTCCACCAGGCCCGCCTGAAGGACGGCAGCCGCCACATCACCCACATCACTGAGGTCGAGCGGATGGAGGGTGACGTGATCACCCTCCAGGACATCTTCATCTACGACAACAGCGCCGGCTTCGATGCCGACGGTCGCAGTCTCGGCTCGCTGC
>DATDNR010000081.1:0-13274 GCA_036518175.1 Marmoricola sp.
AGCGGCCGAGGGTGCGCGCTACGCCGCGACGCTCGACCGTGGACCCGCCGCGGGCGTCGCCCGGACGCGGGAGCAGGTCGACGCCGCGATCGCGGGGCGCTTCGCGGCCGCCACGACGGCGCGCGAAGGCGTGGTCGCGGGGGTCCCGGTCGTCGAGGTGCGCGTCCGGGCGGAGGTGCCGCCGCTCGGTCTGTGGGGGCCAGCGATCGCGCTGGAGGTCACCGGTCACGCCGTCGAGGAGCCGCAGCCGTGAACGGCCGCGGCCGCCCCCGCGACGAGCAGGGCACAGCCATCGTCGAGTTCGTCTGGCTGGCCCTGCTGCTGATCGTCCCGCTGCTGTACGTGGTGATCGCCGTCTTCGACACCCAACGGGTCGCCTATGCAGCCTCGGTGGCTGCTCGCTCGGCGAGCCGCGCCTTCGTCACCGCGCCCGACCAGGCCACCGGCTACGCCCGCGCCCGGCTGGCCGCCCGGCTGGCGTTCGCCGACCAGGGCGTCGACGACCCGCACCTGACGTTGCGGATCAGCTGTCGTCCGCAGCCGGGCGCCTGCCTGGTGCCCGGTTCCCTGGTCTCCGCAGAGGTGCACTCCGCGGCCGACCTCCCGCTGATGCCACGCGTGCTCGGAGCCGACACCCCGCGCATCACCGTCGACGCGATCCACCAGTCGCCCTACGGCCGCTTCCGGGAGGCCCGACCATGACCACCGCGGCCAGCCAGCGGGGCAGCATCACGCCGCTGGTGGTCGGCTTCGCCCTCCTCGTGGCACTGCTCGTCGGTGTCGTGGTGGACGGCTCCGCGGCCTACCTGGAGCGCCAGGGACTCGACGCGGTCGCGGACGCGGCCGCGCTGGCCGCCACCGACGGCATCGAGGGCGGGCAGGTCTACACCCGCGGGCTCGGCGGCCGGGCGCAGATCGATCCCGCCGCTGCCCGGCTATACGCCGCGGACTACCTGAGCACGAGCGCCGTCCGCGACCGGTTCCCGGGCCTGAGCTACAGCGTCCAGACGCGGGGCGACACCGTGGTCGTGCACGTGGCGGCACCGCTGCGGCTGCCGCTGCACGTCCCGGGCGTGCCCCTCACCGCGGTTGTCCGCGGCGCCGCCGCCAGCGTGGTGGCCGTCTCCGGCTGAGCTGGTCGGGGACACCTCGGCCGTCGGGCATGTGTTGTGGGCCAGGTCACACCCAGGCGCACACGAAGGCGCTTGACTTAAAGTTAACGTTAACTTGCAGATTGGGCGCATGACCACGACACACATGCCACCGACACCGACGGAGGCCGGTGGGCCGACGTACGGCTACGACGACCTGCCGGCGCTCATGTCGCTGATGACCGGCGACGAGAAGCACGACAGCGCCGCGACGTCGACCCTGGACGTGCTCTGGGTGCTCTACGACGGCGTCCTCGACGTCACTCCCGCCACCGTCGACGATCCGGGCCGTGACCGCTTCCTGCTCTCCAAGGGCCATGGACCGATGGCGTACTACGCGGTGCTGGCCGCGAAGGGCTTCATCCCCGTCGAGTGGCTGCCCCGCTGGGGGACCTTCGACTCACCGCTGGGCCACCACCCCGACCACGTCCTGGTGCCCGGCGTCGAGATCTCGAGCGGATCGCTGGGCCACGGCTTCCCCATCGCGGTCGGCACCGCGATCGGGTTGCGCGCCCAGGGCCTCGACTCGCGCACGGTGGTGCTCGTCGGCGATGCCGAGCTGGACGAGGGCAGCAACCACGAGGCCGTTGAGCTGGCCACGGCGCTCGGCCTGAAGAACCTGACCGTGGTCGTGGTGGACAACCGGTCCGCCACCTGGAACCGGCCAGGCCTCATCGCGGGTCGCTTCGAGGTGGAGGGCTGGCACACCACGGTGGTCGACGGACGCGACCACTCAGCCCTGGCAGCGGCTCTGCGCGACCGTCCCGGCCGACCGTCCGTCGTCGTCGCCGAAGTGGAGGACAAGCGATGAGCACCCAGCGAGACCCCCGTGAGACCTTCGCCCACACGGCGGTGGACCTGCTCGACGAGGACAGGTCCGTCGCCCTCGTCTACGCCGAGATCTCGGGGCAGTACTTCGGGCAGGCGGAGCGACGTCACCCGGACCGCGTCGTCAACGTCGGGATCCGCGAGCAGCTCCTCGTCAGCGTCGGCGCGGGCCTGGCCCTGACCGGTCTGCGGCCGGTGGTGCACACCTTCACGTCGTTCCTCGTCGAGCGACCGTTCGAGCAGGTGAAGCTCGGCTTCGGCCACCAGGACGTCGGTGGCGTCCTGGTGAGCGTCGGGGGCTCCTACGACCTGGCCTCGGCGGGCCGCACCCACCAGGGGCCCGGCGACGTCGCCCTCCTCGACACGCTGCCCGGCTTCACGATCTGGACGCCCGGGCACGCCGACGAGGTGGAGCAGGCGGTCCGCTCGGCGGTGGCCGGGTCGGGGCGCCACTACGTCCGCGTGGTGGCCCAGCAGAACAGCCGCGCCTACGACGTGCAGCCCGGTCGGTTCACCGTCGTACGACGGGGGCGGGCGGGTGCGGTCGTGGCCGTCGGGCCGATGCTCGACCCGGTGCTGGAGGCAACGGCGGACCGGGACGTGACCGTGCTGTACGCCGGCGCGGTCCGGCCGTTCGACGCCGCCACCCTGCGCGCCGTGCTCGACGCCGGCGTCACCACCGACGTGGTGCTGGTGGAGCCCTACCTCGCCGGGACATCGAGCCGGCTGGTCGCGGACGCGCTCCGGGACCGACCGCACCGGCTGCTCGCGCTCGGCGTCGGCCGCGAGGAGCTGCGCCACTACGGGACGGCCTCGGAGCACGCGGCCGCGCACGGCCTCGACGCCGCGGGGCTGCGGCGGTCGCTGGACGCCTTCCTCGGGCGGCGGGCCGCCTGAGTGCTACTCGGGACGGCCGGTGGCGAGGAGCGCGACGCCCAGGCCGAGAATCGAGACCCCGCCGACGGTGCCGAGCGCCCGGCCGCGGCGCGGTGAGCCGGCGAACCAGTCGCGCAGCTTGCTGGCGGCCAGCGCCCAGACGCTGTCCGAGAGCAGTCCGATGACGAAGGCCAGCAGCCCGAGCAGCAGCATCTGCGCCGGCACGCCGCCTCGGCCGCCGTCGACGAACTGCGGCAGCAGGGCGGCGAAGATCATGAACGCCTTCGGGTTGGAGAAGCCCACGACGAAGCCCTGGCGCAACGCCCGCCGGCGGGGCAGCGCTGCCTCGGCGGCCGCGGGCCCCGCGTCGATCGCGCGGCGGTGGCGGATCGCCTGGACCCCGAGCCAGGCCAGGTAGAGGCCGCCGAGGAGCTTCAGGGCGAGGAACACCTCCGCCGAGCCGGCGACGAGGGCGCCGAGGCCGAGGGAGACCAGCACCAGCACCACCAGCAGCCCGAGGGAGTTGCCCAGCACGCTCAGCAGCGCGGTGGCCCGCCCGTGGGCGAGCGCCCGGCCGATGACGAAGAGCACGCTCGGCCCGGGGATCGCGATGAGCACGAAGGCCGCGAGCCCGAACGCCACGAGCTGGTGCACGGTGACCACGCCGGCAGTCTCCCATCGCCGGTGAGGGGCGTGCAGCAGGATATGCCCCATGAGCGACCTCCGCCCGATCGAGACCTGGCTGACCGACATGGACGGCGTGCTCGTCCACGAGGAGCAGCCGATCCCCGGCGCGCAGGAGTTCATCGAGGCGCTGAAGAGCTCCGGGCGGCCGTTCCTCGTGCTGACCAACAACTCCATCTTCACGCCTCGCGACCTGCGGGTGCGGTTGCTGGCTGGAGGCATCGACGCGCCCGAGGAGTCGATCTGGACCTCGGCGCTGGCCACGGCCCAGTTCCTCGACGACCAGCGGCCGGGAGGCTCGGCGTACGTCGTGGGCGAGGCCGGTCTCACCACCGCGCTGCACGCCATCGGCTACGTGATGACCGACCGCAGCCCCGACTACGTGGTGCTCGGGGAGACCCGCACCTACTCCTTCGAGGCGATCACCCGCGCGATCCGGCTGGTCGAGGCCGGCGCCCGGTTCATCGCCACCAACCCCGACCCCAGCGGACCCAGCCCGCAGGGGACGCTGCCGGCCACCGGCTCCGTCGCGGCCCTGATCAGTACGGCGACCAACCGCCGGCCCTACTACATCGGCAAGCCGAACCCGCTGATGATGCGCAGCGCGCTCAACCGGCTGCAGGCCCACTCCGAGACGACGGTGATGATCGGCGACCGGATGGACACCGACATCGTCTCCGGGCTGGAGGCCGGCATGCGCACCGTGCTGGTCACCAGCGGCTCCACCCGGCCCGAGCAGGTCGAGCACTTCCCCTACCGGCCGACCCGGGTGGTGGACTCGATCGCCGACCTGGTCGACCTGGTCTCCGAGCGGGCGCCACGGGCCTGACCGCCCCTCGGCGTGGTCGGCGCCTGCCCGGCCGTGCCGTAACCTTGACTCTCGTGGCAACCCGCGACTTCGACGCCGAGATCAAGCAGCTCCACGCGACCATGGGCACCATCGAGAAGGTGCTCGACGTCGACCGGATGCGTGCCGAGATCGCCGACCTCGGGGAGCAGGTCGCCGCGCCCGACCTGTGGGACGACCAGGCGAACGCGCAGCGTGTCACCGGTCGGCTGTCGGCGCTGCAGGGGGAGCTGGAGCGGTACGCCTCGCTCGCCCGCCGGCTCGACGACCTCGAGGTGCTCCTCGAGCTCGCTCGCGAGGAGGGGGACGCCGACTCGCTGGCCGAGGCCGAGGGCGAGCTGGACCGGTTGCACAAGTCCGTCGAGCAGCTCGAGGTGCGCACGCTGCTCTCCGGTGAGTACGACGCCCGCGAGGCGCTGGTCACCATCCGCTCCGGGGCCGGTGGGGTGGACGCCGCCGACTTCGCCGAGATGCTGATGCGGATGTATCTGCGCTGGGCCGAGCGCAACAAGTACTCCGTCGAGGTCTTCGACACCTCCTACGCCGAGGAGGCCGGCCTGAAGTCCGCGACGTTCGCGGTGCACGCGCCCTACGCCTACGGCACGCTCAGCGTCGAGGCGGGCACGCACCGGCTCGTCCGGATCAGCCCGTTCGACAACCAGGGCCGCCGGCAGACCTCGTTCGCCGCGGTCGAGGTCGTCCCCGTGCTCGAGCAGACCGACGACATCGAGATCCCGGAGGACGAGGTCCGCGTCGATGTCTACCGCTCCAGCGGGCCGGGCGGGCAGTCGGTGAACACCACCGACTCCGCGGTGCGGCTGACCCACCTGCCGACCGGCGTGGTGGTCTCCTGCCAGAACGAGAAGTCCCAGCTGCAGAACAAGGCCTCGGCGATGGTGATCCTCAAGGCCAAGCTGCTCGCGCTGAAGAAGGCCGAGGAGAAGGCCCAGCTCGACGAGCTGCGCGGGGACGTCCAGGCCAGCTGGGGCGACCAGATGCGCTCCTACGTGCTGAACCCCTACCAGATGGTCAAGGACCTGCGCACCGACTACGAGGTGGGCAACCCGCAGGCGGTCTTCGACGGCGAGATCGACGGCTTCCTCGAGGCCGGCATCCGCTGGCGGCGCGGCGCCGAGGCCGCGGCCGCGTCGAACTGACGGCCGGGCGGCCACCGCGCCCGCGCGTCAGCGGCTGGTGTTGAGGCTGTTCGCCACCTGCACGCACCACGCGTCGGCGCGGCGCTCCACGGTCGCCTCGGCCAGTGGCGCGGAGAGCTGGCAGGTCAGCCAGGACTGGCCGAACAGCCCGGCGTGGCGGACCCGCACCATGCCGCCGTTGCGGTGGCACAGCTGGTCGACACTGGGGGTGCCGAACGACGCCGCGGTGAGCTCGCGGCAGCCGCTCTGCTGCACGGTGTCGCGGATCACCTGCCGGGCCAGCGAGCTGTCCACCGGGGAGGCGAAGACCCATGCCTCGGCGACCGCCCCGCCGGCACTGTAGCGGCAGCCGAACTCCTGTGCCCGGTCGCCGGGGCCGCCGACGAACCGTGACGCGTCCCCGTACCGCCACGCCTCGTGGTCGGCGGCCTTCTGGCCCAGGGCGTCGGTGACCGCCTGCCGGGGGAGCAGGTCGCAGAACGGGATCCGGTGCACGGTCATCACGGCGGTGTTCAGCTGCGCGATCGGTGTCGGCGGGGGCGGGGCGGCGGGATGTGGCTTCGGCGTGCTCCCCGAGCAACCGGCGAGCACCCCGAGCAGGAGGGCCAGCAGGAGCGCCGGACCCGCGCAGGTGGTGAGTCGCGTCACTGCCGCCATGGCATCCCAACCTAGGGGAGGGCTCTTCCGGCCGGGCCTGCGCCCCCATGCTTGCCTTCTCGCCTAGACTCAGTGCTCGGCCGGACGCGCCCGAACGATCGCGTGCCCCTCATGTCCCCGAACCCGGCCGCTGCCGCCTGTGATCAGATTCGAGAACGTCTCCGCGACGTACGCCGGACAGAAGCGTCCTGCGCTCAGCGACGTGACCGTGGAGGTCGACAAGGGCGAGTTCGTCTTCCTCGTCGGCGCCTCGGGGTCCGGCAAGTCGACCTTCCTGCGCCTGGTGCTGCGCGAGAACCGGCCCGCCAGGGGCCGCATCTACGTGGCCGGCAAGGAGATCAACCGGCTGGCCAGCTGGAAGGTGCCGGCGCTGCGCCGCCAGATCGGCACGGTCTTCCAGGACTTCCGGTTGCTGCCCAACAAGACGGTCGCCGAGAACGTGGCCTTCGCGCTGCAGGTGATCGGCAAGCCCAAGCAGCACATCAACAAGGTGGTCCCCGAGACCCTGGAGCTGGTCGGCCTGGAGGGCAAGGGCCAGCGGATGCCCGACGAGCTCTCCGGCGGTGAGCAGCAGCGGGTCGCCATCGCCCGGGCCTTCGTGAACCGGCCGATGATCCTGATCGCCGACGAGCCCACCGGCAACCTCGACCCCAACACCTCGGTCGGGATCATGAAGCTGCTCGACCGGATCAACCGCACCGGCACCACGGTGGTGATGGCCACCCACGACGCCGGCATCGTCGACCAGATGCGCAAGCGTGTGATCGAGCTGTCCGACGGCGTCGTGGTGCGCGACCAGTCCCGTGGCGTCTACGGCTACCAGCACTGACCAACGACTGAGGGTTCCATGCAGCTGAGGTATGTCTTCTCCGAGACCGGGACCGGTCTGCGCCGCAACGTCTCGATGTCCATCGCGCTCGTCGTGACGATCTTCGTCTCGCTGACGCTCGTCGGCATGGCGCTGCTGCTGAACTCGCAGGCCAAGAAGACCGAGGAGTCCTGGGGCAGCAAGCTGCAGATCACGGTCTACCTGTGCAACCAGAACTCGCGTGGCCCGCAGTGCACCTCAGGCGAGGTGACCGCGCCGCAGAAGGCTGCCGTGGTGCACGTGCTCAAGACCTACCCGGAGGTCGCGTCCTTCCAGCACCGCAGCAAGGAGCAGGCGTTCCAGGTCTGGAAGAAGATCTACGTCGCGCGCAACCAGACCGAGAAGGACATCTACTCGATCATCAAGCCCTCCGACATGCAGGAGTCCTACCAGGTCACCCTCAAGGACCCGCAGCACTACCGGGGACTCGAGAACGCCGTCGTGGGCCTCAGCGGTGTAGACCGGGTGCAGGACCTCAGAGAGGTGCTCGGACCGGTCTATTTCTGGATCGGCGCGTTCAAGTGGGGGGCCATCGGCATCGCTGCCTTCCTGTTGGTGGCGGCCATCCTGCAGGTCGCGAACACCATCCGGCTGGCCACCTACGCGCGCAGGCGCGAGATCGGCATCATGCGGCTGGTGGGTGCCTCGAGCCTTTATATTTCCTTGCCATTCCTCATGGAGACGCTCATCGCGGGCGTGGTCGGCATCCTGCTCTCGTTCGGCGCGATCGCGGTGTTCATGCGATTCGTCGTCTACGACAAGTTGCGCGGCAGCCACGTCATGGAGTGGGTCAACTGGTCCGACGCGCTGTGGGCCTTCCTCTGGATCGCGGTCCTCGGCGTCGTCCTCGCCGTGGTGCCGACACTCTTGATGAGTCGTAAATACCTCAAAGTCTGAGCCCGCCGGGTTACCGTCGAGCGGTTCGACTTCCCCTTCACGAACAGGCTCGACCGGTGATCCGACCCCTCGCCCGAATCACCCGGCGCCAGGCGGTGGCGGCCAGCGCGGCCGTGCTGCTCGCCGGTCTCCCGATCGCGGTGCCGCAGGCCTCGGCCGACAACCTCAAGCACCGCAAGCACCAGGCGCACCGGCAGGTGCACCATGCCCAGGCCGCGCTCGACGACTCGAGCAGTGCGCTGCGGGCGGCGACGGCGCGGCTGCAGGCGGCGCAGCAGCAGCTCGCCGCAGCACAGCGGCACCTCGCCGACACCCGGGGCAAGCTGACCGCGGCCCGGATCCTCGACGCCCAGATGCAGGCGAAGCTCGACGCCGCGCGTCGCGCCCTCGCGCAGGCGCAGCAGGAGGTGGCCGACAGCAAGGCCCAGATCGTCGACAAGCGCAACCAGATCGGCCGCATCGCCCTGCAGAGCTACCAGGACGGCGACCCCTCCCTGATGGGACTCAAGGCGGTGCTCACCGCCCAGCAGCCCGGTGACGTGATGGTCCAGCTGAACACCGTGCGCAACCTGGTGAACCGCGAGACCGACGCCCTCGACCAGCTCAAGGCGGCCAAGGCGCTGCTGCTGGTGCACCGCAACCAGGTCGCCAAGGCCAAGGACGTGGTCGCCGCCCGCCGGGCGGCCGCTGCCGCCAACCTGGTCAAGCGCCAGGCGCTGGAGCAGCAGGCCGAGCAGCAGCGCACCGAGGTCGCCCAGCTCGTCGCCTCCAACCGCGCCGCGCGCCAGCAGGCCCGGCAGGCCCGCCTCCAGGACCTGGCCCAGCTGCACACCGCCGAGCGTCGCGAGGAGAAGATCAAGAGGCTGATCCTCGCCCGCGCCATGCGCGCGCGGGGCGGCTACCGCGGCTCGACCGGCGGCTTCCTCTACCGTCCGCTGCCCGGCTACATCACCTCGCCGTTCGGCTGGCGGATCCACCCGATCTACCACTACTGGGGCCTGCACGACGGCGTCGACCTGGCGTCGCCCTGCGGGACGCCCGAGCGGGCCGCCGGCACCGGCCAGGTGGCCGCGGAGTACTACTCCAGCGTCTGGGGCAACCGGCTCTACCTGAACCTCGGCCAGGTCAACGGCCACAACATGACCGTGGTCTACAACCACATCGCGCGCTACCGCGTGCACACCGGTGCCCACGTTCGCCGTGGCGAGACGGTGGCCTACGAGGGCACCACCGGCTGGTCGACCGGGTGCCACCTGCACTTCACGGTGCTGCTCGACGGCAGGCCGGTGAACCCCGCGCAGTACTTCTGAGCGGGCCGCAAGCCGGTTGCCCCGGCCTGCGACAATCCTCGTCATGGCCAAGGAGCTGGGGCGCAAGCCCGTCGCCCAGAACCGCAAGGCGCGGCACGACTACCACATCGAGGACACCTATGAAGCCGGCCTCGTGCTCATGGGGACCGAGGTGAAGTCGTTGCGCGCCGGGCGCGCCTCCCTGGTCGACGGATTCGTCGAAATCGACAACGGCGAGGCCTGGCTGCACGCGGTGCACATCCCGGAGTACGCCCAGGGCACCTGGACCAACCACGCTGCCCGCCGCAAGCGCAAGCTGCTGCTCAACCGCTCCGAGATCGACAAGATCGAGCGCAAGTCCAGCGAGAAGGGCTACACGATCGTGCCGCTCTCGCTGTACTTCAAGGACGGCCGCGCCAAGGTCGAGATCGCCCTGGCCAAGGGCAAGAAGTCCTGGGACAAGCGCCAGGCGCTCCGCGAGCGGCAGGACAACCGGGAGAAGCAGCAGGCCCTCGGCCGGCGCCTCAAGGGCGCGGAGTGACCGAGGCGTGATCGACGCGGAGGTGCCTGCCTGGTGGCAGGCGCTCGGCCTCCCCGGGCTCTTCGACGTGCACACGCACTTCCTGCCCGAACCGGTGCAGCGCAAGGTCTTCGCCCAGTTCGACCAGGCCGGCCCGAAGATCGGCCGTCCGTGGCCGATCCGCTACCGCGGCACCCATGGGGAGCGCGTGGCCCAGCTGCGCGCGCTCGGCGTACGACGGTTCAGCTCGCTGCCCTACGCACACCGGCCGGGGATCGCGACTTACCTCAACGACTGGGCACGCGGCTTCTCCGCCGACGTCCCCGACTGCCTGTGGTCGGCGACGTTCTTCCCCGAACCGGAGGCGGCCAGCTACGTGACGGACCTGGTCGAGGCCGGAGTCGAGGTGTTCAAGGTGCACGTGCAGGTCGGCGAGTTCGACCTGACCGACCCGCTTCTCGACAAGGTGTGGGGGACCCTGGAGGACAGCCGGACACCGGTGGTGGTGCATGCCGGCAGTGGTCCGGTCGGCAACGACTTCACCGGTCCCGACCCGCTGCGCAGTGTGCTGGAACGCTTCCCGGCTCTCGTCGTGGTGGTCGCGCACATGGGAGCACCGGAGTACGCCCAGTTCGTCGCGCTCGCCGAGCGCTACGAGCACACGATGCTCGACACCACGATGGTCTTCACCGACTTCTTCGAGGACGGTGACCCGTTCCCGCGGGACCTGGTGCCCCGGTTGGCCGACCTGCAGGACAAGGTACTGCTCGGCAGCGACTTCCCGACGATCCCGTACCCCTACGCCCATCAGCTGGAGGGTCTCGAGCGGCTGGCACTGGGGGATGACTGGCTGCGCGCGGTCTGCTGGCACAACGGCTGCCGGGTCTTCGGCACCCCGTCGCCGCTCGCGTGCTGAGAGGACCCTCCTCGGCGCTCCGCGGGGGCCGCTCGAGTGGCCGACCAGCTCAGCGCGGGCGGTGGCGCGGACGCCCGGGTGGCCGCCGTCTGCCTGGTGGTCGCGGGCGGGCTCGTCGAGGGAGTGGCGCTGGGGAGCGCACAGTCGCTGGTCCTCGCCCGGCTGCTGCCGCGGCTGCGTCGCGCGCCGTACCTGCTCGCCACGGTCGCGGTCGCCGGTCTGGGCTGGGCGGGCGGGGCCGTGCCCCAGGTGCTCGGTGACGGCAGCGGCGCGGCACCGGCGCTCGGTCTCGTCGTGCTGGGCGGCGCCGGCATCGGCGTGGTCACCGGACCGGTGCTGGGCGGCGCCCAGGCCCTCGCCCTGCGGGGCGCCGTGAGCGACCCCTGGCGATGGGTGCTGGCGAACCTGCTGGCCTGGCCGGGAGCGATGGCGGTGATCTTCCTCGGGGCCGCAGCACCCGGTCCGGGCTGGTCGCTGCCGGCCGTGTTGGCCACCGGGACGGTGACCGGACTGGCCGCCGGCGCCGTGCTCGGCGCGGTCACCGGCCGCTTCCTTCCGGGTCGCCATGGGGGAATGCAGGTGACCGCTCCCGCGTTGACCCGTACGATGGGGGAACAACTCAAGAGGGGCTGATTGGTTTCGACTGGGGTCGGTAGTCCCAGGAGAAGCGGGCCGAGAAGCCAGCGTCATCTCGTAAACGTTCGCTGGAAAACAATAAGTGCCAACGCTAAGCGCACTGACTTCGCTCTCGCTGCCTGATTGCAGTGATCGAAGGGTCGGACCGGGCACCTGCCTCCGTCCCGGATCCCGGCCTCGACTAGGGGGCTTGCTGATCAACTCCTGTCAGGAGGGTTGATCGGGACTTCTTCCTGACTGAGCCCGTCGGAGCACGTGTCCGTGCAAGCTCCGGGGCCGAGAAACGCGACATCACGGACTGCGCCCGGAGAAGACCTGGTTCGCCGCTCTAGGACGCGGGTTCGATTCCCGCCAGCTCCACCAACCAATTAACCAACCGACCGAACGTCCGGCATGCGACTCGTAGAACTCGGCGACATCCCAGGTGTCCGCTGGCTTCCGGACGACCCGACCGGTGTCGGAGCGCTCGTCCTTGCCGGGTCCAGTGGACGGGTGGACTCGCCACGCGCCGAGCTGCTGGCTAGCAAGGGCGTGGTCGCGGAGTCGATCCAGTGGTTCGGCGGCCCGGGGCAGCACCACGGCCCGTGGGAAGTACCCCTGGAGCTCTTCATCGAGCGCGTTGCAGGTCTGGCCGATGTCTGTGAGCGGGTCGTCGTCATCGGCACCTCCTTCGGCGCGGAGGCGGCGCTGCTCACCGGCGCATACAGCACGGACGTCGCAGCAGTGGTCGCCTGCGCCCCCACGGACGTGGTGTGGGCCGGAGTACGCGGGGACGGCAGCGTGACGTCCCACTGGACGCTCGACGGTCTGCCGCTGCCCTACGTGCCCTTCGACGAGAGCTGGGCATCGGACGACGACATCCCGGCGTTCGTCGGGCTGTACGAGTCGAGCCGCAAGCGCTTCCCGGAGCGGCTCGACGCGGCGGCCATTCCCGTCGAGCGCATCGGCCACCTGGTGCTGGTCGCCGGGGGAGACGACCAGGTGTGGCCTGCTCTGCCCATGGCTGGGTCCATCAGCGCTCGGCGGGAGGCGCATGGCTTGAGCACCGTGCTCGTGACCGACCCCGAGGCTGGTCACCGGACGGTCCTGCCCGGCGAGCCTGTCGTGGGAGGCGGCGTCCGCATGCGTCGCGGAGGAACCGACACCGCTGACCGTCGACTGGGCGCTGCCGCATGGCCGCACATCGAGATCCTGCTCCAGCGCTGCTGACGTCACGCAGACTCCTGCGTCCTGTCCGGGCCCGTTCCCAGGATGACCAGCATGGTGTCGCGCGCGATCGGTCCCAGTGCCGAGGGCCACTCATCTGCAGCGTGCGCGCACTACGGTGCGTGGAATCGTCGCGGTGACCCTTACGGCGGTGCCATCCGGTTCGGTTCCGCATACCTTCGTCTCCGGCCCGAGGTCACGGCGCGCTCGACCTTCTGCTTCCCGGATTCCGTCCTGGAGCCCGTTGATGTCGACGGCCCGACCTTCTGACACAGCTCAGCAGGATGGCCGACGAGTCTGGCTTCGTTCCATCCGGGTTTCCGGGCATCGCCCGATGACTTCGACCCGGAGTATCGATGCGCCCACATCGTCGAGCTCGCACGCCTGCTCGGCGTCGAGTTGATCCCGCGTGTCGTCGGCGACGCAGCACGTGCCGGACACCATCCTCCGCAGCACATCAAGCAGGTGTGGCACTGCCTGGCCCGCTTCGGGCGCACCTCCGTCGACACCTGACGCCGCCCCCGCTGACGCTCAGACGGACCCGAAGGATCGGCATACAGGCAACAGGAGGTCATCGGGAACGCCCTGCTCGCGGTCGGTTCCAGCGACCGGTCGCGTCGGTCGTTCGCGCGCGACCGGCGAAGTCGGATGACACACTTCTGCCACCCCGGACAGGAACAGGGCATGGACTCCACGACTTCGTCGCCGCGGGAGCGTGAACAACGCTTCCGGGACGTCTACG
>DATDNR010000082.1:0-36002 GCA_036518175.1 Marmoricola sp.
GGAAACCAGTGCCAGGCGTCGGCGACCAGCACGGCATCGAGGGAATGGTCCTCGAACTGCAGCGCGTCGGAAGAACCGAGATGCGCGGCCGCGGCCGGCACCTCCCGTCGCAAGACCGCCAGCATCCTCGGGTCAGGTTCCACCGCCGCAACCGACAGCCCGCGCCGGACCAGAGCAGCCGTCAGCAGACCGGTTCCAGCGCCGACATCGGCTACTCGCGCCGGCCCCTTGGGAGCCAGCCACGCGACTGCGGGCTCGGGATACCCCGGGCGCCACCGGGCGTAGGCCTCCGCACGCTCCCCGAAGGTAAGGGCTCTGTCCATGTCGATGGGGGCCACGGGGGGACCCTAGGGCACCGACGGGCTCACACCCGCGCCTCCCGCGCTGGGTGCGCGCACCAGAAGCGCTGACACGAGTTCCTCAGCGCGACCATGAGGCAGTCGGTGCCGTGGACAAGTGCCACTCGCGCGACGGCCCACGTGTGGGCGTCGGGTCCGGCCCACTGCCGCCCACCAGAGGTCACCCGCCGCGGCTCAACCCGGGGGGTGCTGTGCCTCGCTCACCCACGGGAAGACGCCGTCAGTGGAAGGCAGTCGGGGAGGGCGGCAACGTGATCGGTCAGCGAACTTCCGCCGCACGGCCACGACGGATTGCTGCTGAGTGGACGGGGTACCCCCACGCCGGTGATCGGCCAGCAGAGAATGGGCACAGGCGCCTCCGGGGAAGCCATGAGCTCCCACCTCGTGGGCACGTTCGTGACGGACTTTCCCTGGTTCCATCGTTGGATGGGCCTGGTGGGCAACGGGCTGTTCGTGATCGGAAGCGTGTTCTTCCTGTATGAGCGCCTGACGGTCGTTGGGACCTGGATCTTCGTGGCTGCTTCCTTCGGGATGTTCGTGGACAGCGTGGGAGAGAAGTTGGTGCGTCGCGAGGAAGAGCTGCGCCGGGACAGGTCTCCGGCCGCGGCCAGAAGCGCTGAAGCGACCAGCGGCTGACGGCGTCGACCAGGTGGTGAAGCCCGTTCCTCTTCTCGGACACAGCGCGCCCGGCGAACGAGGCCACCGCGCACTGGAGGACCCCCCGGCGTGGTGACGGCGGCTCGGGTCCCTCGTCCGAGCCGCCGTAGCTTTGGGACCGCCCCGCCACCCGGGGATGTCCAGCAGGTGCGCTGTGGGGGCGGGGCGGCTGGTAGCCGACCACGGGCTGGGGGAGCAAGCCTCGTGGGCGACTGGCAGCACTTGCATCGTGCCCCGACGGAGTGGACCGCACACCGTCCGAATCCTTACGTCTTGAGCGCAGGGGGAGCCGGCCCTCGCCGGCGGAGCGGGGAGAGACCCGGGCTCAAGCTGGGCGTGTCCTCGCCGAGCATCCCCCACTGGGCAGATCCCGAAAGCGGTCGCGCCGACGATCGACTGAGCATGGGGCACACCCAGTCAGAGGAGCGGCAGCCGCTTCGACGACCGCGGCAGCTGCTGGTAGCCGCGGCGCACCGCGGCCGCGAGGTGCTCGCGAGGATAGGGCCACTCGGTGGCCTCCAGCGCCTGGTCGAGCGGCACCCCCCGGCCGGCGAGGTCGCGGACCGTCTCGGCGACCACGCCGATGGCGGCACGCTGCTCCTGCACGAAGTCGCGGCCCACCGGTGCACCGTGACCGGGCACCACAACGGTGGCCGGTCCGAGCAGCCCGACGACCAGGTCCAGCGTCAGCGGCCAGTCCAGCGGCCAGCAGTCCTCGCCGAACCCCGGCACCCCGTCGCGGGCCGCAGACTCCTCGATCAGGTCACCGGCGAACAACGTGTCGGCGTCGGCCACCCGCACCACCAGGTCACCGGCGGTGTGGCCGCGGCCCGGGTGCACCAGCTCGACCATCCGGTCCCCGAGGTCGAGCGCGAGCGCTGAGGAGAGGGTGCGTTCGGGCACCACCGGCTCGGTCGCGGCGAGCTCGGCGTAGCGGGGGTCCTCGTCCAGCTCGCGCGCAGCCTGCGCGCGCACCTCGGCGGCATGGGCCGGCAGTGCCTCGGCGGCCGCCTCGTGGCAGACCAGCTGGGCGCCCGCGTCGGCGAAGACACCGTTGCCGAAGGTGTGGTCGAAGTGCACATGGGTGTTCACCGCGGTCAGCACCGGCAGCCCACCCGGCGCGTCGGAAAGGGTCGCGGCGAGGCGTCGTACGTCGTCGAGCACCGACCGCGCGCCCGCCGCGGAGGCGAAGGTGTCCACGACCAGCAGCCCCCGATCTCCGGCGACCACGCTGACGTTGACGTCGAACCACGCGTGCCGGGCCACCCAGCACCGGTCGGCCACCTCGAGGAACTCGGTCATGCTCCCGGAGCCTAGTAGCATTGGCACTCGGGAAAGTTGAGTGCCAAGGCCCTACGGGGGCCGTCGACGAGGAGGTGGGGCGTGGCACACGAGGACCGTCGGCTCGCCGTACTCCGCGCCATCGTCGAGGACTACGTCGCCACCCGGGAACCGGTCGGCAGCAAGGCCCTCGTCGAGCGCCACAAGCTCGGTGTCTCGCCGGCGACGGTGCGCAACGACATGGCCGTGCTGGAGGAGGAGGGCCTGATCGCCCAGCCGCACACCAGCGCGGGGCGCATCCCGACCGACAAGGGCTACCGGCTGTTCGTCGACCGGCTGACCCGGCTGAAGCCGATGTCCTCGGCGGAGCGGCGCGCGATCGCGTCCTTCCTCGAGGGCGCCCACGACCTCGACGACGTGATCAACCGCAGCGTCCGGCTGCTCGCGCAGCTGACCCAGCAGGTGGCGATCGTGCAGTACCCCACGTTGGCCCGCTCGACGGTGCGCCACATCGAGGTCGTCGCGCTGACGCCGTCGCGGCTGCTGCTCGTGCTGATCCTGTCCACCGGCCGGGTCGAGCAGCGGCTGGTGGAGCTCCCGGTGGAGCTGACCGACGACGACGTCGCCGACCTGCGCAGCAGGCTCAACCGCGCGGCGATGGGGGAGCGCATCACCGACGCCGTCTCCGCGCTCGCCGCGCTGCCGCAGCAGGTCGGCGAGACCAGCACGCCCACCTCGCTGGTCGTCGCCTCGCTGGTGGAGGCGATGTCGAACCACCGGTCCGACGAGCGCGTGGTCGTGGGCGGCACCGCCAACCTGGCCCGCTTCGGCGAAGGCTTCGAGTCGGCGATCAAGCCGATGCTCGAGGCGCTGGAGGAGCACGTGGTGCTGCTCAAGCTGCTCGGCGAGGCCACCTCCCCGTCCACGGTCACCGTCCGCATCGGCGCCGAGGGCCCCTACGAGGAGCTCTCCCGCACGTCCGTGGTGGCCACCGGCTACGGTCCCTTCGACGAGCCGGTGGGGTCACTGGGCATCGTCGGCCCGACCCGGATGGACTATCCCGGCTCGATGGCGGCCGTGCGCGCGGTGGCGCGCTACGTCTCCACGATCCTCGACGAATCCCGATCCTGACCTGTCGTCCACCGCGAAAGAACCTCTGTGAGCCAGGACCCGTACGAGACACTGGGCGTCGACCGCGACGCCGACGACGTCACCATCAAGAAGGCTTATCGCCGGCTGGCGCGCCAGCTGCACCCCGACGTCAACCCCGACCCGGAGACCCAGGAGCGCTTCAAGGAGGTCTCCGCCGCCTACGAGGTGCTGTCGGACCCGGAGAAGCGGCGGATGTACGACCTCGGCGGCGACCCGTTCGGCCGCGGCGGTGGTGGCTTCGGCCAGGGTGCCGGCTTCTCCTTCACCGACATCATGGACGCCTTCTTCGGCGGCCAGGCCGGCGGCGCGACCGGCCGGGGTCCGCGCCCCCGCACCCGGCGCGGCCAGGACGCCCTCGTGCGGCTCGAGGTGGAGCTGGCCGAGGCCGCCTTCGGGGTCACCCGCGAGCTGAAGGTGGACACCGCGGTGCTGTGCAGCACCTGCCAGGGCAGTGGGGCCGCACCCGGCAGCCACCCGGTCACCTGCGAGACCTGCCACGGCCGTGGCGAGGTGCAGCAGGTGCAGCGCTCCTTCCTCGGCGAGATCCGCACGCTGCGCCCGTGCGCGGCGTGCCGCGGCTACGGCGAGATCATCCCCGAGCCCTGCCGGGACTGCGCCGGTGACGGCCGGGTCCGCGCCCGCCGGACGATCACGGTGAAGATCCCCGCCGGCGTCGACCACGGCACCCGCGTGCAGCTGGCCGGCGAGGGCGAGGTCGGGCCCGGTGGCGGGCCGGCCGGTGACCTCTACGTCGAGATCCAGGTCGCGCCGCACCCGGTCTTCACCCGTGAGGGCACGACGCTGCACTGCCGCGTCTCGGTGCCGATGACAGCGGCCGCGCTCGGCACCACCGTCGAGCTGCCGCTGCTCGAGGCCGACATGGCCGAGGAGGGCTCCGACGTGCAGCAGTGGGTCGACCTCGACATCAGGCCGGGCACGCAGTCGGGCACCGAGCAGGTGCTGCGCGGGTACGGCGTGCCGTCCCTGCGTTCGCAGGCGCGCGGCGACATCGTCGTGGCCATCGAGGTGGAGACCCCGACCCGGCTCGACGACCGGCAGCAGGAGCTGTTGCGCGAGCTGGCGATCCTGCGCCACGAGGAGTCGCCGGACGGCCGGATCCAGCCGCCGCACAAGTCGATGTTCGGGCGGCTGCGCGACGCCTTCGGCCAGCGCTGAGCCGCAGATGAGCCTGCCGGTCTTCCTCAGCGCAGGGGTCACCGGTACGGCGGTCGGCGCGCTGGTCGGCCTCGACGGCGACGAGGCCCGCCACGCGGTCGTCGTACGCCGGATCCGGGTGGGAGAGCGGATCGTGCTCACCGACGGTGCCGGCACCGCGGCCACCTGTGAGGTGGTGGCCAGCGACAAGGCCTCGCTGACCGGGCGGGTGGAGGCGGTCCGGCAGGAGCCTCCCGAGGAGCCGCGGCTGACGGTGGTGCAGGCGATCCCGAAGGGGGACCGCGCCGAGCTGGCGGTCGAGGTGCTCACCGAGGTCGGCGTGGACCGCATCGTGCCGTGGGCGGCGACCCGCTGCGTCGCGGTGTGGCGCGGAGACCGGGCCACCAGGTCGCTGGCGAAGTGGCGGACCACCGCGCGCGAGGCGGCGAAGCAGGCCCGACGGGTGTGGTTCCCGGAGGTGACCGGCCCGGCCGGCACGGCCGAGGTGGCCGCGTTGCTGGCGTCGGCCGACCTGGCCGTGGTGCTGCACGAGGACGCCGGCGTCCCGCTCGCCGGGCTGACCGTGCCGGAGCGGGGCTCGGTGGTGGTCGTGGTCGGTCCCGAGGGCGGCATCACCGACGAGGAGCTGGCTGCCTTCTCGACCGCCCAGGTCGCGCGGATGGGCGGCTCGGTGCTGCGCACCTCGACCGCGGGCGTCGCGGCGGTGGCGGCGCTGCTGGCGCGCACCCCGCGCTGGCGGTGACAGCTGCGTCAGGAGAGCCGGGCGATCAGCTCCAGCTCCTCCGCGCGGCCGAGCCCGGCGTGGCGGTCCCGCCCCAGCCCACGGCGGCGCTCGTCGTCGAGGGTGGCCTCGAGGGTGTCGGACAGCGGCCGTGGGCCGAACCCCGCCGTCCGGGCGCGCTCGGGGGACATCTGGCACAGCCCCAGGTAGTCCGGGGGGAGCCACAACGGCAGCGAGCGCGGTCCCATCCAGTGCTGCACGTCGTGGTCCAGCAGCCACTGCGGTTCGGCGGGCACGAGGGCGCCGGTGAAGCCGGCGACGTCGGCGGCCAGGCCGAGCACCGCGTCGAGCGGCAGCACATCGCCCACGGCGTTGAAGACGCCGGTGACGTGCTCGGCCGCGGCGCGGACGATCCAGCGTGCCAGGTCGCGCACGTCCACCACCTGCACCGGCTGGCCGGGCACGTGCGGCACCAGCACCGGGCCGTCGCCGGCGAGGGCGAACCGGGAGACCCAGTAGCCGAAGCGGTCCGAGGGATCCCCCGGGCCGCCGATGAGCCCGGCCCGCCAGACGGAGTGCTCCGGCAGGGCCGCGACGGCCTGCTCGCAGGCGACCTTGCCCTCGCCGTACTCCTCCGCGGACGCGACCTCGACCGGGAGCGGGGCGAGCAGGTCGGAGTCCTCGTCGAGCGGGGCGGCGTGCTCGGCGTACACGTTGCCGGTCGACACGAAGGCCCAGTGCCCGCTGCGGCCTCCGAGCGCGGCCACCGCCGATCGGACCTGACCGGGCTGGCGGGAGACGTCGACCACGGCGTCCCAGTCCTGCCCGGCGACCTCGGCGTAGGCGTCCGGCGCGGTCCGGTCGCCGCGCACCAGGCGGGCACCGTCAGGGGGCGCGCCGGACTCGCCGCGCGCCAGGCAGGTGACCTCCCAGCCGTCCTCGAGGGCGGCCCGGGCCGTCTCGCCGCCGAGCCACGCCGTGCCGCCGAGCACCAGCATCGTCCTCACGTGAGGAACGCTCGCACGCGGCCGGCCTCCCGCGCCACCGCGGCACGTTCGCCCGTCGTGAACGCGCGCCGGCGGGGCCGTGCCGCCCCTATGCTCGGGTGCCATGAGTGACACCGACGAGGACTGCCTGTTCTGCAAGATCGTCGCCGGCGACCTGCCCGCCGAGGTGGTGCACGAGACCGACGCGACGGTCGCCTTCCGCGACGTCAACCCGGTGGCCCCCACCCACGTGCTGGTGGTGCCGCGCGTCCACCACGCCAACGCCTGGGAACTCGCCGAGGCGGAGCCGGACACCTACGTCGCGCTGGTGCGGGCGGCGCACACGGTCGCCGAGGCCGAGGAGCTCGACGGCTACCGGCTGGTCTTCAACACCGGCGCGTCGGCGCACCAGACAGTCTTCCACGCCCACCTGCACGTGCTGGGTGGCCGCGCGATGACCTGGCCCCCCGGCTGAGCCGACGTCATGCGTCCGGTGACCCCGGGCGCACGGTTCGTATGACGTCCCGGGATTTTCCGGGATGCCCGGCTCGGTGCACTCCCGTACCATGGTGGCGTCCGAGCCGCGACCAGGAAGGGCCCCTCAGCGGGCATCGATGACCGAGACCAGCAAGCCAGACAGCCATGCGGGCGAGACCACCCACACCGTGGTCGTCCCCAACAGCGTGAACATGGTGGCCGTGCTCGGACCTGGGGACGAGCACCTCTCCCTGATCGAGAACGCCTTCGACGCCGACGTGCACGTGCGCGGCAACCAGATCACCCTGCGCGGGGAGCCGTCGGAGGTGGCCCTCGTCGAACGGCTCCTCGACGAGCTGGTGACGATCATCCGCACCGGCCAGGGGCTGAGCCCGGAGACCGTGGAGCGGGTCATCCACATGCTGCGCGCCGAGACCACCGAGCGCCCGGCGGACGTGCTCTCGCTCAACATCCTCTCCAACCGCGGCCGCACGATCCGGCCCAAGACGCTGAACCAGAAGCGCTACGTCGACGCCATCGACAAGCACACCGTGGTCTTCGGCATCGGCCCCGCAGGCACCGGCAAGACCTATCTCGCGATGGCCAAGGCCGTCCAGGCCCTGCAGGCGAAGAAGGTCAACCGCATCATCCTCACGCGGCCGGCGGTGGAGGCGGGGGAGCGCCTGGGCTTCCTGCCCGGCACGCTGAGCGAGAAGATCGACCCCTACCTGCGGCCGCTGTACGACGCGCTGCACGACATGCTCGACCCGGAGACGATCCCGAAGCTGCTGGCCGCGGGCACGATCGAGGTCGCCCCGCTGGCCTACATGCGGGGCCGGACGCTCAACGACGCCTTCATCATCCTCGACGAGGCGCAGAACACCTCGCCGGAGCAGATGAAGATGTTCCTGACCCGGCTGGGCTTCGGCTCCAAGATCGTGGTCACCGGCGACGTCACCCAGATCGACCTGCCCAGCGGCACCCGCAGCGGGCTGCGGGTGGTGGAGAGCATCCTCGACGGCATCGACGACGTGTCCTTCAACCGGCTGACCTCGCACGACGTGGTCCGCCACCGGCTGGTCGGCGAGATCGTCGCGGCGTACGACGCCTTCGACGCGCGCCAGCGCGAGGACGACTCCTACGAGCGGCGCGGTCCCCGCCGGTAGGCGCGCGATGAGCATCGAGGTCCTCGACGAGTCCGGCACCGGACTCGACGTACGCCGTGCCCAGCGGCTGGCCGCCTACGTGCTGGAGCAGATGCGGGTGCACGCGCAGGCCGAGCTGTGCATCACCGCCGTCGACGAGGAGACCATCGCCGAGCTCAACGGCAAGTGGATGGACAAGGAGGGCCCGACCGACGTGCTGGCCTTCCCGATGGATGAGCTGCGGCCGGGCAAGGTCAACGAGGAGCCCGAGGAGGGCATCCTGGGCGATCTGGTGCTGTGCCCCGCGGTGGCCCGGGTGCAGGCCGAGAAGCAGCAGGCCGACGGCCGCGCCGGCTACACCGTGCAGGACGAGCTCGACCTGCTGACCGTGCACGGCATCCTGCACCTCCTCGGCTACGACCATGCCGAGCCCGAGGAGCACAAGGAGATGTTCGGGCTGCAGGCGCGGCTGCTCGAGCAGTGGCACGCCGAGGACGGGAGCGCCCGAGGGGGCGCCCGGAAATGAGGGCGGACAGTCCGGGCCTGATCCTGGCCGTGATCGGACTGGTGGTCCTCGCGGCGCTGCTGAGCAGCGCCGAGGCCGCGCTCGCGTCGTTCTCCCGGGCCCGGGCCGTGGAGCTGCACGACGACGGCCGGCCGGGCTCGCAGCGGCTGCTGGTCCTGCTCGGGGACCGCCCCCGCTACCTCAACACCGCGCTGTTCCTGAGGCTGCTCTTCGAGACCTCGGCGGTCGTGCTGGTCACGCTGATGGTCGCCCACGGGCTGGGCCGCGGCCGCTGGGCGGCGGTGCTGGTCAGCATCGCGATCATGCTGCTCGTCTCGTTCGTGGTGGTCGGCGTCGGCCCCCGCACCCTCGGCCGCCAGCACTCCGACTCCACGGCGCTGGTGGCCGCCGGTGTCCTGGTGCCGGTGACCCGGGTGCTGGGCCCGGTGCCCAAGCTGCTGATCCTGCTCGGCAACGCGCTGACCCCCGGCACCGGCTTCCACGAGGGCCCGTTCTCCTCCGAGGCGGAGCTGCGCGAGCTCGTCGACATCGCCGAGCAGACCGCGGTGATCGAGTCGGAGGAGCGGGCGATGATCCACTCGGTCTTCGAGCTCGGGGACACCACGGTCCGGGAGGTGATGGTGCCGCGCACCGACGTGGTCTGGATCGAGCGCACCAAGACGCTGCGCCAGGCGATGTCGCTCTTCCTGCGGTCGGGGTTCTCCCGGGTGCCGGTCATCGGCGAGGACCTCGACGACATCGTCGGGTTCTGCTACCTCAAGGACGTCAGCAAGCGGCTGTTCGACCGGCACGAGGTGGAGAGCACCGAGAAGGTCGAGCAGGTGATGCGCCCGGTCGACTACGTGCCCGACTCCAAGCCGGTGGACGACCTGCTGCGCGAGATGCAGGCCAGCCGGCGGCACATCGCCATCGTCGTCGACGAGTACGGCGGCACCGCCGGGCTGGTCACCATCGAGGACATCCTCGAGGAGATCGTCGGCGAGATCACCGACGAGTTCGACCCCGCCCGGCAGGAGGTCGAGCGCCTGCCCGACGGCTCGGTCCGGGTCTCCTCGCGCTACCCCGCCGACGACCTCGACGAGCTCTTCGAGGGCATCGACGTCGAGGAGGACGACGAGGTGGACTCCGTCGGCGGCCTGATGGCCAAACACCTGGGCCGGGTGCCGATCCCCGGCTCGGTGGTGCAGGTGAGCGGGTTGCTGCTCCAGGCGGAGGAGGCGAAGGGACGGCGCAACAAGATCGGCACCGTGCTGATCACGCCCGTCGCCCCGCTGCTGCCCGAGCGGCCGCCGGAGCCGTCGCGGGCCAACCACTGAGCCGACCCTACGATGGGCGCCGTGGAACTCGATGCGGAGGACAACAAGCTGGTCGTGCTCGCCCGGGCCACGCGCGCCCGCACCGGGGCACGCGAGGGTGCCGCGCTGCGCGACCGCGACGGCCGCACCTACGCCGGCGCCACCGTGGACCTGCCGCACCTGCAGGTCTCCGCGACCGGCGTGGCGATCGCGATGGCCGTGGCCAGCGGCGCCAAGGGGGCCGAGGCCCTGGTGGTGCTCGGCGAGCAGCCCGTCACCGAGGTCGACCTCGCGATGGTCCGCGACTTCGCCGGCCCCGGGGTGCCCGTCCACGCCGGCACGCCGGCGGGCACGGTGACCGAGACCCGGGAGACCTGAGCAACGCCCCAGCACCGCCCGCAGGAGCGATGCCGATGGCAACCTTCTGGCGGTGAGGCGTCCCCGTGGCGATAGGTTGGGATGCATGAGGCTGAAGGGCTGGACGGAGCACCAACGCGCGGTCGACCGCCTCCGGGCGTCCTACCGCGCCATCCCGGCCGGCGCACCGGTGCGGCTGCGCAAGCGCACCTCGAACCTCTTCAGGCCCCGTACGGCGACACACGCCCCGGGCCTCGACGTCTCGGCCCTCGACGGGGTCATCGCCGTGGACCCGGCGAACCGGACCGCCGACGTGCAGGGCATGTGCACCTACGAGGACCTCGTCGACGCGACGCTGCCGCACGGGCTGATCCCGTTGGTGGTGCCCCAGCTGCGCACCATCACCCTCGGCGGCGCGGTCACCGGGCTGGGCATCGAGTCGACCAGCTTTCGCAGCGGCCTGCCGCACGAGTCGGTGCTCGAGATGGACGTGATCACCGGGTCGGGCGACGTGGTCACCGCCACGGCCGACAACGAGCATGCCGAGCTGTTCCGGACCTTCCCGAACTCCTACGGCTCGCTCGGCTACGCCACCCGGCTGAAGATCGAGCTCGAGGCGGTGCCGGCGTACGTCGCGCTGCGGCACGTGCGCTTCGACGACACCGCGCCGCTGCAGGAGGCGATCGCGCGGATCACCGAGACCCGGGAGTGGGACGGCGAGCGCGTCGACGGGCTCGACGGGGTGGCGTTCGCGCCGGGGGAGTACTACCTGACCCTCGCCCGCTGGACCGACGACGCCGCCGGCGCGGAGCCCAGCGACTACACCGGCCAGCAGATCTACTACCGGTCGATCCAGCAGCGCCGCAGCGACCTGCTGACCGTCCACGACTACCTGTGGCGCTGGGACACCGACTGGTTCTGGTGCAGCCGCGCCTTCGGCGTTCAGCACCCGCTGGTCCGTCGGGTCTGGCCGCGCCGGCTCAAGCGCTCCGACGTCTACCACCGGCTCGTCGGTCTGGACCTGAAGTACGGCGTGATGGAGCGCCTCGACCGTCGCGCGGGCCGGCCGAAGCGCGAGCGGGTCATCCAGGACATCGAGGTGCCGGTCGACCGGCTCGGCGACTTCCTGGACTGGTTCGACGACGAGATCGGCATGCGGCCGGTGTGGCTGTGCCCGCTGCGGCTGCGGGAGAGCTCACCGGTGTGGCCGTCGTACCCGCTGCGACGGGGCGTCACCTACGTCAATGTGGGCTTCTGGGGCGCGGTGCACGTCGGCGCCGACGCCGACCAGGGCCCGCTCAACCGGGCGATCGAGGCCCGCGTCCACGAGCTCGACGGCCACAAGAGCCTCTACTCCGAGTCCTTCTACGACAAGGCCACCTTCGACGCGCTCTACGACGGGGCCAACCTGGCCGCGGTCAAGAAGCGCTACGACCCGGAAGACCGACTGATGACCCTCTACGACAAGGCGGTTCGCAGACGATGAGCACACCCCGGATCCCCATCGCGCAGGCCTTCGAGCAGCTCCTCGCCGAGCCCGCGCCGCTGCGTTTCACGGCCTACGACGGCAGCGCCAGCGGGCCGGAGGATGCGCCGTTCGGGCTGCACCTGAAGAACGAGCGCGGACTGTCCTACCTGGTGACGGCTCCCGGCGACCTCGGCCTCGGGCGCGCCTATGTCTCCGGTGACCTCGACGTCAGCGGCGTGCACCCCGGGGACCCCTACGAGGCGCTGCGCGAGATCCAGGTCGCGCTGCGGCTGCGCCGTCCGACCCCGACCGAGGCCGTGACGCTGCTCCGCGGCCTGGGCATCTCCCACCTGCGGCCGCCGGCCCCGCCGCCGCAGGAGCACCTGCCACGGTGGCGCCGGGCCGTCGAGGGCCTGCGCCACTCCAAGCATCGCGACGCCGAGGTGATCCACCACCACTACGACGTCTCCAACCGCTTCTACGAGATGGTGCTGGGCCCGTCGATGACCTACACCTGCGCGGTCTTCCCGCGCGAGGACGCGACGCTGGAGGAGGCCCAGGCCAACAAGTACGACCTGATCGCCCGCAAGCTCGACCTGCAGAGCGGACAGCGGCTGCTCGACGTCGGCTGCGGATGGGGCGGCATGGTGCGCCACGCCGCCAGGGAGTACGGCGTCCAGGCCCTCGGCGTCACCCTCTCCCGCGAGCAGGCGACCTGGGCGCAGCAGCGGATCAAGGAGGAGGGCCTGGACCACCTCGCCGAGGTGCGGCACCTCGACTACCGCAACGTCGAGGAGGGCGACTTCGACGCGGTCAGCTCGATCGGACTGACCGAGCACATCGGCGTGGCGAACTACCCGGCGTACTTCGGGTTCCTGCGCGACAAGCTCAAGCCGCACGGCCGGCTGCTCAACCACTGCATCACCCGGGCGCACAACCGCAAGCAGGAGACCGGTGCCTTCATCGACCGCTACGTCTTCCCCGACGGGGAGCTGACCGGTTCGGGCCGGATCATCACCGAGGTGCAGGACGCCGGCCTCGAGGTGCAGCACGAGGAGAACTTCCGGGTGCACTACGCCCGGACGCTGGCCGGCTGGTGCCGCAACCTCGCCGAGCACTGGGACGAGTGCGTCGCCGAGGTCGGGGAGGGCACCGCCCGCGTGTGGGGTCTCTACATGGCCGGCTCGCGGCTGGCCTTCGAGCGCAACGAGATCCAGCTGCACCACGTGCTGGCCACGAGGACCGACGCCGACGGGGACAGCGGCTACCCGCTGCGCCACACGTTCGGCATCTGATGGCCTCACGCGGTGGTGCGCCGTTGCCGGGCACGGTGCTGGCCCGCGAGCGGCTGAGCGCACACCTGGTGCGGCTCGTCGTGGGCGGCCTGGAGGGCTTCGCCTCCACCGGCGTGCCCGACGAGTGGGTCGCGCTGACCGTGCCTGGCCAGTTCCAGACCCGCTACTACACCGTGCGGTCGTGGACCGACGGCGAGCTCATCCTCGACGTCGTGGTGCACGAGGAGGGCCTGGTGACCGAGTGGGCGCAGACCGACTGCGTGGGGGACGAGGTCGGCATCTCACCGCCGAAGGGGTCCTACGCCGAGCCGCCCGGCGCCCGCTGGGTCGTGCTCGTGGGGGACCTGACCGCGCTGCCGGCGATCGCGCGCATCGCCGAGACCACCGCGCTGCCGGTCAGCGCACACGTCGAGAGCCCTGACGGGCCGCTGCCCGACTACCTCGCCGGCGGGGCCGCGACGGTGACCTGGCTGGAGCCACCGGGCGAGGCCCGGTCACGCCTGGCCGACGTCGTCCGTGGGCTGAGCTGGCCGGAGGGCCCGGGCTACTTCTGGATGGCGGGGGAGTCGGCCCAGATGCGCGACATCCGCAAGCACCTGCGCCGCGACCTGGGCTGGGACTCCCGGAGCCACGACGTGATGGGTTACTGGAGCGGCGCCCGCGGCCGGCAGGCGCGCAGGCTCGACCCGGGGCCGATCTACCGCCGCGGCAAGGCCGAGGGCAAGTCCGACGAGCAGATCTGGGCCGAGTACGACGACGCACGGGGTGGGTCGTGACCGAGGTGCCGGTGCACCGGTCCGGCTTCGCGTGCTTCGTCGGTCGTCCCAACGCCGGCAAGTCGACGCTGACCAACGCGATCGTCGGGCAGAAGGTGGCCATCACCTCGTCGCGACCCCAGACCACGCGGACCGTCGTACGCGGCATCGTGCACCGCTCCGACGCCCAGCTCGTGCTGGTCGACACCCCGGGCCTGCACCGGCCGCGCACCCTGCTCGGCGAGCGGCTCAACGACCTGGTCACCACCACCTGGGCCGAGGTCGACGTGGTCGCCGTGTGCTTCCCGGCCGACCAGAAGCCCGGGCCGGGTGACCGTTACCTGGTCAACGAGCTGGCCAAGGTGCGACGCACCACCAAGTTCGCCGTGGCCACCAAGACCGACCTGGTCTCCTCCGACGCGCTCGCCGAGCACCTGGTGCGCATCGCCGAGCTCGGCCGCGAGACGGGCACCGACTGGGCCGAGGTGGTGCCGGTGTCCGCCGCCTCCGGGGCCCAGGTCGACCTGCTCACCGATCTGCTGATCGGCCGGCTGCCGGAGGGGCCGGCGCTCTACCCCGAGGGGGAGCTCACCGACTCCCCGGAGGAGGTGATCGCGGCCGAGCTGATCCGGGAGGCTGCGCTGGAGGGCGTCCGCGACGAGCTCCCGCACTCGATCGCGGTGGTCGTGGAGGAGATGGGCCTGCGCCCGGACCGCCCTGAGGACAAGCCGCTGCTGGACATCCATGCCAACCTCTTCGTCGAGCGCTCCTCCCAGAAGGGCATCGTCATCGGCCGCAAGGGCGCCCGGCTGCGCGAGGTCGGCACTGCCGCCCGCCACCAGATCGAGGCGATGCTCGGGGTGCCTGTCTACCTCGACCTGCACGTGAAGATCGCCAAGGACTGGCAGCGCGATCCCCGGCAGCTGCGCCGGCTCGGCTTCTGAGCTGACAAATGTCACGGCCACTGCATGACGCCGATGTGAGGGGTGCAGGGCGCGGATCCGCGAGGCTGCTGCCATGACCGAAACCGTCATCACGCCCGGGCTCTCCGACACGGGGGTGCGGAGAGCACCGGCCGTCTCGCTGCGCGGGGTCACGAAGCACTTCGGCGCCGTCGAGGCGGTGCGCGGCATGGACCTGGACATCCAGCAGGGCGACGTGGTCGCCTTCCTGGGCCCCAACGGCGCCGGCAAGACCACCACCATCGACATGGTCCTGGGGCTGTCGCAGCCGACCAGCGGCACCGTCGAGGTGCTCGGGCTGCCGCCGCGCCAGGCGGTCGCCCGCGGTCTGGTCTCGGCGGTGATGCAGACCGGCGGTCTGCTCAAGGACCTCACCGTGCGGGAGACCGCCCGCTACATGGCCAGCCTGTTCGTCACCGGCGGTGACGTCGACGACGCGCTGGCCCGGGCAGGGATCAGCCACCTCGCCGACCGCAAGGTGGTCAAGTGCTCCGGAGGCGAGCAGCAACGGCTGCGCTTCGCGCTCGCGCTGCTGCCCGACCCGGCGCTGCTGCTGCTCGACGAGCCGACCACCGGCATGGACGTCGAGGGCCGCCGGGGCTTCTGGCAGGCGATCCGCGAGGACGCCGCGCAGGGCCGCACCGTGCTCTTCGCCACGCACTACCTCGAGGAGGCCGACCAGTACGCCGACCGGATCGTGCTGGTCCGCAAGGGCCTGGTCGTCGCCGACGGCAGCGGCGCGCAGATCAGGGCGCTGGCGTCCGGACGCACCGTTCGGGCGACCTGGCCCGACGCGGACACCGCGGCGCTGCACGCCGTCGCCGGCGTCGACAGCGTCGAGGTGCGCGGGGACTCGGTGCTGGTGCACGCCAAGGACAGCGACGCGGTCGCCCGCTGGCTGCTGACCGGCACCGACGCGCGCGACCTCGAGATCACCGCCCAGGGCATCGAGGAGGCCTTCCTGAGCCTCACCGGTGACGACGAACCCCAAGGAGAGCAGGCATGAGCGCCCTCACGCACCACGGTCGCATCGACCCGACCGAGCGACGGGTGCCGCCCCTCGGCGGGCTCAACCCGACCCTGTTCGGCATCGAGGTGCGCCGGATGCTGCGCAACCGCCGCACGGTGGTCTTCGCGCTGCTCTTCCCGGTCGGGATGTACTTCATCTTCGCCAACCAGAGCTACGGCGACCAGAAGGTCGGCTCGGGCAACGTGGCTGCCTACATCCTGGTCAACATGGCGTTGTACGGCGCGGCCCTCACCGCGGCGTCGATCGGCTCCATGGTGGCGATGGAGCGCGCTCTCGGCTGGAGCCGTCAGCTGCGGCTGACCCCGCTCAACCCGGCCTGCTACATCCTGGTGAAGGCGCTCGTGGCGCTGCTGATGGGCGGGTTCGTGATCGCGCTGGTCAACGTGCTCGCCGCCTTTCAGGGCAGGGCGGAGATGCCGGTGACGGTGTGGGTCTCCTGCGCGGTGGTCACGGTCTTCTGCACGCTGACCTTCGCGGCGCTCGGGGTGTTCATCGGCTACGTGGTGCCGGGGGAGAACGCCATGCAGGTGCTCGGCCCCGGGCTGGCCGCGCTGTCCTTCCTCGGCGGCGTGTTCATCCCGCTCAGCCAGTACAACGAGGCGATGCGCCACGTCGCCTACTGGACACCGATGTACGGCGTCTCGGAGATCGCCCGCTCCCCGCTGACCCACCAGCTGCCCTGGTACGCCGTGGTCAACGCGATCGCCTGGTTCGCGTTGTTCGTGGCCGGTGCCGCGTGGCGGATGAGCAGGGACACCGCGCGGGTCTGAGCGCTCGCTACCGTGACGACCATGACGCACGGCTCCACCGAGGAGACCGCGCTCCGCACGGGGCCCGGCCGCTGGGGGATCGCGTTCGCCGGCGTCTGGCTGCTCTACCTGCTGGCGCCGCTGCAGGCGGGCTGGGACCACCGCGGCCAGCTCTCCGGCTGGGTCGGGATGGCGGCCGTGCTGCTGTTCGCCGGTGTCTACCTCGCCGTGTTCGCGCGGCTGCGGCGCCGCCGTGCTCCCGACACCCGCTTCCGGGTGCCGACGTCGGTGCCGCTGCGGTGGGGGATCCTCGGCACGCTGGTGGCGCTGGCGGTCGTGGGCTGCCTCGCCGTCGGCCAGCAGGCCACGGCGTGCGCGGTCTACATCGCCGTGGTGGCGGTCATCTGCCTGCCCTCGGTGCAGGCGTGGACGGTCTCCGCGACCGTCGCCCTCGGCACGTACGCCGCCACCCTGCTGGTGCCCGGATGGCAGGCCGACCGCGGCATCGTCTTCGGCACGCTGGTGGCGACCCTGGCGATCTGGGGCATCTCCCGGGCCATCAACGGCAACCTGGAGGTGCTGGCCGTCCGTGAGGAGAACGCCCGGCTGGCGCTGGCCGAGGAGCGCAACCGCTTCGCCCGCGACCTGCACGACATCCTCGGGCACTCGCTGACGGTGATCACCGTCAAGG
The DNA here is from genome assembly GCA_036518175.1 of Marmoricola sp. Classification (GTDB taxonomy): domain Bacteria; phylum Actinomycetota; class Actinomycetes; order Propionibacteriales; family Nocardioidaceae; genus Marmoricola. Next base: position 17,083 of record DATDNR010000082.1, read on the forward strand.
CGGAGCTGGCCAATCGGCTGGTCGACATCGACCTGGCCCGGGCGAAGGCCGAGCTCGGCGACCTCGAACGGCTCTCCCGCGACGCGCTGGCCGACGTACGCCGTGCCGTGGAGGGGTATCGCGAGCTGACGCTGCCCGGGGAGATCGCCCGGGCGCGTACCGCGCTGGCCGCCGCCGAGATCGAGGCCGACCTGCCCAACTCCGCCGACGAGGTGCCCACCGACCGGCGCGAGCTCTTCGCGTGGGCGGTGCGCGAGGGCGTCACCAACGTGATCCGGCACAGCAGCGCGCGCCGGTGCAGCGTCCGGTTGAGCCCGGCCGCGGTCGAGATCCGTGACGACGGGATCGGGCCGGTGCCCGGCATGGCCGGCGGCCACGGGCTGGTGGGCCTGAGGGAACGCGCCGCCGCAGCCGGCGCCACCGTGATCACCGAGGCCGCGCGCCCCGGGTTCGCGCTGAAGGTGGTCGTGCCGTGATCCGGCTGCTGCTGGCCGACGACCAGGCGCTCGTGCGCGGAGCGCTGGCCGCGCTGCTCAACCTCGAGCCCGACCTGGAGGTGGTCGCCGAGGTCGGGTCCGGTGACGAGGTGCTCGGCGCGGTGGAGCGGCACCGTCCCGACGTCGCCCTGCTCGACGTGGAGATGCCCGGGATGGACGGCATCGACGCGACCGCCGCCGTACGCCAGGCCTTCCCGGACGTGCGGGTGCTGATCGTGACCACCTTCGGACGCCCCGGCTTCCTGCGCCGCGCGATGCAGGCCGGGGCCTCGGGCTTCGTCGTCAAGGACACCCCGGCCGCTCGGCTGTCGGACGCGGTGCGTCGGGTGCACGCCGGGCTGCGCGTGGTCGACCCGGCGCTCGCCACCGACTCGCTGGTGGTGGGGGAGTCGCCGCTGACCGCGCGGGAGACCGAGGTGCTGCAGGCGGCCCGCGACGGTGCCCCGGTCGCCACGATCGCCAAGCGGCTGTTCCTCTCCGAGGGCACGGTGCGCAACCACCTCTCCAGCGCCATCGGCAAGACCCAGGCGGCCAACCGCGCCGAGGCGGTGCTGGTCGCCGACCGCAACGGCTGGCTGTGAGGCAGTAGCCTCACGCCCGATGACCGAGTGGGACGAGCTCTACGACGACGCGTCGCGGGAGCGGTGGGTGGCCGAGCCGGCCAAGCGGGTGCCGGCGCCGGAGCGCACGCCGTTCGAGCGTGACCGCGCCAGGGTGGTGCACTCGGCGTCGCTGCGCCGGCTTGCCGCCAAGACCCAGGTCGTCGGCCCGCAGTCCGACGACTTCGTGCGCAACCGCCTGACCCACAGCCTCGAGGTGGCGCAGATCGCCCGCGACCTCGCCCACCCGCTGGGCTGTCATCCCGACCTGGCCGAGACCGCGGCGCTGGCCCACGACCTGGGCCACCCGCCCTTCGGCCACAACGGCGAGCGGGCCCTCGACGAGCTCGCCACCGAGGTCGGCGGCTTCGAGGGCAATGCGCAGACGCTGCGGATCCTCACCCGCCTGGAGGCGAAGTCGTCCGCCGACGGCCGCTCGATCGGCCTCAACCTCACCCGGGCGACGCTCGACGCGTGCACCAAGTACCCCTGGCCGCGGGCGCTGTCGGCCGAGCCGCGCGGCAGGCACACCGACGGTCGGCCGCGCACCGTGCGCAAGTTCGGCGTCTACGACGACGACCTGCCGGTCTTCACCTGGATGCGGAGCGGCGTGGACGGACCCCGACGCTGCGTCGAGGCGCAGGTGATGGACTTCGCCGACGACGTCGCCTACTCGGTGCACGACCTCGAGGACGGCGTCGTGGCCGGTCGGGTCGACCTGGCCGCGCTCGGCAGCCGGGTTGAGCGCTCGGCGGTGTGGGAGACCGCGCGGGCGTGGTACCTGCCGGACGCCTCCGACGACGCGCTGGAGGAGGCGTTCACCCGGCTGCGGGCGGTGGCGTCATGGCCGGGGTCGTCGTACGACGGCTCGCGCGGGCAGCTGGCCGCGCTGAAGAACCTGACCAGCGACCTCATCGGGATCTTCTGCGGCCACGTGCAGCGGGCCACCCGGGCACGCTTCGGGGAGCAGCCGCTGGTGCGCCACGCCGCCGACGTGGTCGTCCCCGACGGCACCGTCCTCGAGATCGCGGTGCTGAAGTCGGTCGCCGCGCACTACGTGATGCAGGCCGAGGGACGCGTCGCGCTGATGCGCCGGCAGCGCGCGCTGCTGGCCGAGCTGTACGACGCCCTGCTCGCCGGTGCCCCCGCCACCCTGGACCCGCAGTTCCGCGCCGACCACCAGGCGGCCGACTCCGACGCCGCCCGGGCCCGGGTGGTCGTCGACCAGGTCGCCTCGTTGACCGACGCCTCCGCGGTGGCCTGGCACGCCCGCCTCTGCCGGTGAGCCGTCCGGGCGTGAGCGGGGCCCTGACGCGGAGGTGAACGGGGGCGCACTAGCCTCGCGACCGTGAGCGAACCCCTCGTCTGGCTGCCGTTCGACCCCGAGGACCTCGGCGAGGTGCCGGCCGGTCTGCGCTACGAGGTGCACCGCCGCGGCGACGACGCACGCGCGCGGCCGTCGATCCGCGACGTGGTCTTCTACGTGCCGCCCTACGAGAGCGCGCTCTCGGACTCGAGGCTCGTCCGGCACATGCCCAGCCTCCGGGTCGTGCAGACGCTGACCGCCGGCGTCGAGCACATCCGCCCGTTCGTGCCCGAAGGGGTGCTGCTGTGCAACGGGCGCGGCATCCACGACGCCTCCACCGCCGAGCTGGCCCTCACCCTGACGCTGGCGAGCCTGCGCGGCATCCCCGGGTTCGTGCGCGCCCAGGACCGGCAGCGGTGGACGCACCGGCCGCTGCAGGCGCTGGCCGACAAGCGGGTGCTGATCATCGGCTACGGCCAGATCGGAGCGGCCATCGAGGCGCGACTGCTGCCCTTCGAGGTGGCCACCGTCGACCGGGTCGCCCGCACGGCACGGGAGGGGGTGCACACGCTCGCCGAGCTGCCGCAGCTGCTGCCGCACGCCGACGTGGTGATCCTCGTGGTGCCGGCGACCGAGGAGACCCGTGGCCTGGTCGACCGCGACTTCCTGCGCCGGATGAAGGACGGTGCGCTGCTGGTCAACGTCGCCCGCGGCAGCATCGTCGTCAGCGACGACCTGCTCGCCGAGCTGCGCACCGGGCGGATCTGGGCGGCGACCGACGTCACCGACCCGGAGCCGCTGCCGGTGCACCACCCCCTGTGGTCGGCACCCAACCTGCTCGTCTCACCGCACGTCGGCGGGGCCAGCAGCGCGATGTGGCCCCGGGCTCACCGGCTCGTCCGCGCCCAGCTGCAGCGCTTCGCGGCCGGCGAGCCGCTGGTCAACCAGATGACCGGCGACTACTGATCGCGCCCGTCGTCGCGCGGGCTGGCGTTGAAGCGCACCTCGATCTCCTCGAAGCCCTTGGTGCGCTGCGCCTGCGCCTGCCCGGCGTAGGCCTCCTGGTCGGCCGCGGTCAGCGAGACGTTGTCGGTGAACGGGGTCAGCAGGGCCCGCGGCCAGAGCCGCTCGGCGTGCACGACGTTGAGCTCCATCGAGAAGACCACCAGCACCGCGGCGAGGTAGAGGTAGGCGAGCAGGCCGAGGATCGCGGCGAAGATCGCGTTGGTGGTGCTCGCCCGCGAGATGACGTGGTCGACGTAGACGTAGCTGAGGTTCTGCAGCGCCTGCAGCCCGATCGACGCCAGCAGGGCTCCGGGCACCAGCTGCCCCCACGGCACCCGCTTGTTCTGGGCCAGCTGGAAGGCGACCAGCAGCACCAGCGTCGAGACGACCACGCCGGCGAGCCCGATCAGCAGCTTGCTGACCAGGGTGTCGAGCACGAGCCCGTGGAGCACGGCGATGCCGACGACCGCGACCAGCATCCCCGACCCCGCGGTGCCGACCAGCAGCAGCGAGCGGCCGCGGGCCAGGAACGGGTTCGGCCGGCTGTTGCGCGGGATGTGCCAGATGGTGTTGCCGGCGTACTGCAGCGCCTGCGCCACGCCCAGGGCGCCGTAGAGCGAGCCGAGCACCCCGATCAGCACGCCGCCCAGGCCTCCGCTGAACGAGCCCGGCACCTGCAGCTGCTCCCCGATGACCGGCACCTGGCCGAGCGCCGAGTCGAGCAGGTCCTCCTGCAGCTTCGGGTGCCCGATCAGCACGAACCCGAGCAGGGTCGAGCCGAGCAGCAGCAGCGGCACGATGGCGATCAGCGCGTAGTAGGCGAGCAGCACCGCGAGGTAGTTGCCCATGTCGTCGAAGAACTTGTAGAAGATCGCCAGCGGGAGGCCGAGCCACGGGTGGTGCCGCTGGGTGCGGTCGATGCGCTCGACGACCGACACGTCCCACCTCCGCTCCACCCTTGTGGAGGAGACGGTACCGGCGCGGGCGCCCGGACGTAGACTCCTCGCCGTGGCTGGCCGGATCCGTGAGGAGAGCATCGCCGAGGTCCGTGAGCGGACGCGCATCGATGACGTGGTGTCGTCGTACGTCACGCTGCGCAGCGCCGGTGGCGGCAACCTCAAGGGTCTGTGCCCCTTCCACGACGAGAAGTCACCGAGCTTCAACGTCACCCCCAGCCGGGGCGTCTTCTACTGCTTCGGCTGCGGAGCCGGCGGCGACGTCATCAAGTTCGTCATGGAGATGGACGGCCTGGGCTTCACCGAGACCGTCGAGCGGCTCGCGGAGAAGTCCGGGGTCCAGCTCCGCTACGACGAGGGCGGTCCGGCACGGCCCAGTGGCGGCCCGCAACGGCCGCGGCTGATCGAGGCGCACAAGGTCGCCGCGGAGTTCTACGTCGGCCAGCTGGCCACGCCGGCGGCGCTCGCCGCCCGGCAGTTCCTCGACGAGCGAGGTTTCGACCAGGCTGCCGCCGAGACCTTCGGTGTCGGGTTCAGCCCGCGCGGGGGCGAGGAGCTGCTGCGCCACCTGCGCCAGAAGGGGTTCGCCGACAAGGAGCTCGTCGCCGCCGGCCTGGTCGCCGAGGGGCGCGGGCTCTACGACCGGTTCCGTGGCCGGCTGATGTGGCCGATCCGGGACACCAGCGGTGACGTGATCGGCTTCGGTGCCCGCCGTCTCTTCGACGACGACCGCATCGAGGCGAAGTACCTCAACACGCCCGAGACGCCGCTGTACAAGAAGTCCCAGGTGCTCTACGGCATCGACCTGGCGCGCCGTGAGATCGCGCGCACGACGCAGGCCGTGATCGTCGAGGGTTACACCGACGTGATGGCCTGCCACCTCTCCGGGGTCAGGACGGCGGTGGCCACCTGCGGCACCGCCTTCGGCGACGACCACGCCCGCGTGATCCGCCGGCTGCTGCACGACCACGAGGACTTCCGCGGCGAGGTGATCTTCACCTTCGACGGCGACGAGGCGGGGCAGAAGGCCGCGCTGCGTGCCTTCGCCGGCGACCAGCAGTTCGTCTCCCAGACCTATGTCGCGATCGAGCGGGACGGCCTCGACCCCTGCGACGTGCGTCTGCAGAAGGGCGAGGCGGCGGTGCGCGAGCTCGTCGCGCGGCGGATCCCCCTCTACCGGTTCGTGCTGGGCAACGTGGTCAACCGCTTCGACCTCGACCGTGCCGACGGTCGCGTCGACGCCCTGCGCGCGGCGGCCAAGCTGGTCACCAGCATCCGCGACCGCGCCAAGGTCGACGCCTTCGCCCGCGAGCTGGCCGGCATGCTCGGCATCGACCCCGACGACGCCCGGCGGGAGGTGCGCCGCGCCGCGGCCCGCGCAGGGGAGAGTACGACGACACAGCCCGACCGTCGCCCCGCCCCGCTGGCCGAGCTGCCCGACCCCCGCGACCAGCGCTACGCCATCGAGCGCGAGACGCTCAAGCTCGTCGTGCAGCGGCCCCAGCTGGTCGGCCGGCTGGTCGACGACGTGGACGGCGAGGACTTCACCCACGGCGCCTACCGGGCGGTGTGGGACGCGGTCGACCGTGCCGGCGGTGTCGCCATGGCGGACCCGCAGTGGGTGACGCGGTTGCAGGAGGCGACGGCTGACGAGCGGGTGCGCTCGCTGCTCAGCGCGCTGGCGGTCGAGCCCCTGCTGACCGCCAAGGAGCCGGATGGGGCCTACGCCGGGCAGCACGTCAACCGGCTGCGGGAGCTGACGGCGATGCGGCGCATCGCCGACCTGAAGTCCCGGCTGCAGCGCACCAACCCGGTGGAGCAACCGGCCGACTACAACCGGATGTTCGGCGAGCTGGTGGCCCTGGAGCAGCACCGCCGGACCCTGCGTGAGCTCGCCCTGCAGGCGCAGTGAGGGGCTTCGGACGCGCGTCCGGGGTGCCCGGTGAGGTGCACGCCCGTGCCGGGCTGGAGCGCGGCGAACGACCGCTGGCGCATGCGCAGGCCCGCGACGGGAGCTGGCTGATCGGCACCCGCACGCGGCTCGTCGTCGTCCCGGCGGGCGCGTCCGGCCGGGAGGTCACCTCCTTGCCCTGGGAGGAGGTCGAGTCGGCCGGCTGGGACCGGGACGGAGAACGCTTCCGGATCGACGAGGTCGGCGAGTTCGGCCGGCCACGGGCGTCGTACTCCTTCTCGATGGAGGAACCGCGCCAGCTGCTGCAGCTGGTGCGCGAGCGCGTCACCGGCAGCGTGGTGCTGCAGCGGCGGGTCACCGTGCAGGGACGCCGCGGGTTCAGCGTGATCGCTCGGCGCAATCCCGCCGGCGGTGAGCTGCGCTGGATGCACGAGTACGACACCGGCATCGACCCGGACGATCCCGAGGTGGCGCGGCTGGCGGAAGCCGCCCTGCGCGAGGCGCGAACCGAGGTCGGAGAGTAGCCCCCGGACACGCTCGCCCGATTCGCTCCGCCGCGGGGCGCCTTGCTAGTCTTTGCGGCGCGCGATCCCCTGTAGCTCAATTGGCAGAGCATTCGGCTGTTAACCGAAGGGTTGTTGGTTCGAGTCCAACCGGGGGAGCAAGGATGCCGTCAGCACGGGTGTGGGGTTGTGATGGGGCTCGAGCGCGCGGACGGCGGCGGGGGAGCGGGCCCGGTCTTCCTGCACATCGGCCTGCCGAAGACCGGCACCACCTTCCTGCAGCGCGTGCTGCGCCGCAATCGTGAGCTGCTCCGCTCCCACGGAGTGCTCTACCCCGGCGACAGTCCGGCGACGCAGTTCCACGCCGCCATCGAGCTGCGCCGGTCCCACCGCTACTGGGGCGTCACCCCCGAGCAGGTGGACGGCACCTGGGAGCGACTGTGCGAGGAGGCGCGGCAGTTCCCGGGACCGACCGTGATGGGCCACGAGATCCTCTCCGCAGCCCAGCCGGCCCAGATCCGCCGGGTCGCCGATGACCTCGCCGACGTCGAGCTGCACGTGGTGGTGACCGTGCGTGACATCGGCCGCCAGCTGCCCGCATGGTGGCAGGAGAACGCCAAGAACGGCAGCCGTGAGGACTTCGCGACCACGATGGCCGAACGGGTGCTGCCGGAGTGGGACGCAGACCGGAAGAAGACGCACTTCTGGCGCAGCCAGGACCTCGTGGACGTGCTGCGCCGGTGGGGCGCGGTGGTGCCGCCCGAACGGACCCACGTCGTGCTCGGCCCCCCACCTGGAGCCGACCCGCAGCTGCTCTGGCGCCGCTTCGCCGAGGCGGTGGGCATCCCCGGTGACCTCGACGTCGACCCCGGCCCACCGAGCAACGAGTCCCTCGGCGTGGTCGAGATCGCCCTGCTGCGGGCGACCAACGAGGCGCTCGCCGGCCGGCTGGTGCAGCCGGACTACGGGCCGGTGGTCAAGCACTGGTTCACCCAGAGCGTGCTCAGCCCACGCACCTCCCGGCGGCCCGCGCTGACCGCCGACTGGCAGGAGCGCGTCGAGGCCCTGACCGCTCGCTGGACCGGCCACCTCGAGGCCTCCGGCGTCCGGTTGCACGGGTCGCTGGACGACCTGCGGCCGGTGCTGGCACCGCCCGGGGAGCTGCCGCCCGACCTGGTGACCGCCGAAGAGCTTGCCGAGCTCGGCCCGAAGGCGATCGCCGAGCTGCTGCTGGAGGTGGCCCGGCTGCGCCGGGAGCTGCGCGAGTGCCGTGCCCGGCCGCACCTCAGCCCGGCCGTGCTCCGGGAGTCACGGGGCGTGCGGCTGCTCTCGCGCGCCCGCGACCGCGCCAAGGGGCTGGTGCGCCGGGTAGGTTGAGGGCATGGCGATCGAGACCGTGAACCCGGCGACCGGCGAGACGCTGGCGACCTTCGACGAGACCACCGACGAGCAGCTCGAGCAGAAGCTCGCGACTGCGGCGCGCTGCTACGCCGACTACCGGTTGAGCAGCATGGAGGACCGGAGCCGCTGGATGCACCGGGCCGGCGAGATCCTCGAGGAGCGCGTCGAGGAGGTCGGCCGGATGATGACCACCGAGATGGGCAAGACGCTGGTGGCGGCCAAGGCCGAGGTCACCAAGTGCGCGAAGACCTGCCACCACTACGCCGACCATGCCGCGGAGTACCTCGCCGACGAGCCCACGGACGGCGAGGCGGTCGGGGCGGTGCGCGCCTACGGCCGGTACCAGCCCATCGGGCCGGTGCTGGCGGTGATGCCCTGGAACTTCCCGCTGTGGCAGGTGATCCGGTTCGCCGCCCCCGCCCTGATGGCCGGCAACGTCGGCCTCCTCAAGCACGCCTCCAACGTGCCGCAGACCGCGCTGTTCCTCGAGGAGCTCTTCCGCGACGCGGGCTTCCCCGAGGGCTGCTTCCAGACCCTGCTGATCTCCTCGGGCAAGGTCGAGAAGGTGCTGCGCGACCAGCGGGTGGTGGCTGCCACGCTGACCGGAAGCGGCCCCGCCGGCCGCTCGGTCGGATCGATCGCCGGTGACGAGATCAAGCACACCGTGCTCGAGCTCGGCGGCAGCGACCCGTTCATCGTGATGCCCAGCGCCGACCTGGAGAAGGCCGCCGAGGTGGGCACCAACGCCCGACTGCTCAACAACGGCCAGTCGTGCATCAACGCCAAGCGGTTCATCGTGCACCGCGACGTGGCCGACCGCTTCACCGAGCTGTTCGTCGAGCAGATGTCCTCGACCAAGGTGGGCGACCCGATGGCCGAGGAGACCGACATGGGGCCGATGGTCTCCGAGCAGGGCCGCGCCGACGTCGAGGAACTGGTCGAGGACGCGGTCAAGCGCGGGGCGAGGGTGCTCTGCGGTGGCGAGCGGATCGACGGGCCGGGGTGGTACTACCCGGCGACGGTGATCACCGACATCACCGAGGAGATGCGGCTCTACCGCGAGGAGGCCTTCGGCCCGGTGGCGTCGCTCTACGTCGTCGACGACATCGACGAGGCGATCGAGCTGGCCAACGTCACCGAGTTCGGCCTCGGGTCGAACGCCTGGACCAACGACGAGGACGAGATCGAGCGGTTCGTGCGCGACCTCGAGGCCGGCGCGGTGTTCATCAACGGCAACACCACCTCCTACCCCGAGCTGCCGTTCGGCGGGGTTAAGGGTTCCGGCTACGGCCGCGAGCTCTCGGCGCACGGGATGCGGGAGTTCTGCAACCTCAAGACCGTCTGGGTCGGCGCCGGCGGGCAGCAGAGCGACAAGCACACCGAGTAGTCCCCGCTGCAGTCACTGCGGCAGTCACTGCGGCATTCACTGCGGCGCGGCCGGCGACGGGCAGTCGTCGGTCAGTCGCCCCAGCCCATCGGGATGACCTCGAACGCGGCCGCCATCGCGACACCCATCCGCTGGCCGGTCTGCCGTCCGAACCCCTCGAGGAACTCGGCGGGGTCGAAGTCCTCCCACCCGAGCCCGTCGATGTAGGCCTTGTGCGCCCGCAGCGACGCGACTCCGAGCTCGAAGCTCTCCGTCGTGTCGACGCCGTGCGCGGCATGCGGTGAACCGGTCACCCAGACCGCCTTCACCCCGCCCCACGGCTCGAGCCCGTCCGCCTCGACCTGCTCCCGGAAGATCCAGCGGTTGCCGGCGTCGCGCACCGCGTCGATCACCGCGCGGCCGACGGCGATGTGGTCGGGCTGGTTGTAGTTGCGCCCGCCCCAGGTGTCGTGGAAGTTGCCGGTGATCACGATGTCCGGGCGGTGCTCGCGGACCACCTGGGCGAGGACGCGCCGCAACGGGACGCCGTACTCCACGACGCCGTCGGGCAGGCGCAGGAACTCCACGGTCTCCACACCGACGATGGCCGCGGAGTCGACCTCCTCCTGCTCCCGCAGGGGGCCGCTCTGCTCGGGCGCGATGCCGTCGATGCCGGCCTCGCCGCTGGTGACCATGCAGTAGACGACCCGCTTGCCCTGGCCGGTCCAGCGGGCGACCGCGGCCGCGGCGCCGAACTCCATGTCGTCGGGATGGGCCACGATGCACAGCGCGCTCTGCCAGTCCTCAGGCAGCGGCTCGAGCGGTGCGGGGCGGGGCGAGGATTCGGCGGCGTTCTCGGTCATGGCGTCAGCATGCCACCGGACGCCGGGGTCGGTCACTTGGCAACAACCCTTTCGAAAGGTTAGTTTCGAACCATGCCGGACCAGCAACGTCGGATCAGCGACCCGCGAGACCTGCGGGCACTCGCGCACCCGGTGCGGATCGCCATCATCGAGCTGCTCAACGTGCACGGAGCGATGACCGCCACCGAGCTGGGCGAACGCCTCGACGAGAGCCCCGCGAACTGCTCCTGGCACCTGCGCAAGCTCGCCGAGCACGGCTACGTGGAGGAGAGTGCGGGCGGCCGGGGTCGGCAGCGCCCCTGGCAGGCGACCAGCCTCGGCTACAGCTGGAGCAACAGTGGTGAGCCCGAGGCGATGCTCGCGGGTCGAGCGCTGAGCCGGATGTTCCTGCAGCGCGAGGTCGACCGGCTCGTCGCGGCCCAGGAGCACCTCGCTTCGGACGATCCCACTTGGCAGGAGGCCGCCGACGTCACCCAGAGTGAGCTGTGGCTGACCGCGGCGGAGCTGCGCGAGCTGAACGATAAGGTGCAGGACCTCCTCCTCGAGCGCCTCGACCGCCACACGGACCCGTCCAAGCGGCCGCCCGGGTCCCGGCTGTGCGCGGTGATGGCCTGGGGCGTGCCGACCTACGGCATCGCCGACCCGACGCCGGAGGAGGGCACGCGGTGAGGCAGGCCTTCGCCCAGCCGGGGTTCCGCCGGCTCTTCGCCGGACTGTCGACCAGCATGTTCGGCGACGCCGTGATGCTGCTCGTGCTCTCGATGTGGGTCAAGCAGATCACCGGCTCCAACGGCGCGGCCGGACTCACCTTCTTCTGGATGGTGCTCCCGGCACTCGTCGCACCGGCGTACGGCGTCCTCCTCGACCGGATCCGCCGCAAGCCGCTGCTGGTGTGGGGCAACCTGGCCTCTGCGGTCGTCGTGCTGCCGCTGCTGCTGGTCCACGACGCGAGGGACGTCTGGATCGTCTACACCGTCGCGTTCCTCTACGGCATCTCCTTCGTGGTGCTCCCGGCGGCGCTCAACGGCCTGCTCAAGGAGATGCTGCCCGAGCAGCTGCTGGTCGGGGCCAACTCGTCGCTGCAGACGGTCAAGGAGGGCTATCGGCTGGTCGGTCCGCTGGCCGGCGCGGCCCTGTTCGGCTGGCTGGGCGGGGGCGCGGTCGCGGTCGTCGACGCGGTGTCCTTCGCCGTCGCCGCTGCCGTGATCGCCACCATCGCGGTGCGCGAGCAGGCGCCGCAGCGCGGTGCGGGCCACTGGTTCACCGAGATGTCCGCCGGTGTCCGCCACCTCGTGCACGAGCGCTACCTGAAGCACTCCCTCGTGGCGTTCGCGCTGACCCTGCTCGTGCTCGGCTACCTCGAGGCGTCCATCTACGCGCTGCTGGACTTCTACGGCAAGCCGGTGACCTTCGTCGGCGTGCTGGTCAGCGTGCAGGGGGTGGGCGCGATCGCCGGGGGGCTCACCACTTCGTGGTGGGTGCGTCGGCTGGGCGAGCCGGCCGTCGAGGCGGTCGGCCTGGCGCTGCTCGCGGCTGCGGCCGGTGCGATCGCGCTGACCTCGACGCTCGGCGTGGTGATGGTGGCCATGGCGGTGAGCGGCTACTCCCTGCCGCTGCTGTTCGTCGCCCTCACCACCTTGTTGCAGCGTCGTACGCCGCAACGGTTGATGGGCCGGGCCTCGGCTGCCGTCGAGACGCTGATGGGCGCGCCGCAGGCACTCTCCCTCGCCGTCGGGGCGGGCCTGGTCGCGGTGCTGGACTTCCACGCGATCATCGGCATCGTGGCGGTCGTGACCGGCCTGGGCGCTGTCTACCTCGCCGTCGCGCTGCGAGCGGTCCTGGGACGGCCGGTGCCCGCGGTCGAGGAGGCGTCCGCCACGAGCCCGGTCGGGGAGCCGACCGCGACGATCCTGCCGGTCCGGCCCGAGGGGCTGCTGGACGATCCGCCGCTTCGTTGATCGCTGTGCTCCACCCGTAGCATTGCCGGGTGCCCGATGAGCAAGCGACCTCCTTCGACGCCCTCGGGCTCGACCACCATGTGCTGACGGCACTGCGCGACGTCGGATACGAGATGCCGTCGCCGATCCAGGCACAGGCCATCCCGCCACTGCTGGCGGGTCGGCACGTCGTCGGCCTCGCGCAGACCGGCACCGGCAAGACGGCCGCGTTCGCGTTGCCGATCCTGAGCCGTCTCGACGTGGCGACGAAGGCTCCGCAGGCGCTGGTGCTGGCTCCGACCCGCGAGCTCGCGCTGCAGGTCTCCGAGGCGTTCGAGCGCTACGCCGCCCGGCTCCGTGGCGTGCACGTGCTCCCCGTCTACGGCGGTCAGGGCTACGGCGTACAGCTGTCCGCGCTGCGCCGCGGCGTGCACGTCGTGGTCGGCACCCCGGGTCGGGTGATGGACCACCTCGAGAAGGGCACGCTGGACCTCTCCGCGCTGCGCTTCGTGGTGCTCGACGAGGCCGACGAGATGCTCAACATGGGCTTTGCGGAGGACGTCGAGCAGATCCTGGGCCACACGCCTGCGGAGAAGCAGGTGGCGCTGTTCTCCGCGACGATGCCGACGGCCATCCGGCGCATCGCCCGCACGCACGCGCCCGAGGCGGTCGAGGTCACCGTCAAGGGGCGCACGGCGACCGCCGCCAACGTCACCCAGCGCTACGCGATGGTGGCGCATGCGCAGAAGCTCGACGCGCTGACCCGGGTGCTCGAGGTCGAGAACTTCGACGCCCTGATCGTCTTCGTGCGCACCAAGCAGGCGACCGAGGAGCTCGCCGAGCGGCTGCGTGCCCGGGGATTCTCCGCTGCCGCGATCAACGGCGACGTGGCCCAGCAGCAGCGGGAGCGCACCATCGAGGCGCTGCGCAAGGGGAGGCTGGACATCCTGGTCGCGACCGACGTCGCGGCCCGGGGGCTCGACGTGGAACGGGTCAGTCACGTGGTCAACCACGACATCCCCACCGACACCGAGTCCTACGTGCACCGCATCGGCCGCACCGGACGCGCGGGCAGGGCGGGTGCGGCGATCTCGTTCGTCACGCCTCGGGAACGCCATCTGCTGCGTGCCATCGAGAAGGCGACCCGGAGCCGCCTCGAGGAGATGCCGCTGCCCACCGTCGAGGACGTCAACGCCAGCCGGGTCGCGAAGTTCACCGAGGCGATCACCGGCGCCCTCGGTGACAGCCAGCTGGAGACGTTCCGCGAGCTGGTGCTGGCCTACGAGCGCGAGCACGACGTGCCGGCGGTCGACGTCGCCGCGGCCATCGCGGTGCTCGCGCAGGACGGTGAGCCGCTGCTGCTCGAGGAGAGCCTCCCCGAGAAGCCGGCGCCCCGCAGGCGGGGGAGCGGCGACCTGGTGTCGTGGCGGATCGCCGTCGGGCGCAAGCACCGCGTCGAGCCCCGGCAGATCGTGGGCGCGCTGGCCAACGAGGGCGGGCTCGACCGCGCGGACTTCGGCCGGATCGACATCCGCAGCACCTTCTCGCTCGTGGAGCTGCCGGCCGACCTGGGTGAGGACACGCTGGCGGCGCTCGCCCGCACCCGGGTCGCCGGTGTGCCGATCGACCTCAGGCGAGACCGCGGCGGCAAGACCGATCGCCGGACTGACGGCTCACGGCCAGGCCCCGACCGCCGGGCGAAGAAACCCCGGCACAGCAAGGCGCGCCGCGGCGGCTGAGGGCCCTCACAGGGCCTGCCGCCCGATCGCCGGTAGGCTCCCCTCGCCGGGGCGGTAGCTCAGCCGGTCAGAGCAGAGGGCTCATAATCCGTCTAAGCCGATCAGGTCAAGTCAGGGCAGGCCGGGGCCAATCGGCGTTTGGGCAGGTCAGAGCCGGTTTCGAGGCGTCGGCGTAAGGTCGCTCAGGGTCGGACAGGGCGGCTGACTGCCCCACGTGCTGCCCCACGACGGGCTGCGCGACGACGGTCAGGCAGCCGGCGGAGCCGGTAGACCAGTTGCGCGTCGTGAGCAAGGGTCTCGGGCCGGTCGAGGAGAGCGTTCAACCGCTGGTAGTAGTGCGTCGGCGTCTCATCGAAGGTTTGCCGGATCGCCGCGGCCTTCGCGCCGTCGTACTTCCAGCGCCGGCGCTCCATCTCGAGAGTCATCGTTTCGCGGACAGTGAGCATGCGGGGAGCCTGCCGCACGGCGCCGACAGAGCGGCATCCCGTCTGATCCGAACGACTGCGGTGCCCAGCCCCGTGTCGGTAACGTCCGGAGTGCTTGCAGTCGGCAAGTGGAAGGATCGGGCTTCATGAGCGCGCCTGCTCTCGCTGGACGCTGTCTGCCAATGGGGCGATGGGTCTGCAACCTGCCTGAAGTGGAGGCTGCATACGTTCCCGTCGACCCGGCAGACCCGCGACGGGTAATTTGGAACGAGTGGACAGCATTCACTGGTGTTCTCCGGAGTATCGTTGGAGAGGTCGCGGCCTGCTGGCTGTCTGGCAGTTTCTTCTCCGAGAAGGCCGTTCCAGGTGACATCGATTGTTTGTACGTCATCGACACCGACCACTTGGCAGCGGTGTCAGCGACCGGTGACCTCAAACAGATTTGGTTCGTTTACGTGGCGACGCGGGGGCTTGCCAAACGCGTCTACCGCGTGCCCATCGACTCATACATCCTTGAATGGGTCCCGACTCCTGGACCCGAGCGCCCTGTCGGCGCTCGCTCCTATCTTGAGGATCGCGGCTACTGGGACGACCTCTGGGTCCGCGCCAAGGACCCGGACAAGCGGCTAGATTCAATGCCACGGCGCGGGTACTTGGAGGTGATCGTCGATGGGTACCGATGATCGCACCTTGGACTGGTACCTGGAGCGCGCTTCCGAGCCCATACCTGACGACCTCGTTCCACCTGCGAGGGGTGACTGGGGGCGACTCGGCCGCGAGGCGTTTATCGCAAACAACACCATTAGTGCCCGTTCGCTGGCATCTGAAGGCGACCTGCGCTTGCGCGGTGTCGGCGTCGAAATGAACAGCGCTGACTTGAACGCGGTGGGCGCAATCGCGACGGCATGGCAAAAGGCGGTTGCCGCCACCGGCGCCGCTCTCGAGCACGTAAAGACTTTGCGAGGCTCGCTTCCCATAGATGTCCTTCAGCGCACAGCGCTCGTCCTGAACGCGTCCCCCCAGCCGGGGTCAGTTGTGCTTCACCTCCAGCCAAAGGCTGATCCACTGCCAGAGACCGAGCCGGAAGGCGACATTCCCATGGTCGAGCGAGCGCGCCCCCTTGCCGATCGTGCGGCCGGTCAACTGATTTCGCTCCTGCGACATGCGGCCAACGTCGACGCGGCCGACACGGACGCGCTATCGGCTGATTTGCGCAACCTCGGTCCGCGCGTGGGTGGAGCCCTTAGTGCTTTAGCTCAGGTGCTAGAGCGGGCAAACATCACCCTGGATGCCAGTTGGGCCGAACCTGAGGCGCCCACCGTCAGGGCGAGCGTGACGCCCTCGGGCGCGAAGTGGATCAGTCAGTTTGTCGCCGGCCGCGGGCTGGATGCGGAAGAGCAACAAGTTCAGGGGGTCCTCCGCACGGTGAGCGACCGTGAACGTTGGCTCGTGGAGGTAGGCGACGAAGACGTGCGTATGGACGCAAGCGAACTGGATCCATCCGTGGCCGCCAGGTGGCATGTCGGTGCCAGCGTTTTATTGACGGTGCGCGTTGCACAGATAGAGCGACCGGACGGCACAACCCGCAAGTCCATGAAGATCCTGCGCGTATCTGCCAATGGCGGTTCCGAACCCATTGCGTGAAAGCTCCTAGGACTTCTCCCTACTTATCGCCGTGGTGTGGCGGACCGAGGCACGCATATAGCCCGGCCGGGTACCGCGCAGATGTGCGCCATCAGGCCTCCGGCTCCTCGGTCGCCTCTCCAGTAAACGGGTGGCCGTCGAGCCAGCGCTGAGTCTCGTCGTACGCCTGGGTGATGTAACCACTGGAGCCGTGCGCGTTCGACCCTCCACTGCCCGCGGCCCGCCGATCTTGATGGCAGGCAGACCACCGCCGCGGATGAGTGCCTACACCTGGGCCCTCGTCGTGGCAAGTTCCTCGGCGACCTGGTTGTGGGTCAGGAACCGTCGCGGCGGCGTCTAGGTCAGGTGCGCAGGCTAGCGCTGCGAGATCGTCTGACCAGGACGTCCACGAGCTCATGCGCTCGGTTCAGTCGCCCGCAGGGGCGTCGAGTCCGAGTCAGTGTCGGGCGGTTCGGTCGGCAAGTTCGCGGATGGAGGCGAGCACGGTTTCCAGACGCTGGACGCCTCGAGTGATCGCTTCGAGTGACCATTGCGCGGTGGGTGGGAGGCAGTCACGAGACTCCTGCAGCAGTTCGACGTGCCCTTTCACCACGGCTACTGGGGTGCGCAACTCGTGGTTGACGGTCTCCACCAGTGTTCCCGAAGCACGTCGAGTTCCCGACGCTGAGTGACCTCGCTGGTGGCATCAGCTACGAAGACGACCGCTCCTGCAAGAGCTCCTTCGCTTTCGTGGACGCGGGTGGCTTGCGGCGAAGGAAGCGAGTTGGCTGTCCTGGGGGTCGGACTGCGACCAGCTGGTCGATGACCTTTTCGCCGCGGACGGCTCGAGCGAGGGGGTCGCCGCACGGGGGGAGCGGCTGTTCGCCGGATTCGTCGTAGAGGTAGAAGGCGCGAGCCCACTCCTCGGGATTGGAGGGCCGGAGTTCTGTCCCCAGCATGGCCTCCAGTGTGGGGTTGATCGCCGCGAGGGTGCCGTCGGCCTCGCACAACGCCACACCGACCTCGCACTGGCGCAGGAGCGCTTCGCGCAGGGGCCAACTTCGGGTGGACGCCCCAGGGATCGAACCCACGACCTGCCCCCTGCCGGAGGTGTCAGATTGGTACGGTGACGAGGCGACCGCCGCGTCCCCGTTGCCTTTCCCCGGGCCATACCGGGCTAGTCATTCTGGGTTATTCATACCGAATTGTCGGATGTGTGACCAACTCGTCGGAAGTGTGTCGCAGGTGTGCCCGCGAAGAGATCCCCTAGTCGTGGACTTGATCGACGTCGAGCTGGCCGACGAGCTGCACCTACTCGGCAAACTGATCGAGGCGGCGAACGGCTGCGAGGCCCGACTGTCAAGAGGGCAGATCGACCGCCTGCTGGCCGCGGAACCGTCATAGCCCCGGAGCCGCTCTCACTCCTCGCCCGCCAGCCTGACCTCGTTGGCGTCGACTGTGGCGAGTCGGGTCTCGCCGGGGCCGGTGTTGTAGCCGACGTTGGCGCGCCAGGTGCCGTCGTCGTTGGGGAGCCAGGCGCGCAGCTCGCCGGGGTACCAGGTGCCGTCGATGAGCACTTCGATGACGTTCGGCGGGATCGTAGATCCGCGGCTCGGGCATGTTCCCAGTGTGGCCTCGCCCGCCGGGGGACTGGGCACCAGCGGACGAGACGTCGGCCCGTACCCGAGACGCCAGCAGTGAAACCGCCCCCTCAGCCGGCAGCCCTCACCCGACGCAGGTCGCCCGCCAGCTTGCCCGGGGGAGGCGTGCTGGCGGGCGACGATCGGGTTGCGGCACAGCATCGTTTATGTGGAGTGCCGAGCGGAACCCTAGCGGGGAAGGTTGTAGTTGGCAGCATCTTTCTGGGGCAGCGATGGAAGGTGCCCGCCTCTTCCTGGAGCGGGGGGTGCTGAGGAAGCGGCGGGCCGTCTCTGCCGGTCCGGCGGATCCTTCGGGTGGCGGCCCAGGTGTCCCGCCCGCCGGCGGCTGTGACAGCGGCGCTCTGCCGAGGGGCGGGACGAGGTCGCGCTCTTTTCCCGGGGAGGGCTTGGGAGGGAAGCGACCTGCCACCCAGAATATCGGGGGCCGATGTGCCCGTGGCGAGGGGGTCGGTCCGAACGTGTGGCAGGGCGAACGACGTCGAGGATCGGGGGTCGTATCCGGTGTTGCTTCGCAGTAACGCCACCGGAGACGGCCCTCCCCGGCTGGAACGACAGCCTAATCTCGATCACGATTTCGGGCCATATGTCTGGTAGCAGCGCCTACGCTCCCCCCGGGTAGGGAGACAAGCCGCCCCTCAGCCAGGTGGCTGACTGAGGGGCGGCGGTGCAACCGAGGGCTGATCCTTGGAGGTGATGCCCCCCGGTCTCGGGACGGTCAGGGTAGCCGCGCGGGTCCGGGCTTGGCTACGGCGTCACGACGGCGGCGCGGGTCCCTCGTCCGCGCCGCCGTGGTTGTGGGGCCGCCCCGCCCCGGGGGGATGTCAGCAGGTGCGCCGTGGTGACGGGGCGGCTGGCCGCCGACCACGGGAACGGGGGAGCTAGATTCCCATGGGCGACGACAGATATATCGTTCCCCGACGCATCGGGGCGTATACGGGCCGAATCCTTACGTTTCAGCGCACGGGTCGAGTCGGCGCGGGTACCGGACGGGTCCTTGCCGGGGTGGCGATGAGATCGAAGGGGTGAACGGCATGACGCTGCCGGAGTTCCTGCTTGCCAGGATCGCCGAGGACCAGGCTTGGGCAGAGGCGGAGATCTTCCCGTATCGCTGGCGGTTCGATGAAGCC
>DATDNR010000083.1:0-50300 GCA_036518175.1 Marmoricola sp.
GGCCGGGCCCGTCGGCCGCGTTGCCGCTCATCGGCGCGATCACCGCTCCGCCGCACGCCCCCGCGCGCTCGCGGCCCTCCGACGGCCAGCAGGCGGCCGCCTCGCCGCACCCGGTCACCGAGGCGATGCTGCTCGACGCCGACCAGCTCCGCAGGGCCGCGCCGCGCAACGACTGGGTGGTGTGGAGCACCAGCGACAACAGCGGCGGCACCGGCCTGAACACCGCGTGCCAGGCCACCCGGTTCGCCGACCCGCACGGCCTGGCCGCCTTCGTGCGGACCTTCGACGCCACCGGTCGCCCCCGTCGCAGCGCGGTGCAGACGGTCGAGGTCTCGCGCACCCGGGCTGCCGCCGCCGCGGCCTACGCGACCATGCTCCGCTGGTACGCCGACTGCACCCGCACCCACGCCCAGCTCGTCGCGGCCTTCCGGGTCTCCGGACTCGGCGACGCGGCTCGAGTGCTGACCCTGCGCCTGGCGGGGCACCGCTGGTACGACGTGGGCGTGGCCCGCAGCGGGGCGGTGACCACGCTGACGGTCCTGCAGACCCGGCGGGGCGGCGCCGTCGGTCCTCACGCGACCAGCGCGGACCTGGCCACCGCGGTGCAGCGCCTCTGTGGAGCCGACGACGCCGGCACGTGCACCTCGGCGCCACCCCGACTGGTGCCCAGCCTGCCGAGGGTCGGCGGGGAGCGCGTCGGGATGCTGGCCACCGCGGACCTGCCGTTCGTCGACCACCTCGCCCGCCCCTGGGTCGGCACCCGACCGACCGCGACGCGCAGCAACGTCGCCGCGACCCCGTGCGACCGCACCGACTTCCACGCCCTCGGCGCCCGTCGCGCGGTGACGCGCACCTTCCTGGTGCCCCAGGCGCGGCTGCCGGAGCGATTCGGCCTGAGCGAGACCTATGGTGCCTTCGCCGGCGGTGGGCGGGCGACCGCGGCGCTGCACCGGGTGCAGAGGCGGATGGCGGCGTGCTCGCGGTCGGACCTCGGCGCGCGGGTGCGGCACGCCCGGGTCGTCGCGCACAGCAGCCACGGGTCGTCGTACGGGCTGTGGCGGGTCGAGGTCGAGGTCACCGCGCACCGGCGCGTGTCCTACTGGATGGGAGTGGCCCGGGTCGGGCGGTACCTTGCGCAGGTGACCTTCTCCCCCGTCCCCGGCAAGGACGTCGGCGCGCCGGTGTTCGAGGCCCTGGTCGAGCGGGCCCGCGACCGGCTCCTCGAGTTGCCATGACCACCGGCATGCCCGGGGCTCGGGCCGACGCCGAGGTGCTCGACGCGCGCTCGCCGCTGCGCACCCGCGAGCTCTTCCGCCTGCCCGAGGACGTCGTCTACCTCGACGGCAACTCGCTGGGGGCGCTCCCCCGTGCGGTCCCGGGGCGGGTGGCCGACGTGGTCGAGCGCGACTGGGGCACCGGGCTGATCCGCTCCTGGAACGCGCTGCCGGACGGGACCGGCGGGTGGATGGAGCTGGCGTCCCGGTGCGCCGAGCGGATCGCCCCGCTGGTCGGTGCCGACGCCGCGGACCTGCACCTCGGTGACTCGACCAGCGTGAGCCTGTTCAAGACCATGGTCGCCGCGGTGCGGATGCGTCCCGGGCGGCGGGTCGTGGTGCTCGAGCCCGGCACCTTCCCGACCGACGGCTACGTCGCCGCGGGCGTCGCGGACCTGCTCGGCCTGGAGATCCGCTGGTGCGACCCGGTCGATCCCGCAGCCGCCGTCGACGACGACACCGCACTGCTGACGCTGACCCACGTCGACTTCCGCACCGGCGCGATGTTCGACATGGCGCGCGTGACCGGCGCCGCCCATGAGCGCGGCGCGCTGGTGCAGTGGGACCTGTGCCACTCGGTGGGCGCGGTGCCCGTCGACCTCACCGGCTCCGGCGCCGACCTGGCCGTCGGGTGCACCTACAAATACCTCAACGGCGGCCCGGGCTCGCCGGCCTTCCTGTGGGTCGCGCCGCGGCTGCAGCACCGGCTGCGCCAGCCGATCACCGGCTGGATGGGACACGCCGAGCCGTTCGCGATGTCGCTGGACTACCAGCCGCGACAGGGCATCGGCCAGATGGCCTCCGGCACGCCGCCGGTGCTGGGGCTGGCCTCGCTGGACGCCGCGCTGTCGGTGTGGGACGGCGTCGCGATCGCCGACGTGCGCCGGGTGTCGCTGTCGCTGACCGATCTCTTCATCCGGTCGGTCCAGGAGCGGCTGCCCGGGGAGTTCGAGATCGTCACTCCGCGCGAGCACGACCGTCGCGGCAGCCAGGTGAGCCTGCGGCACCCGGAGGCCTACGGCATCGTGCAGGCGCTCATCGCCCGCGGGGTCATCGGCGACTTCCGCGACCCCGACATCGCCCGGTTCGGGTTCACCCCGCTCTACCTGCGCCACGTCGACGTCGTCGACGCGATCGAGCACCTGGTCGCCGTGATGGTGGCCGGCGAGCACCGCGATCCGGCGTACGCCACCCGCAACGCGGTGACCTGACCGGTCGCGTGCTCAGCTGGTCGCCGGGGCGGCCACCTGAGCACACGACCCGGGCTGTCAGCGGCCCTTCAGGATCTCCCGCATCAGCTGGGCGGTCTCCGACGGCGTCTTGCCGACCTTGACGCCCACGGCCTCGAGGGCCTCCTTCTTCGCCTGCGCGGTGCCGGAGGAGCCGGAGACGATCGCGCCGGCGTGACCCATCGTCTTGCCCTCGGGTGCGGTGAAGCCCGCGACGTAGCCGACGACCGGCTTGGTCACGTGCTCCTTGATGTACGCCGCGGCCCGCTCCTCGGCGTCGCCCCCGATCTCGCCGATCATCACGACCGCCTTGGTGTCCGGGTCGTTCTCGAACGCCTCCAGCGCGTCGATGTGCGTGGTGCCGATCACCGGGTCACCACCGATGCCGATGCAGGTGGTGAAGCCGAAGTCGCGCAGCTCGTACATCATCTGGTAGGTCAGCGTGCCGGACTTCGAGACCAGGCCGATCGGCCCGGCACCGGTGATGTCGGCCGGGGTGATGCCGGCCAGCGACTCGCCGGGGGTGATGATGCCCGGGCAGTTCGGGCCGATCATCCGGGTGCTCTTGCCCTCGAGGTAGGCGAACACCTCCGCGGTGTCCTGCACCGGCACGCCCTCGGTGATGACCACCAGCAGACCGATGCCGGCGTCGATGGCCTCGATGCAGGCGTCCTTGGTGAAGGCCGGCGGCACGAAGACGACCGACACGTCGGCGCCGGTCTCGGCCATCGCCTCCTTGACGGTGCCGAAGACCGGGAGGTCCTTGCCGCCCAGCGTCACCGACGTGCCGGCCTTGCGGGCGTTCACCCCGCCGACGACGTCGGAGCCGGCCTCGACCATCAGGGTGGTGTGCTTGGACCCCATCCCGCCGGTCATGCCCTGGACGATGATCTTCGAGTCCTTGTTGAGGTAGATCGACATCTTGCGCCTCTCTTCGTCTCAGGCGTTCGCCAGCTCGGCGACCTTGTCGGCCGCACCGTCCATCGTCTCGACCATCGTCACCAGCGGGTGCGCGGCCTCGCTGAGGATGCGCCGGCCCTCCTCGACGTTGTTGCCGTCGAGGCGCACCACCAGCGGCTTGCTGGCCTCCTCGCCGAGGATGCCGAGCGCGCCGACGATGCCGTTGGCGACCTCGTCGCAGGCGGTGATGCCGCCGAAGACGTTGACGAGGACCGCCTTGACCTGCGCGTCGTTGAGGATCACGTCGAGGCCGTCGGCCATCACCTGGGCGTTCGCGCCGCCGCCGATGTCGAGGAAGTTCGCCGGCTTGACGCCGCCGTGCTTCTCCCCGGCGTAGGCGACCACGTCGAGGGTCGACATGACCAGGCCGGCGCCGTTGCCGATGATGCCGACCTGCCCGTCGAGCTTGACGTAGTTGAGGCCCTTCTCCTTGGCCTTGGCCTCCAGCGGGTCGGTGGCGTCGATGTCGACGTACTTGGCGTGGTCCTCGTGGCGGAAGTCGGCGTTGGCGTCCAGCGTCATCTTGCCGTCGAGCGCCTCGAGCTTGTCGCCGGCCAGGCGTGCCAGCGGGTTGACCTCGGTGAGGGTGGCGTCCTCCTCGACGAAGGTCTCCCACAGCTTCTGCACGAACTCGACGGCCTGGTCGCGCAGCGGCTCGGGGAAGCCGGCCTCGGTGACGATCTCGACGGCCTTGTCGTGGTCGACCCCGGTGCCCGGGCTGACCGGGATCTGCTTCACGGCCTCGGGGTTGGTGCGCGCGACCTCTTCGATCTCCACGCCGCCCTCGACGCTGGCGATGCACAGATAGGAGCGGTTGGACCGGTCGAGCAGGAAGGAGAAGTAGTACTCCTCCTCGATCTGCGCCGCCGGCGCGATGAGCACCCGGTGCACGGTCAGGCCCTTGATCTGCATGCCGAGGATCGCGCGGGCGTGCTCGACCGCCTCCTCGGGGCTCTTGGCGAGCTTCACGCCGCCGGCCTTGCCCCGGCCGCCGGCCTTCACCTGGGCCTTGACGACAACGACGCCGCCGAGCCTCTCAGCGGCCTCGGCGGCGTCCTCCGGCTTGTCGACGACGATGCCGAGCGTCACCGGCACGCCGTGCTTGGCGAAGAGCTCCTTCGCCTGGTACTCCATCAGGTCCACGGTTCACCCGTTCCTTCGATGCGACTCTGCGTGGGCGGTGAGCACCGCCCGGCCAACTCATCCGACCTTAGACCGGGTGCCCGGCAGCCGTGACGGTGGGTGGTACGCCGCAGCCGCGGCTCAGGCATCCTGCGGAGCGAAGTACTCCTCCACCCAGCCGGTGATCTCGCCGGTCGTCGCGGCCCCAGGGGTGAAGATCTTCGCCACGCCCAGCTCCTGGAGCACCGGGATGTCCTCGTCGGGGATGATCCCTCCGCCGAAGACCACGATGTCCCCCGCGTCGCGCTCGTCGAGGAGCTCCAGCAGCCGACGGAAGAGCGTCATGTGCGCGCCGGAGAGCACCGACAGCCCGATGGCGTCGGCGTCCTCCTGGATCGCGGTCTCGACGATCTGCTCGGGGGTCTGGTGCAGCCCCGTGTAGATCACCTCGTGACCGGCGTCTCGCAGGGCGCGGGCGACGACCTTGGCCCCCCGATCGTGCCCGTCCAGGCCGGGCTTGGCGACCACGATGCGCAGCATGCAGGCATGCTAGACCACAGTCGCGCACCGGGCATTTCCGCCACCGTTGCTGATCCGTTATGGTTCTTGATCGCGTGCCGCTGCCCGTGAGGAGCGCCGGCGCCGCTGCTCACGGCCGAGAACGCGACCGACAGACAAGGAACACATGGGCAACCATCGGGCGGACGACCGCGCGGGTCGTCGTACCAGCCGGCGACGTTCCTCGACAGGTCTACCCGCAGCTCCCGCGGACGAAACCACCGGCCGACGCAGGGCGGTGCGCAGCCAGCGCCGGACCCGCCCGCTCTCGCGGATGCCGGCGCTGCCCACCCTCGTCGGCCTCGCAGCGATGGTCGTCGCCGGCGCCGGAGCGGTCGGTCTCGGTCCCGCGCAGGCGCTCGGCCACGACTCGCTCCAGCTCTCCGCCGGCACGCACCGGCTCACCGGCACCGACGCGATGGGCTACGTCTCCGACCGGGCGCGGCGCGCGGAGGCGATCAGCCGCGACTCCGAGCGCCAGGCGCTGCAGGCGGCCGCGGACCAGCAGCTGCAGCAGCAGGCCGAGGCGCAGAACCGGCAGCGCAACGCCGCCCTGGCCTCCCTGGCCCGCTCGGCGGAGAAGCGAGCCAACCAGATCGCCGCCAACCAGTGGGTGCTGCCCACCGAGCACTTCCACCTGACCGCCGGCTTCGGGCAGGTCAGTGGCCTGTGGTCGAGCTTCCACACCGGTCTGGACTTCGCCGCCCCGACGGGCACTCCGATCTTCGCGATCGCCGACGGGGTCATCACCGAGACCGGCTGGGCCGGGGCGTACGGCAACCGGACCGTCGAGATCCTCGACGACGGCACCGAGATCTGGTACGCCCACCAGAACTCCATCGGCGTGCATGCCGGCGAGCAGGTCCACCAGGGCGAGGTCATCGGCGCGGTCGGCAGCACCGGCAACACCACCGGCCCGCACGTGCACATCGAGGTGCGGCCCGGTGGCGGCGATCCCGTCGACCCCTATCCGGCCTTCGTCCAGCACGGCGTGACGCCGTAGCGGTTCACAGCTTCTCCACGGGGGCGTAGCGCAGCAGCAGCCGCTTGACGCCCTCCGAGCCGAAGTCGATCGAGGCCACCGCCTTGTCTCCGGCGCCCTCGAGCGCGACGACGGTGCCCAGGCCGAAGCTGTCGTGCTGCACCCGGTCACCGGGGTCGAGCTGGGGCACGGCGCGGCCGGCCTTGGCCTTGGTCGAGGCGTCGGCCCGGGCAGCGGCAGCCCCGAAGCGACGTACGACGCGCCCGGCACCGGGTGCCCCGCCGGTCGCGCCCGGGAAGGCGAGCGCGGTCCGTGACCACGAGGTCTGCTCGGCCTCGGTGCGCTTCCAGTCGACGAGGTCGTTGGGCAGCTCGTCGAGGAACCGCGAGGCGGGGTTGTGCTGCGGCGCACCCCAGGCGGAGCGGACGATCGCGCGTGAGACGTAGAGCCGCTGCCGGGCACGGGTGATGCCGACGTAGGCCAGCCGCCGCTCCTCCTCCAGCTCGGGCTTGTCGCCCAGCGAGCGCAGGTGCGGGAAGACACCGTCCTCGAGGCCGGTGAGGAAGACGACCGGGAACTCCAGCCCCTTGGCGGTGTGCAGGGTCATCAGGGTGACCATGCCGGGGTGGTCGTCGTCCTCGGGCGCGTCGGGGATCTGGTCGGTGTCGGCGACCAGCGCGACCCGCTCCAGGAAGTCAGACAGCCCGGGAGCCTCGGCCCCGGTGACCGACCCGGCGCCGGGTTCGGCGGACTGCCCGGCCTGAGGATCCTCGGCGAACTCGCGGGCCACGGCGACGAGCTCTCCGAGGTTCTCCACCCGGGTCTCGTCCTGCGGGTCGTCGGACGCCTCTAGCTCGGCGAGGTAGCCGCTCTGGGTGAGCACGGCCTCGAGTACGACGTCGACCCGCTCGCCGGCCTCCACCATCGACTGCAGCTGCTCGATGAGGTCGACGAACCCGGCGATCGACTTCAGCGACCTGGTGGCGATGCCGGGCGCCTCCTCGGCACGCTGCAGCGCCTCCCAGAAGGTGATCCGCTCCCGGCTGGCGAACGCCTCCACGCACGCCTCGGCCCGGTCGCCGATGCCGCGCTTGGGCACGTTGAGGATCCGCCGCAGCGAGACCTGGTCGGCCGGGTTGGCCAGCACCCGCAGGTAGGCCAGGGCGTCGCGCACCTCGCGGCGCTCGTAGAACCGGACGCCGCCCACCACGCGGTAGGGCATGCCCACGCGGATGAAGACCTCCTCGAAGACACGCGACTGGGCGTTGGTGCGGTAGAACACCGCGACATCGCCGGCGCGGGCCTGCCCCTCATCGGTCAGCCGGTCGATCTCCTCGGCGACGAAGCGGGCCTCGTCGTGCTCGTCGTCGCCGACGTAGCCGACGATGCGCGTGCCCTGACCGGCGTCGCTCCACAGGCTCTTGGGCTTGCGGCCCTCGTTGTGCCCGATCACGGCGTTGGCCGCGGTGAGGATGGTCTGGGTCGAGCGGTAGTTCTGCTCCAGCAGGATGGTGCGCGCGTCGGGGAAGTCATGCTCGAAGTCGAGGATGTTGCGGATGTTGGCCCCGCGGAAGGCGTAGATGGACTGGTCGGCGTCCCCGACCACCATCAGCTCGGCCGCCGGCACCCGCTCGGCGGCGACCTCGTCCTCGCGCTCCTCCATGCTGTCGGCGCACAGCTCGTGGATCAGCGCGTACTGCGCGTGGTTGGTGTCCTGGTACTCGTCGACGAGCACGTGCCGGAACCGCCGCCGCCACGTCTCACGCACCTCGGGGAAGGCCCGGAAGAGGTGCACGGTGGTCATCAGCAGGTCGTCGAAGTCGAGTGCGTTCGCCTGGCGCAGCCGCCGCTGGTACTCGGCGTAGGCCTGGACGTAGACCTCCTCCTGCCCGTTGCGGGCATCCTTGGCCGCCTCCTCGTGGTCGACCAGCTCGTTCTTCAGGTTCGAGACCCAGTGCAGGATCGCCTTGGGCTGGTAGCGCTTCACGTCGAGGTCGAGGTCACGGCAGACCATCGTCATCAGCCGCTTGGAGTCGGCGGCGTCGTAGATGGTGAAGCTCGACTTGAAGCCCAGCTTGTCCACCTCGCGGCGCAGGATCCGCACGCAGGCGGAGTGGAAGGTGCTGACCCACATCAGCCGGGCGCGACCACCGACGAGCTGCTCGACCCGCTCGCGCATCTCTGCCGCAGCCTTGTTGGTGAAGGTGATCGCGAGGATCGAGCCCGGGTGGGCGCCGCGCTCGGAGATCAGCCAGGCGATCCGTCGGGTCAGCACCCGGGTCTTGCCCGAACCGGCGCCGGCCACGACGAGCAGCGGAGCCCCTTCGTGCACCACGGCCTGGCGCTGGGGTTCGTTGAGCCCCTCGAGCAGCTGCTCGCGGGTCGGCCGGTGCCGGCGCGGCCGTCGCTCGCCCCCGTCGCGCTCCTCGTCGCGGGCTCCGGCGTCGAGGTCGTCGGCAGGAGGTGGGGAGGCGGGGAGGCCGGGGATCGGGAACTGCGCTGTCATCTCGGCCCCAACCCTACGTGGCGGTCCGGACAGGTGAGGGGGCCGGCGACGGGCGGTGGGCGCTCAGGAGCCGGGGGTGGTCTGCCGCCTGATCGTGGCGATCACGTGCTGGGCGTCGAGCGGGTGCTCGCGCCGCCACGCGCGGAGCCGGAGCACGTCGGCCTGCCGCTGCTCGGCCGACGCCCGGGTCCGCTGGTGGTGCCACGCCAGGGCGTCCTCGGCGTAGTAGACGTTGGCGATCGGGCGCGCCGTACGGATCGCGTCGATCGCCGAGACGGGGTCGCAGCCGAGCCCGAGCAGCACCGCGAACCCCATCGACGGGCCGCGGTTGACGCCCATGTGGCAGTGCGTGAGCACCACGGCGTCCGGATCGGACAGCGCGTCGAGCACGTGCGTGACGCCGGCCTCGAACCAGGCCGGCGGGATGCGCTGGCCGGCGTCGTCGACCGGGAACCGGCGGTAGCCGACGCCGGGGACCTGGGCCCAGGTCTCGGTGTCGTCGAGCTCGAAGCGGCAGTCGACGACGTGGGTGACCCCGGCTCCGACCAGCTCCGCGAGCTGGCGGGAGGCGAGGTCGGCGTCGAAGACGTCGAGGTCTCCACCGACCACCAGCCGCTCGGTGACGAAGTGCGCGTTGGCGACCTCGAGCGCGTGCATGCCGACCTCCTCGACCACCACTGTGGCAGGCGTCGCCGACACCGGCCGTCGGGCCTGCCGGCAAGGTCCGGTCAGAACTCCCCGGTGCGGTGCCGGCCCGGCTCGGCGGTGGGCTCGGCGGTGGGCTCGGCGGTGGGCCCGGCGGTGGGCCCGGCGGTGGGCTCGGCCGTCGGCTCCGACTCGGCAGTCGTCTCGCTGGGCGTCCCGGCCTGCGGCCGCTCACCGTCGGGCGGCAGGTACGGCCCCTGGCGGGGGCCTTCGGAGGCGTCTCCCGGCACGTCGGGGTCGATCGCGTCCGCCTCCTGCAGCGTCTCCTGGTGCCGGCCGAGGTGCTCCTCGGCGGTGGTGTGCCGCTGCGCGGCCTCGCTCTCCAGCCGGCGCGCCTCCGCCTGCTTGCGCTCGGCCTCGGCACGCGCCTGTCGGGCCCTGGCCTCGGTCTCCTCCGCGTGCGCCTGGCGGCGGCGGACCTCCTCCTCCTGGGCGGCCGCCTGCTGGCGCAGCTCGGCGGCACGCTCGCGGTGCACGCTCTCCCGGTGACGCTTCGCTGACCGGCTCAGCAGCGCGGCGATCAGGCCCAGGACGATCAGCACGACGATGATCGCGATGATGATCCAGACGATGGTGCTGGCGGACATGGCTCCTCCTCGGTCATTGAGAGCGATACCCCGCCGGCGGTGACAGAAACTACGCACCGCCCCTGTGGACGACCGCCCGCGGTCCCGTGCGCGGGTGCATCGTCGGGGGATGGACGACAACATCCCCTCCCCCGAGGAGGTCCTCGGCCTGCCGATCCACGGGCAGGCGGACCTCGACCGCCTCTGGCGCGCCCTGATGGGCGAGCTCGGTTTCACCCGCCGCCGGCTGTGGGTGCTGCTGGTCTGCGACGACGGGCAGCCGCTGCCGCACCTCATGCACCTCGACGAGGTGCCCGACCGTCCCGGCGAGCAGCTGGTGCACCTGCTGGAGATCTGCCGCCGGCTCGACGAGGAGGTGGGGGTCGCCGTACTCCTCTCCCGGCCCGGCAGCGACGGACTCTCCCCGGCCGACCGGGCCTGGGCGACCGCGCTGGCCGCCGCAGCGCGCCGCACCGGCGTCTCCTGCTGGCCGCTGCACGTGGCCAACGACGTGGCGATCCGCGTGGCGGCCTGAGCGCACCGCCGTCAGCCGGCCGCTGCCCTCTCCTGTACGGCGAGCCGGACCACGGTGTTCGCGGCGCCGTAGCCGTCGTAGCCGCCGCGTCGCTCCAGCAGCTCCACGTAGCAGCCCTCGGGGAGCACCGGCGTGTAGGCGTGCAGCAGCTCGCCGTCGCCGATGCGGTCGTAGAGCACGTCGTGCTCGCGCAGCTCGGCCACCCGTTCGTCGTCGAGACCGAACCGTGCCTGCAGGTCGGTGTAGTAGTTGTCCGGCACGTCGATGAGCCTGAGGCCCCGCGCCCGCAGCGCCCGGACCCGGCCGAGCAGGCCGGTGCAGCCGAAGGCGACCTGGTTGATGCCGCACGGCCCTCCGCCGCGGCCGGCGACCGCGTTGAGCACCAGCCGCAGGTCGCCCGCGGGTGGGCGCAGGGCGCGACTGCGCAGCCTGCCGTGCGGCTCGATGAACTCCTCGACCGGTCCCGGCTCGAGGCCGAAGAGGGTGCGGAAGAAGCCGACCTCCTGGTCGAGGTGGGCCGCGGGCACGGCCAGGCCGACGTGGTCGATGCCGGTGAGCCCGTCGGCCGCCGGTGCTGTGTCGAGGGCGATGAAGTCGTCCTGCCAGTCGTCGCGGTGGCCCGGTGCGGCACTGACGAAGACGTGTAGCCCGTCGGGTGCGGTGATCCCGGGCAGCAGCGCCTCGCCGCTGCCGCGGGTGCGGTCGACGGGTGGCCAGAGCAGGGCGGCGGCCCGGGCCGCGACGCCCTGCACCGGAGGCGCGACCAGGCCGAGCGCCGCACCGGTGGGTGATCCCAGATCGTCGTTGACGAGCACGTGCGTCGTCCCGTTGCGCCACCAGGTGACCGGCTTGCTGCGGTGCCGCGCCACCGGCGCGAAGCCGAGCACGGGCAGCAGATCCGCCATCCCGCCGGTGGCCGGCACCTCGAGGAACGCCAGGTCCGTGCGGGCCGGGCCCGGTGGTGCGGCACAGACGTGCGCCCGGAACGCTGCCGGCTGGTCGAGGCGGCCGGCCAGCTGGTCCTCGAGGAACACCAGCGAGCGCCTCGCGTCGCGCGCCGTGTCCACCGGGGACTCCTCGCGGACGACGTCGCTGAACACCTCCAGCGACACCGGGCCGGTGTAGCCGGCGGCGAGCACGGCGGCCACGACCTCGGCGACGTCGAGCGTGCCCTGGCCGGGGAAGCAGCGGAAGTGGCGACTCCACTCGAGCACGTCCATGTCGAGCAGCGGCGCGTCGGCCACCTGCAGGAACCCGATGCGGTCACCGGGCACGTCCGCCAGGGCCTCGGCTCCGTCGCCGCGCGCGAGCATGTGGAAGGTGTCCACCGCCAGCGTCACCGCGGGGTGGTCGGCGGCGACGACGGCCTGCCAGGCCCGGCGTACCCGGTTGACGTGCCGCCCCCAGGCCAGCGCCTCGTAGGCGATCCTCACGCCGTGGTCCGCGGCGAGCTCGCCGAGCCGGTGCAGCTGGGCGGCGGTGAGGTCGATGTCGTCGACCGCGTCTGCGGCGACGCTGGAGCAGGCCAGCACCGTGGGTGCACCGAGCTGCTCGGCGATCTCGAGCTTGCGCCGCATCCGGTGCAGCACGTCGTCGAAGCGGTCCGGCGGCACGCCTTCGACGTCGCGCACCGGCTGGAAGAGGTCCACGGAGAGGCCCAGGTCGGCGCAGCGTCCGGCGACCTCGCCCGGGGTCATCGGGCTCCCGACCAGGTCGTTGTCGAAGATCTCCACCCCGTCGAAGCCGGCGGCGGCGATCGCCGCGAGCTTCTCGGTCAGCTGGCCACTGACCGAGACCGTCGCGATGCCGGTCCTCACCGCGGCGCTGCTCCGGTGAGCTCGCTGAAGTGCGCTGCCATCCGGTCGGGATCCGGCTGCAGGCCGGTGAACAGCGCGAAGGCGTCCACCGCCTGCCCGACGGCCATCCCACCGCCGGGTACGACGCGACACCCGAGCTCGCGCGCGGTCCGCACCAGCTGCGTCTCCAGCGGGAAGTAGACGACGTCGGCGACCCACAGGTCGGGCCGCAGCAGCCGCGCCGGGATCGCGCTGCCCTCGTGGCCGAGCATCCCGATGGGGGTGGCGTTGACCACGCCGCCGGCATCGGCCAGGGCCGCCGCGAGGTCCGCGGCCGCGCAGACCCGGTCCTCGGTGAAGCACTTGCCGAGTCGCAGCGCGGTCTCCTCCGCACGCGCCAGGTCCACGTCGTGAAGGGCCACCTGCTCGGCGCCCTGCTCGAGCAGCGCATAGGCGACCGCGACGCCCGCCCCTCCGGCGCCGACCACCACCGCCCGGCCGTGCCGGGCGCCGGGGAGCACCGCCCGGAAGGCCCGCCCCCAGCCCGACCAGTCGGTGTTGTGGCCGAGTGCCCGGCCTCCGCGGAGGACGACCGTGTTGACCGCTCCGAGATCGGCCGCCGCGGCGCTCATGCCGTCCAGCAGCGGGAGCACCGCCTGCTTGAAGGGATGGGTGACGTTGAGGCCGTCGTACCCCAGCCGTCGGGCCCACGCGAGGATCTCCGGCAGCTCGGCCGTGCCGAACCCGAGCACCTCCGCGTCGATCGTGCGGTAAACCAGCGACAGACCCATCGCGCGCCCCTCGGCCTCCTGCATGGCCGGGGTCAGCGACCCCCCGATGCCGGCGCCGACGAGGCCGAGCAGGCACGACCGGGTGCCGTCCAGCCCGGTCACGTCACGCCATCCGGGGCTGGGCGACGCTCTCGCGGGCATCGCCGCGACGGCCGACGTCGGGTGTCGGCTGCCGGTGGGTGCCGGCCGGCCCGGTCAGCACCGCGACGGCGGAGACCGCGCAGGAGAGCACCGCGAAGATCGCGACCTTGTACCAGTTGCCGGCGTCGTTGCCCATCAGCGCGCCCGAGATCGTCGGGGTGAAGCCGGCGAGCGCGAAGCCGAACTGGGTGCCGATCGCCATCCCGGAGAGGCGCACCCGGGTCGGGAAGTACTCGGCGTACGTCGCCGGCCACACGGCGTTCGGCATGCTGTAGACCACGCCGGCCAGCGCCATCCCGAAGACGAAGACCAGCGCGGTGTTGCCGATCGAGATCGCCCAGAGGAAGGCGGTCACCAGCAGCGCCGAGCCGATCACCCCGGAGACGAAGACCGGCTTGCGCCCGACGCGGTCGGACAGCGCGGCCCAGTACGGGATCACGCAGATCGCCACGACGTTGGCGAGGATCGCCAGCCACAGCATCGCGGTGGAGCTGATCTTGGCGCCGTAGGTGTCGGAGGTGGCGAAGTTGAGCGCGAAGACGCCGAACGTGGTGTTCACCATGGCGATGAAGGCGGCCACGAACACTCGGAGCACGGCCGCCCAGTGGTGGCGCAGCAGCTCGCCGAGCGGGGCGCGGGGCACCTCGTCGCCGATCCGTTCGGCCTCGAACTCCGGCGTCTCGTCGAGCGTGCGGCGGATCAGGTAGCCCGCGAAGACCATCACCGCGCTCAGCCAGAAGGGCACCCGCCAGCCCCAGCTGAGCAGGGCGTCGTGGGGCAGTGCCGCGGCCAGCGGCAGGAAGACGGCGGGCGCGATGATCTGCCCGCCCTGGGTGCCGCCCAGGGTGAAGCTGGTGAAGAACCCGCGCCGGTGGTCGGGGGCGTGCTCGAAGGACATCGAGTTCGCGCCGGCCTGCTCCCCCGCGGCGGAGAGCCCCTGGAGGAGCCGGAGCACCACCAGCAGCGTCGGGGCGAGCAGCCCGACCTGCGGGTAGGTCGGCAGGCAGCCGACGAGGAAGGTGGACAGGCCCATCAGCAGCAGCGTGCCGATGAGCACCCGCTTGCGGCCCAGGCGGTCGCCGATGTGCCCCATGAAGAAGGAGCCGATGGGCCGGGCGACGTAGGCGACGCCGAAGGTGGCGAACGCCGCGACGGTGGCCGCTCCCGGGTTGCCCTCCGGGAAGAAGATGTCGGGGAAGACCAGCGCCGAGGCGGTGCCGTAGATGGCGAAGTCGTAGTACTCCAGCGCGCTGCCCGCCCAGGCCGCGACGGCGGCCCGTCCCGGTGTGCGCGCCCGGGCGCGTGCCGTCCGGCCGGGTGTCTCCTGTGCTGCCATGGTGGGCCCTCTCGGTCGCTCGGGAAGGGGTCGATGCCCGCGACGCTAGGAGTGGCGCCGATCACATGGCAAGCGTTTGCCATTGTTTGCCAGAATGCGGTCATGCCTGCTCGGAAGCGCGCCACCATCACCGACGTCGCCGCCGCCGCGGGCGTGGCGGCGTCCACCGTCTCGCGCGCCTTCACCCGGCCCCAGCGGGTCAACGCCGCGACCCGCGAGCACGTGCTCGCCGTGGCCGAGCGCCTGGGCTACACGCCCAACGCCGCCGCCCGCGCCCTGGAGTCCGGCCGCACCAGCACGCTGGCCCTGCTGGTGCCCGACATCACCAATCCCTACTTCGCCGGCGTCATCAAGGGAGCCGAGAGCGCCGCCGCCTCGGCCGGCCTCACCCTGCTGCTGGGCGACACCCAGGAGCGGCCGGCGGTGGAGGAGCAGCTGGTACGACGCCTCGCAGGATCCGTCGACGGCCTGGTGCTCGCCGCCTCACGCCTCCCCGACGAAGCCCTGCGCCGGGCGGCCGAGCAGCACCCGGTGGTGCTGGTGAACCGGGCCACGCCCGACGTCGACTGCGTCGTGGCCGACTACGACTCCGGCACTCGGCAGATCGTCGACCACCTCGCGAGCCACGGCCACAGGTCCTTCGTGTTCCTCGGTGGCCCGGCGGAGTCCTGGTCCGGCGCGCGGCGCTGGCGCGGCCTCGAGGCTGCCGCCCGTGACCGCGGGATGGCCGCAACCCGGTTCGGTCCCTACGCGCCCACCCTGGCCGGCGGCCCGGCCGCGGCCGATGCCGCGCTCGCGGCCGGTGCGACCGCGCTGGTCTGCCACAACGACATGCTGGCGATCGGAGTGCTGCGCCGCCTCGCCGAGCGCGGGGTCGCGGTGCCGGAACGGATCAGCGTGGTCGGCTTCGACGACATCTTCGGAGCTGACTTCTGCTCCCCGCCGCTGACCACGCTCGCCGAGCGCACGACGGATGCCGGTGCCCGCGCGGTCGAGGTGGTGCTGCAGCAGCCGCGCACCACCGAGCACGCCGCCTGGGTGCTCCCCACGCAGCTGGTGATCCGAGCCAGCAGCGGCGCAGCACCCTGCTGATCTAGGCTGCAGCATGACCGAGGAGGAGCCGGCCGGCCCGGCTTCGCGGCGCCGCGACCCGACGCGGGCGTTCCTGGTGGCCGTGCTCCTGGTGTGCGCGGTGGTGCTGCTCGGCGTGCTGCTCCCCGGCGTCCTGCCGCTCGGCGTGCGTACTCGCCTCGGCATGGCCGCACCGCAGGCCGACGCCGCCGCCGGCGGCTACGCCTTCCTCGCCCACCAGCCTGGAGACCCGCAGGCGCCGGTGGCCTACGACTCCTGCACCCCCGTGCGGGTGCAGGTCAACCCCGACGGCGGCCCTGCGGACGCGGTGGCCCTGGTGCAGCGGGCGATGGCGCGGGTCGACGCGGCCAGCGGCCTGCGGCTGCAGTACGCCGGCCTCTCCACGTCGCGCCCGCAGTGGCGGTCGTCGTACCTGCCGGCGCAGGTCGCGGCCGGCTCGCCGGTGCTGGTCAGCTGGGCGACACCGCAGGAGGTCCCCCAGCTGGGCGGAGCCGTGGCCGGCATCGGCGGCAGCGTCTGGGTCGCCGAGGGCGGGGGCGAGCGCCACTACGTCACCGGCGGCGTCACCCTCGACAGCGGCGCCTTCGCCGAGCTGGCGCAACGTCCGGATGCCGAGGCCGAGGAGGAGGCGATCGTGCTCCACGAGTTCGGCCACCTGGTGGGGCTCGCGCACGTGGACGATCCCGACGAGCTGATGTATCGCCGCAACGTCGGCCGCACCGACTTCGGTCCGGGTGACCTCGCCGGCCTGGCTCGTCTGGGCCCCGGGAACTGCTGACCGACCTGCTCAGCGCACCCGCCAGGCGGCCACGCCCAGGGCGCCGCGGCCGAGACGGAACTGCACCCGCGCCGGCTCGGCACGGGGCGGCACCGCCACCGACACCCCGCCGGGCACCGCACGACCCGCGAACCGCCGACCGTCGCGGGTGACCAGTCGCACCGCCCGGGCGGGGTCGCCACGCCAGCTCCGGCCACCGAGCGGGCGTACGACGAGCCGCACCTCCACGTGCTGCCCGTCCCGCGACCGCTGCACCGACCGCACCGTCACGCGCAGCCCGGCGGGCGCCGCCGGCCCTGCCACCGTCATGGGCCGGCCGAGCCTCACCGGGTGCGCGGTCGTCCGGCTGCCGACCAGCGCGCCGGACGCGCTCCCGCCGGAGCCGCCGGAACCGCCCGAGCCGCCGGACCCGGTCAGCGCGGCGACCGCGAGGCCCAGCCCGGCCATCACCAGCACCACCAGCGCGACGGCGAACCCGGCCGCCACGCTGCTGTGCCCTGGTCGGGCATCCCCGACCGCATCCGCCTGGGCGGGGACGCCATCGAGCGCCGCCCCGGCGCGCCGCATGCCCACCTGGAGGCGGGCGTGCACGGTGTGCACCTGTCGGGCCGCGAGCACCGGCTCCCGCGAGGTCAGCACCGACACCAGGTTGCTGGTGGAGCAGACGAGGACGTCCTCACAGCGCTCCAGCAGCATCGGCTGCTGGGCGAAGCAGAGCACGGGTCGCAGGTGTCGCGGGTCCAGGCCCGGCACCAGGGCGCGGACCGCCGCCGTTGCCGCCTCCGCCCGGTCGACGAGGTCGGCACGGAGCTGGCCGGCCACCCAGGGCGCGCCCAGCAGCACGGTGGCCGGCCGCTCGCCGGGATCGACGTGCACGACCACGAAGACGCCGCCGGGACCGATGACCACGACGTCGGCGGTCGTCAGCGGCGGCGTCGGCCAGGTCAGCCCGCCGACGGCGACCCAGAGCCCGCGGGGCAGCTCGGCCAGCATGTCGGCCGGCCCCGGGACCTGCAGCACCTCACCCAATCGGACACCTCCCGCGAGGACGGTGCTGGTGAGGCTAGGGAGCGGTCAGGCGAGGAAGCCCGCCGACACACCGAGGGGCGTTCGGCCCGCGCGGCGAGGACTAGGCCGGTTTCCAGGGGTCAGGAGGACCTGCCGTTGAGCAGCGTCTGGCGCCTGAGCAGCTCCGGAGTGGAGGCGCCGCAGAGCGGGGCGCAGCGAGGCAGCCCCTCCGGGTCGAGCACCACCAGTCCACGCGTCGCGGCATGGTCGTGGTGCCAGGTCCCGCAGGAGACGCAGCGCTGACACTTGCTGTCGGTGGCGCACGCGGAGCAGCAGCCGTACAGCGGCTCGACCACGGTGCCGGTTCCACAACACGGACATCTCGTCATGTTGTGACCCTTCCCTCGCCGGCTGAGAATCCCTTGAGAGAACGCCTAAGAGGCTACGACGATCCTGAGAGCCTACGACGACCCTGCCGGCGCGACGGGCAGCCGCAGCGGACCCCGGATCGTCGACGAGGGCCGCATCCGCACCGGTCCGGCCAGGCGGAGACCGGGCAGCCGGTCGGCAAGGATGGCGAAGGCGGTCGCCGCCTCCAGCCGGGCCAGCGGCGCACCGAGGCAGTAGTGGATGCCCGAGGAGAAGGCGAGGTGCTCCACGGCGGGCGCCCGGGTGATGTCGAAGGTGGCCGGCGACGGGAAGGCCTCCGGGTCCCGGTTGGCGCCGCCGATCAGGGTGAGCACCACCTGGTCCTTGTGCACGCGTACGCCACCGATCTCGGTGTCCTCGAAGGCGATCCGTGCGGTCTCCTGCACGGGCGGGTCGAAGCGCAGCACCTCCTCGACGCAGGAGGCCGCGAGGGCGGGCTCGTCGCGCAGTAGCCGCCACTGCTCGGGATGGCGCAGCAGCGCGAGCACACCGTTGCCGATCAGGTTGACCGTGGTCTCGAACCCGGCGATCAGCAGCAGCGAGCACATCGGGCCCAGCTCCTCGGGCGAGATCCGTGACCCGCGCTCGGCCACGAGCACGCTGACCAGGTCGTCGCGGGGCTCCTTCTCGCGCAGCGCGAAGAGGGCGGTGAAGAGCCGGTCGATCTCGCGGTCCGCGGTCATCACCTCGCGGGCGTGCCGCAGCGACCGGATCCCGCTCAGCGCGCTGCCGATCGCGGCGCCGTACCGCTGGAACGCGGCCGCGTCGGCATCCGGGATGCCCAGCAGTGCGGTGATCACGGTGATCGGCAGCGGTGCAGCCAGCTGCGCGACCAGGTCGACGGCGCCCTCGCGCCGACTGCGCGCCTCGACCGCGTCGACGAGCTCGTGGGTGGTCTTCTCGACCAGCGCGCGGTAGCGGTCGATCATCCGGGGGCTGAAGGCCGGCTGGGCCAGTCGCCGCAACCGGCCGTGGTCGGGCTCGTTGCGGGTCAGGAACGACAGGTCCATCCCCGGCTCGGGCTCCTCCGCCGCGTCCAGGGGCGCGACCCCGAAGGTGCGGCTGCGCAGCACCTGGTTGCTCAGCCGGTGGCTGGTGGTGGACCAGTTGCCGAGCCGGGTGGGCAGGATCGGTCCGCGAGCCCGCATCTGCTCGTAGAGCGGATAGGGGTCGCGGATGCCCCAGGAGGTGCGCCGACGGCACAGCAGGTCACCGCGCAGCGCGGCCTGCCAGACGTCGAGCCGCTGGCGGTACAGGCCGGTGGCGAACCTGGCCGCAGCGAGCAGCTGTGCCGCGCTGTGCATGCGGCCATCCTGCACCCGGCACGGTGGACGCCCCAGTGGGCAGGTGCAGCGCCTGCGCCCGGCTCAGCGGCGGCGGAGCAGCCCGCGCAGCCCGCGCCGCCTGGCCACGCCCGGCGCCCCGGACACCGGCTGCTGCTGCACCGCGAGCCGTCGGCCGAGGAAACCGGCACGTTCGGCGTCCATCACGTCCGGCCCCGCCGTCACGACGCGAGCAAGGGTGCCGGCCGAGCAGATCCGGACCCCACCGACCGTCGTCTCGACCTCGGCATCGCCCGGAAGGCACAGCACCGGGTGCACCAGGGCCGGGTCCAGGCGCGGCAGCAGCTCGGCGACGGCAGCCGCGGCATCGACCACGTCGGCCACCAGCCGCGCGCCGTCGCGCTCGGCGCAGACCACCGCGCCGTCGAGCAGCCGGGTGCCCGGCTCAGCGGCCACGACCACGAAGACGCCGCGGCGCCCGACCAGCACGTGCTTCACCGCGGCGAAGCGTGCGCCGGGGCGGCTGAACCCCGCCAGCAGGGTCACGCCCGACTCGGCCAGCCGGGCGACCGCCTCGGTCAGGCCTCCCCCGGGCACGGGCGCCGGGACGTCGGACGGGACGGCGTCGGACGGTACGGCCTGCGCCGGAATCGTGGCCTCGAGCGTGTGGACGCCGGTCATGGGACTCCCCCTTGCTGTGCGTGCCTCAAGGCTATTGTCCGATTTGTCGGATGCCTAGTGCTTGCGCCCCCGCTGTCCGAAGTGGGCTATACCGTCTGTCGCCCGGGTTTGCCCGGGGTCGCCGTTCGCATACCGGTGCATCCCGTGCACAGCGGGCAGGTCCGTGAGAGCATGCCGGGCGTGGGATGCCGATTCACCCTGGAGAACTCCCGGTGAGCGTGCTGCGGTTCGCCCGCCGGATCCGACTCTTCGCCCTCGCCGTGGCGGTCACCGCCGCCGTGCTGCTGCTGGCGATGAGCGCCGCGCCGGTGCCGGGCCCGTTCACCGGCGCCTGCGCGATGGCGTTGATCTACGGGGCGGCGATCGCGACGGCGGTCTTCGTGCACGAGCGCCAGCAGCTGCGCGCCCTGCATGCCGACGTCGCGGACTTCCTGCGCGCCCACGCGCTCTGAGGGCGGACAGGTCCCGTCCATGACGCCCGCTGGTGGCGCGGTGGTCACCGGGGCGGGGCGCGGACTCGGCCGCGAGATCGGGCTGCTGCTCGCCCGGCGCGGCCTCCACGTCGCGGCGACCGACGTCGACGGCGAGGCAGCGGCGGCCACGGCAGCTGCCATCGTTGCGGCCGGGGGTACGGCGTACGCCACCGTCCTCGACGTGCGTGACGAGGAGGCGTGCCGGGCGGTCGCCCAGCGCGCGGCCACCGAGGCCGGCTCGCTGGCGGTGTGGGTCAACAACGCCGGCGTGCTCGCCACCGGGCCGGCCTGGGAGCAGGATGCGGCGGCGCGCCGCTGGATCGTCGAGGTCAACGCCCTCGGCACCATCAACGGCACCCTGGCCGCCCTCGAGCAGATGCGCCGCCGGGGTCGCGGCCACGTGGTCAACGTGGTCTCCCTGGCCGGCCTCGTCGCGGTGCCCGGCGAGACCGTCTACTCCGCCACGAAGCATGCCGCGCTGGGCTTCAGCCTGGCGACGCTGTCGGACCTGCGGATCGCCGGCGAGCGCGGCATCGCCATCAGCTGCGTCTGCCCCGACGGCATCTGGACCCCGATGCTGCACGACAAGCTCGACGACCCGGCCGCGGCGCTGTCCTTCTCCGGGCGGCTGCTCGACACCCGCGAGGTCGTCCGCGCCGTCGACCGGGTGCTGGACAGGCCACGTCCGGTGACCGCGGTGCCCCGCTGGCGCGGCGTGCAGGTGCGGCTCCTCGACGCGTTCCCGGGCATCGCCGTCCGGCTCGGCCCGGCGGTGCAGCACTTCGCCCGCCGGCAGCAGCGCCGCTACGCCCGCCGGTTGTCCGCCCGCGGCTGATCTACGTCATCCGGGGGGTTGGCGTCGCGCGACTTAAGCGCAAGACTGGCGGACAAGCACGAGGAGGACGGCTCCCTGGCCGCCCCGCACCGACCCGCGGTCCCTGTGACCGGTCCGGACCTGGAGGGGCGGATGTCCGCTCGACAGCTCACCATCGACGACCCGTTGCTGTGCGCCCGGGACCCGCTGGAGACCGCGAGGGAGTACGTCGCCGCGCGCGCCCTGGTCGACTCCCCGGCCCACCGGGTCGGCCTCGAGCTGGAGTACCACCTGGTGGCGCTGGCCTGCCCCGCCCGTCGGCCGACCTGGCCGGAGGTGGTGGCCGCGGTGGACTCGCTGCCGCCGATGCCCGGCGGCAGCACGGTCAGCGTCGAGCCCGGCGGCCAGGTCGAGCTCTCCACCCCGCCCTCGGCCGACGCGGTCGCGGCGGTGGCCGCGCTCCGGGCCGACGAGGAGGTGCTGCGTGCCGGGCTCGCCCGG
The DNA here is from genome assembly GCA_036518175.1 of Marmoricola sp. Taxonomy (GTDB): domain Bacteria; phylum Actinomycetota; class Actinomycetes; order Propionibacteriales; family Nocardioidaceae; genus Marmoricola. The sequence continues at coordinate 21,561 of DATDNR010000083.1, forward strand.
ACCGGCTACGGCGCCGCCGCCCTGGGTGCTGACCCCGCGCGCCGCGAGGCGCGGGTCAACCCGGCGGAGCGCTACCGCGCCATGGAGGCGCACTTCGCCGCCGTCGGCTGTCCCGGGCCGGGACGGTCGATGATGACCGCGACCGCCGCGCTGCAGGTCAACCTCGATGCGGGCCCGGCGGCCGGCTGGGCTGGACGGATGCGGCTGCTGGCCGGCCTGGTGCCCGTGCTGGTCGCCCTGTCGGCAACCTCCCCCTGGCTCGGCGGCCGGGCGGCGGGGTGGCACTCGATGCGCCGCCGCGCCTGGCTCGGCATCGACCCCGGCCGGGTCGGCCCGGTTGCCGATCCGGGCCCCGGCGGCAGCCCGGGCGACGCCTGGGCGTCGTACGTGCTGGCCGCACCGGTGATGCTCGAGCGGCACACGATGCTCCCGGTGCGCAGCCGGACGCCGTTCTCCGCCTGGCTGGACGGCTCCGCCACCGAGCCGCCGCTGGACCGCCGACCGGACAGCGCCGACCTCGACTACCACCTCACCACGCTGTTCCCGCCGGTGCGGCCGCGCGGGTACGTCGAGCTGCGGTGCGTCGACGCACTGCCCACCCGGTGGTGGCCGGCACTGGTCGCGCTCATCGTGACCCTCGTCGACGACCCGGTCGCCGCCGACCGGGCCGCCGAGCTGTGCGAGCCGATCCGGGCCCGGGAGCACGAGGCGGCCCGGCGCGGCCTCGACGACGCGGCCGTCGCCACCGCCGCGCGGGGCTGCCTCGACGTCGCCGTCGCCCGCTGCCCCGCTCCGCTGCTGCCCGAGGTGGAGGAGCTCGCCGCGCTGTTCGCCGCCGGCCGCACCCCCTGTGGCGAGGTGCGGCGCCACGTGCAGCAGCGGGGACCCGTCGGTGCGCTGGAGGAGGAAGCCCGTGCCTGAGCTCGACCTGCGCGAGTCGACCGCCCGAGCACTGGAGGCGGCCCGCGCACGCACCCGGGCCCTGACCGCGCTGGACGACGGCGAGCTCACCCGCCAGCACAGCCCGCTGATGAGCCCGCTGGTGTGGGACCTCGCCCACATCGGCCAGCAGGAGGACCTGTGGCTGCTCCGGGGCGGTGACCAACGCAGGCAGGGCACGCTGGCCGCGGACGTGGAGCGGCTCTACGACGCCTTCGAGCACCCCCGCGCGGAACGGGTGACGCTGCCGCTGCTGGCCCCGCGGGAGTCGCGCAGCTTCATCGCCGACGTCCGCGGCCGGGTGCTCGACGGCCTGGAGGCGCTGCCGGAGCATCCCGCTGCCCTGTTCCCCCACCGGATGGTGGAGCAGCACGAGCAGCAGCACGTCGAGACGATGCTGGCCACCCACCAGCTGCGCCGCGGCGAGCCGGTGCTGGGCGCCGGTGGCGCGCTGCCGCGTGGCCGGCTGCTGGGCAGCGACTCCGTGCTGGTGCCTGCCGGGGCGTTCACGCTCGGTGTCGACGCCGACGACGAGCCCTGGTCGCTGGACAACGAGCGCCCCGCCCACACCGTCGACCTGCCGGCCTTCCGCATCGGCCGGGTGCCGGTGACCAACGGTGAGTGGCAGCGGTTCATCGACGACGGCGGCTACCACGACCCGCGCTGGTGGTCCGTGGCCGGCTGGCGGCACCGCCGCGAGGCCGGCCTGGAACGCCCGCTGTTCTGGTCCGCCGACGGGTCCCGGCGGCGGTTCGGTGTCGTCGAGGCCGTACCCCCCGAGGAGCCGGTGCAGCACGTGTGCTTCCACGAGGCCGAGGCCTACGCCGCGTGGGCCGGCGCACGGTTGCCCAGCGAGGAGGAGTGGGAGAAGGCCTGCGCCTGGGACCCGGTGCTCCGCCGGCGGCGCCGCTGGCCCTGGGGCGACGCCGAGCCCGACGGCACCCGCGCGAACCTCGGAGGTACGGCGCTCCGGCCCGCTGCCGTCGGCGCCTACCCGGCCGGCGCGTCGGCCTACGGCATGGAGCAGGCGATCGGCGACGTGTGGGAGTGGACCAGCTCGCCCTTGCGCCCGTGGCCCGGCTTCACCCCGATGATCTACCGCGACTACAGCGCGCCGTTCTTCGGCGGCGACTACCGCGTGCTGCGGGGCGGCTCCTGGGCGGTCGGCGGCGCCGCGATCCGTCCGTCGTTCCGCAACTGGGACCATCCGGTGCGGCGGCAGATCTTCAGCGGCGTCAGGCTGGCCTGGGATGTGTAGGCACCAGGCCTGGCTGGGCGCGCCGCGCACGCTCGCCTCCCTCGTGCTCGAGCCCGAGCACGGGCTGCTTCGCCAGTCCTGGCAGCCACGCCGCCAGTCGCACGGCCTGATGAACGCCGACGGGTGGGGCGTCGGCTTCTTCGTCCCCGAGCAGCGTCAGCCGGCGCGCTGGCGCTCCTCGCGCCCGCTGTGGTCCGACGCGTCGTTCGCCTCGGTCGCGCCGGTGCTGTGCTCCGGTGCGGTGCTGGCGGCGGTGCGCTCGGCCACGCCCGGCATGCCGGGGGACGAAACGGCGGTCGCGCCGTTCACCGACGGCCGCTGGCTGGCCTCGCACAACGGCGTCGTCGACCGCGGCGTGCTGCCGGCGCGCCGCGACGCGGAGTCCGTCTGCGACTCCGCGCTGCTGGCCGCCCACGTGCTGGCCCACGGCGTCGACCGGGTGGGCCGGACGGTCCGCGAGGTCGGGGCCGCTGACCCGACGGCCCGCCTCGGACTGCTGCTCACCGACGGACACCGGATCGTCGGCGTGACCTGGGGCGACCCGCTGTGCTACCTCGTCGAGCCCGACGGGATCGTCGTGGCGAGCGAGCCGTGGGACGACGACGAGCGCTGGGTCGACGTACCCGACCACCACCTGCTGCAGGCGACCCCCGACGGGGTGAGCCTCGACTCCCTGGAGGCCTGACGTGCCCGTTGCCGAACCTCTCATCCACCTCGGCCCCGACGACCTCGCCGACGCGATGGCCGCCGACGTCCGCGCCGGGCTGACGGCGCAGCCGAAGGTGCTGCCACCGAAGTACTTCTACGACGCCCGCGGCAGTGCGCTGTTCGACGAGATCACCCGGTTGCCGGAGTACTACCTGACCCGGGCCGAGACCGCGATCCTCCGCGGGCACGGCAAGGACGTGGCCGCGCTCTCGCGGGCCGAGACGCTCGTCGAGCTGGGCAGCGGCACCTCGGAGAAGACCCGGCTGCTGCTGCGCGCACTCACCGAGGCCGGCACGCTGCGACGGTTCGTGCCGCTCGACGTCGATCCGACGGTGCTGGCCCAGGCCGGTGTCGCGATCGCCGAGGAGCTGCCCGGGCTCGAGGTCGAGCCGGTGGTCGGAGACTTCGAGCGGCACCTCGACCGGCTGCCTCGGCACCCGCGGCGGCTGCTGGTCTTCCTGGGCTCGACGATCGGCAACCTCGAGCCGGCGCAGCGGCACCGCTTCCTCACCGGCGTCCGCCGATCGCTCAGCGACGGCGACTCGTTCCTGCTGGGCCTCGACCTGGTCAAGGACGAGCGGCGCCTGGTGGCGGCGTACGACGACTCCGCCGGCGTCACCGCCGCCTTCGACAAGAACATGCTGGCCGTGCTCAACCGCGAGCTCGACGCCGACTTCGACCCGGATGCCTTCGACCACCGGGCGGTGTGGAACGCGGACGCGGAGTGGATCGAGATGCACCTGGTCTCGCGCACCGACCAGGAGGTGCACGTGGGAGCGCTGGGCCTGGTGGTGCCGTTCACCGCCGGCGAGCCGCTGCGCACCGAGGTGTCGGCGAAGTTCCGTCGGGCCGGGATCGAGGCGGAGCTGGTCGCTGCCGGGCTGCGGCCGGTGCACTGGTGGACCGATCCCGCCGGCGACCTCGCTTTGTCACTGTCGGTGACGCATCATGGGTGAGTGAACCCCGAGGCGCGATCCACCGCGCAGTCCTCGTCCGACCTCGACGCTGCCTGCCGCCGCGTTGAGCAGACGATGCTCAACAGCACCATGCAGCTTGCCAGGCTGGTCGACGTCGAGCACGCCATCACCCTCGCCCACGAGCGGATGGCCAGCTCCCTGGACGCCGCGGGCAGACCGCACGCGGCGGACCGTCAGCGCGTCGCAGCCACCCGTTGGCAGCGGCTCAGCGACCGGCTCCAGGAGCGGGTGCAGCATCCGCCGGAGGCGGTCGGCAACCTGCTGGGCCTCTCGCGCGGGGACCGCTCGGCCGCCGAGCCGGTGCCCTGCCCCGTCTGCGGGTCCGCCGACGCGGTGGCCTGCGCCGGCGGGCAGATGGTCTGCCAGGACTGCGGACAGCTGAGCCACGTCGTCGCACGGACGCAGGCGTGTCCCGCGCATCGGTGGGTCGCTGCGCGCGGGGAGTGGGACGACATCGTCGAGGAGCACTGCGCCGAGTGCGGCGAGGTCCGACTGGTGGCCTCCACGCGCTGAGACTCCTCAGCGTTCGGTGCGCGAGCCGATCGTGATGGTGAGCTGCTGCTGCTTGCCTGCCCGGTTGACGGTCACCGGCACCTGGCTGCCCGGCTTGGTCGTCCGCAGCTCACCGAGCAGGTCGGCGTAGTCGGTCACGGCGTGCCCGCCGAGCTCGACGATCACGTCCCCGCGCTGGATGCCGGCCCGCGCCGCAGGTCCACCGGGCACCACCCCGGCCACGACCACGCCCTGCTTCGCCGAGGTGCCCAGCGCCTGGGCGATGTCCGGGGTCAGGTTGGTGACGTTCACCCCGAGGAAGGGGTGTTGTGCGACGCCATGGCTGATCAGCTGGTCGGCGATCGAGGTGGCGACCACCGAGGGGGTGGCGAAGCCGAGCGACACCGCTCCCGAGGACGGCGGGATGTAGGCCTCGTTGACGCCGACCACGTGGCCGCAGACGTCGACCAGCGCGCCGCCGGAGTTGCCCGGCGAGATGGGCGCGTCGGTCTGGATCAGGTCGACCAGCGGCGGGGTGCTGCTCGACGACGGCAGGTCGCGGCCGAGGGCGGAGACGATCCCCTGGGTCACCGAGCTGCTGAAGCCCAGCGGGCTGCCCATCGCGAGCACGGTCTCGCCCTGCTGCGGCAGCGTCGTACGGAACGTCAGCGGGGGCAGGTTGTCGCGCGCGACCTTGACCACGGCGAGGTCGGTGGACACGTCGCTGCCGATCACCTTGCCGGTCAGCGTGGTGCCGTCGGCCAGGGCGACCTGGACCCGGTTGAAGGTCTGCGGCTGTCCCTCGTTGACCGCGACCACGTGCTGGTCGGTGAGCACGATGTCCTTGCGGTAGACGATGCCGCTGCCCAGCCCCTTGCTGGTGCGGATGGTGACCACGCTGGGCTCCACCTGCCGCACCACCTGGGTGATCGCCTTGCCGTGGCAGACCGGTGTGCCGGCGGGCGTGGCCCTGGTCACCCGCCCGGAGGAGGAGCTTTCGTGGGCCGCCGGGCTGCTACTGGCACCGCCGCCACCGCCGCCTCGACCCCCGCTGCCGCTGCCGCCGCCGGAGCATCCGGCGAACAGCAGCGCGCTCGCGGCGACGCAGGCCAGCACGGACAGGGGTCGGGAGAGGTGTGCGGCAGCCATCGGCTCCATCGTTCCCCGACAGACCGCGGTTACGCCATGCGGCAGGTCCGGTTCGGGCCGTCCGGGCGCGATGTTCGGCCGCGGATCCGGGCCTTTCTTCCCTGCTGCTGGGCAGACCGACGTGGTCGGCTGGAGTCGACGGGGCCGGTGGTCGGTGGACCGGCGGCGCGACATCGTCACCGGTCTCGTCGTCTCGGACCCAGCGCGCAGGAGGCATCCCATGGGCCGCAACGGGGAGCCCACGACCGTCCTCGTGGGCTACGCCAGCCGCCACGGCGCCACGGCGGGGATCGCCCGCCGGATCGCCGCCACGCTCACCGGTCTCGGTGAGCCGGCCACCGCGTGCGCCCTGACCGAGGTCAGCGATCCGGAGTCCTTCGACGCTTTCGTGATCGGTGGTGCCGCCTACTACGGCCACTGGCTCGAGCCGGTGGAGGAGTTCGTCCGTGACCACCTCGACCTGCTCGCCGCCCGGCCGGTGTGGTTCTTCAGCAGCGGCCCGTTGAGCCGCGAGCCGGTCGACGCCTCCCAGCCGGACGAGCGTGAGGCCAGCCGACCGCCCGAGCTGACCGAGCTCGCCCTCGAGGTGGGCGCCCGTGGTGGACGGGTCTTCTACGGCGCCCTCGACCCGCACCGGCTGACCCTGCGCGAGCGAGCGCTGCGCTGGCTGCCGGGAGGCCGGCGGATGCTGCCGGCCGGGGACTTCCGCGACTGGCCGGACATCGAGGGGTGGGCGACCGAGATCGCCGGGCAGCTGCCGCGCTCGGCACCGTAATCTCTGCGGCATGGCGCTGTCCCTCAAGCCGAGTCACCTCAACCGCTACCGCGAGATCGCCCTGCTGCTGGCCCGTCACGGCCGGCGTGACCTGGTCAGCTCCGCGGGTCTCGACGACGCGCTCACCGGCGAGGGCGACCACGCTGCCGACCCCGCGGCCGCCGAGCGGCTGGCCGCCGACCTCGAGCGGATGGGGCCGACGTTCATCAAGCTCGGGCAGCTGCTGTCCTCGCGCGTCGACCTACTGCCGCCTGCCTACACCGAGGCGCTCGCGCGGCTGCAGGACCAGGTCGAGCCCTTCCCCCTCGAGCAGGTGGAGGAGATCGTCGCGACCGAGCTCGGGGTCCGGCTGTCGCGGATCTTCCCCGAGTTCGATCCCGAGCCGCTCGCGGCCGCGTCACTGGGCCAGGTGCACCGGGCCACGCTCCGGGACGGCCGGCAGGTCGTCGTGAAGGTGCAGCGGCCGGGCATCCGCGCGCAGATCGCCGAGGACATGGAGGTCCTGGCGAGCCTCGCCGAGACCCTCGACCGGCACACCGACGTGGGCAACCGGTACGCCTTCGCCGACCTCTTTGAGCAGTTTCGTTCCTCGCTGGTCGACGAGCTCGACTACCGACGGGAGGCCGGCAACCTCGACACGCTCCGCACGTGCCTGGCCGATGAGGACCTGGTCGTCGTACCCGCGCCGGTGGCCGACCTGACCACGAGCCGGGTGCTGACCATGGAGTACGTCGACGGCCGCAACGTCGCCGCGCTCGGCCCCCTCGGGCAGCTCGAGCTCGACGGCGCCCGCCTCGCCGACGCACTCTTCCTCGCCTACCTGCGTCAGGTGCTGGTCGACGGCATCTTCCACGCCGATCCGCACCCGGGCAACGTGCTGGTCACCACCGACCACCGCCTCGCGCTGATCGACGTCGGCATGGTCGCGCGGATCAAGCCGAGCCTGCGCGAGCGGCTGGTCAAGCTCTTCCTCGCCCTCGCCGACGCCCGGGCCGACGAGGTGGCCCGGCTCGCGCGGACGATGGGCGACGAGCTGCCGGACTTCGACGAGAAGGGGTTCGAGCGGGCCGTCGCCGACGTCGTCGCGCGCACCGCCGACGCCTCCCTGCAGGAGATCAACATCGGCGTGCTGGTGCTGCAGCTGACCCGCGAGGCCGCCGAGTGCGGGCTGCGGATGGATCCCGAGCTGGCGATGCTCGGCAAGGCCCTGCTCAACCTCGGCCAGGTGGCCAGCATCCTCGACCCCGACTTCGAGCCGCGGGAGGCCCTGCGCCGCCACACCACCGCACTGATGCGGTCGTCGATGGAGACCTCGCCCGCGTCGATGATGGCGAGCATCCTGGAGGCCAAGGAGTTCGTCGAGGAGCTGCCCGGCCGGGTCAACCGCGCCTTCGACGCCATCGGCTCGGGGCGTTTCGAGCTCCGGGTCAACGCCTTCGACGAGGACGAGTTCCTCCGCGGCCTGCACAAGCTCGCCAACGTGCTCGCGGCCGGGCTGATCCTCGCCGCGCTCATCCTCGCCTCCGCCCTGCTGGCCCGCGGCGGCGGCAGCCATCCGGGTCCGATGAACTGGATCGCCCTCGTCGTCTTCATCGTCTCGGTGATCGGCGGCATCACGATGCTGCTGCGCATCTGGTGGCGCTCGCGGGGCGTGCACAGCAACCGCTGAGCCCCCACCGGGCGCCCCACCGGGCGCCTCGGCGTACCGAAGAGCAGGCAGTTCGTACCCACCTATGCAACGCCCCGCCTGACCCGCGCCTCGCGCGCCCGAACTGCCTCGATCTCCGCACGCCCCGCACATCACGTACGGCGATGCGGAACGCGGCTGCACCGTGATCCCGGCAGCGACTACTGCCGGTCGATCCGCCAGGTCGCGGCAGCCGGCACGCCCGGTCCGACCATGAGGCTGAACGCAGTGATGGGCTGTGTCCCTGACACTTCGGCCACCACCTCGCACACCAGTGAGTGCCCGGCGGCAAGGCGGATCACGTCGGGACAGACCTTGCCCGCTCGCACCCGCGGATAGGGATCGGTTGCGACGTGCTCTGTCTGCAGGGCATCCACGACCGTGGCACTGGTGCCGGGTTGCGACACCCAGCGGTGCTTGCCGAGGTTGGTGATGCGCAGGGTCACGCCGAAGAGGCGGTTGCCGGACATCAAGGGCGCAAGGCCTTGTGTCGAGCGAGTCGTGCCCGCACGGAGGGCGACGACGCGCAGCGGGGGCCGGCGCGTCGCCCTGGGCAGGATCGCGCTGCGCCCGAGCGGCCGTGCGCCGTCGCCCTTCGGCGCGGCACCCGACGCTCCGAGGGCCGAGGGTGCCGAGCTCGCGAACTGCTGTGCAACACCGTCGGCGATCTGCGGACCGAAGGCCAGCACGACCAGCACGAGGGCCAGTCCGAAGAGCGCGCTGGAGAATGATCTTCGGGAGGCCCGCCGTCGAGCCACCCGCGGTGCGGGTGCTCGCTTCGCCGGACGGGGCGGAGCCCAGCGAGGGGGTGTTGGCACCGTCGCGGCCGCGGCCGGAAGCGACCGTTCCAGCCATGCCCGGATGTCTCGTCGAGCGGCGTCATCGAGCAACGCTGCCCGTGAGATCAGCGTCTGGACCAGGGTTGCGGTCGAACATACGAGGACATCGCGCACGGTTCCGCGGATTTCCTGGTCTCGGACGAAGCAGAGGACGGGTTTCACCAGATAGGGGTCCAGGCCGGGCACCTGTTCGGAGACGGCGATCGCCGCATCCGCCGCTGCAGCGACGGCGGTCTCCCGCTTGTATCCGTTCTGCCGCAACACGTCGTTGATGACGGTCACAGTCCCCGCCCACATCTTGCTGTCGATGACGAACACGCCGGTCGGGCCGATGGCGACGTGATCGATGTTCGCAGCGCGTCGGCCGGGCCACCGGACGTCGTGAAGCACCGTCCAGTCCGCCGGCAGACCTGCCAGGGCCCGAGCGGTGGCCTCCTCCCCGGCAGCACCCCGGTCGTACCGGTCGGCCACGCGGCTGAGCCGCTCCGCCTTCTCCCGCCGCTTGCGCGCGATCTCCCGCGCCGACTCCCCCGCCATCAGGCACGACCTCCGAATCCACCGACCGGCCTCTGAGCCTACGAGTCCCCGGCTTCGCGCATCGTCCGAATCCCGGAACTCGCCGTGCAGCGCGGGTTGCTGGTAGAAGCGAGACGTGGCGCTCACCCTCTGCACCGACCTCGCGGCCGCGGACTGGATCACCGGCAGCGAGCTGGAGTGGTCACGGCTGGTGGGCTTCGGCCCGGGCGGCTTCGAGGCCTCGGCCCGGCTGCGGATCCTGCCCGACCCGACACATCCGGGGCAGAGCGAGAACGACGTCGAGCCCGAGGACTGGCGCCACGGCCAGCTGGCCCGGCTGTTCACGGTGCTCGCCGAGCACACCACGACGCCCGATGACTGCTCCTTCTGCGTCTGGGACGGCTACGACAGCTCGCTGGTCACCGGCGATGACGACGACGTCTCCATCGACACCGCGGACGACGCCGCGCGACTCGGCCGTCCTGACGCGGTCCCCGGAGTGGCTCCGCTGCCCGCCCGCGTGTCCACGACCCCGGAACCGGTGAAGGTGGTGGTGCCGCACCGCGCCTACTGGCTCTTCCGCGGGCCGCTGGCCGACGTCGGCCGCTGGCGCGCCGCGCACGGGTGGCCCGGCGAGCCCCGACTGAGCGACGCCGAGCCCGCCTTCGTCTGGCCCGCCGATCACGCCTGGTGCGTGGCGAAGGACGTCGACCCGCACTGGGCCGGGATCGGCGGCACCGCCGCGCTGGTCTCCCGCCTCGTCGCCGCCCCGCTGCTCGATGTGGTGCCGGCGGATCCGGACGAGCCGCCGCCGGCGTACGGGTGACCACTGGCGGCGCCGGCCGCGCGTGTGTACCGTTTGGTACATGAAGCGGTTCTTCTCGACCACCCGCCATATGGACGCCCCGCCCGAGCCGATCTGGCAGGTGCTCTTCGACGTCGCGCGCTGGCCCGACTGGACGCCGACGATCACCAGCGTCGAGCGGCTCGACCACGGGCCGTTCGGGCTCGGCTCGCGCGCCCGGGTGCGCCAGCCCCGCCTGCCCCAGGCGCTGTGGCAGGTGACCGAGGTCGTCGGCGGCCGGAGCTTCACCTGGGAGGCCACCGGTCCTGGGCTCCGGACGATCGCCCGTCACGAGGTCGTCCCCGACGACACCGGCTCGACGGTGACGCTGAGCATCGAGCAGGCGGGGCCCCTCGGCGCGGTCGCCGCGCTGGTCTGGCGCCGGCTCACCCAGCACTACATCGAGCTGGAGGCCGCGAGCCTGGCGGCGCGCGTCACCCGCACGCCCACCGCGTGAGGGCCACCGGCGGCGGCAGTACGCCGACGCGCCAGCGTCTCCTCGCCGCCGCCATCGACCACTTCGGCCGGCAGGGCATCGGCGACACCAGCCTCCGGGGCATCGCCGAGGCGCTGGGGACCAGCCATCGGATGCTGATCTACCACTTCGGCTCCCGCGAGGGCCTGCTCGCCGAGGTGACCCGGGAGGTGGAGGCACGACAGCGCACGGCGATGACCGCGACGTACGACGCCGGACTGCCGCCCCTCGAGGCCGCCGCGAAGTACTGGGAGCAGACCGTCGAGGCGACGCTGCACTACGGGCCGTTGTTCTTCGAGCTGGCCGCGCACGCCATGCAGGGCAGGGAACACGCGGCAGCATTGCGCGAGGAGCTGATCGCCGCCTGGCTGCCCTCGGTCACCGAGCTGTGTCGGGCGATCGGGATACCGCAGGACCAGGCTGCGACCCATGCCCGGCTGGCGCTGGGCGCCGCCCGCGGCCTGCTGCTCGACCTGCTCGTCAGCGGAGACCGCGAGGAGGTGGCCCGGGCCGCCGACCTGCTCAACCGGCTGCTGCTGCTCGGCGCGCAGCCGTCTGCCATGCTCCGGCCCGTGATCATCCGCCGCGAGACGCCCGCCGACCACGACGCCGTCGCCGCCGTCCACCGCGCCGCGTTCAGCGACGGTGCAGCCGGGCCCGGGGACGAACCCGCCGAGGTGCGCCTGGTCTCGGCGCTGCGCGAGAGCGACGCATGGATTCCCGAGCTCGCCCTGGTCGCGGAGCACGACGGAGCGGTGGTCGGCCACGTGTGCCTGACCCGCGGCCGGCTCGACCTCAGACCCGTGGTCGGGCTCGGCCCGATCGGGGTGTTGCCCGGAATGCAGAAGACCGGCGTCGGCTCTGCCCTGATGCACGCCTCCCTGGCCGCTGCCGACGCCCTGGGCGAGCCGCTGGTCGCACTGCTGGGACACCTCGACTACTACCCCCGCTTCGGGTTCGTGTCCGGCAGCTCCCTGGGCATCGTCCCGGACGTTGCGGCGTGGCGGAGCCCGCACTTCCAGGTGCGCCCGCTGACCGGCTGGCGGCCCGCGATGCAGGGCACCTTCCGCTACGCCGAGCCCTTCTACCAGCTGCCGTAGGGCCGGCCCCGGATCAGGCGTGCCGGTGTCGGTGCCGCAGCACCGGCAGGTGCCACCGCGGCCGCGGACGACGGGAGTGGCCCCCGGCGTGAGCGGCCTCGTCGGGCACGCGCGGGTTGCCCGACCGGGCGGCCAGGAAGACGCCCCCCGCGATCGTGACGAACACCGCCGCGGTCATGCAGACGAACCAGATCAAGGCGCCGACAGCTGTCATGAGGCTCTCGATTCGTGCGTGCCCGGTCCCGGGCGGGCCGGGCCCTGCTTCGAGGGTACGCCCCACGACGCCGCGGCGTGAGGTGCTCCTCAGCGCTCGCTCACCGGGCCCGCGCGGTCAATCGCACGGTGAAACCGTCGGGAGCGCTGGCGAAGCCGACCAGATCGGCGCAGACCCGGGCGAGCCAGAGGCCGTGCCCGCCCATCCGGTCGTGGTCCTTGTCCGGAGCCGTCATCCCGGTGAACGGGTTCGTGATCCCACCACCGGCGTCGCGCACGGTGAAGAGGACCTCACCGTCGGTGACCCACCCGCACAGCAGCACCGGGGCGATCCCGTGCACGAAGCCGTTGCTGAGGATCTCGTTGACCGCCAGCACGAGGTCGTCGGCCTGCCCGGTGCCGAACCCCGCCCGCTCGGTCAGCCGGCGGACCCCCTCCCGCGCGAGGCCGGGGTGCGGGTCGATCATCGCCAGCGACGGCGGGGTCTCGGCCAGCTCCTCGACGGGCAGCAACGCCCTGCCCGCCATGAACAGCTCGGGTTCGACGTACTCGCGGCTCGGCTGCCAGCCGCCCGCCCGAAGGACCCCGGTGTGGGTGGCGTGGATGTCCGCGACGACGCCGGCCGGCGGCGCCGCATAGCAGCAGATGCCCCACACCGGCAGCTGGGCGAAGGTGCGGTTCAGCGCGGCCTCCATCCGCGCCCAGGGCTCCCAGCCCTCCGCGCTGCTCTGGGAGGGGCGTGGCACGCAGGCGACGACTCGGACCTGCCCCGCACCGCCGCGTAGGTGCTGGGCGACGCTCTCGGTCATCGTCCTCGTCGCCAGCACCGGGTTGGCCACGTCGCCGCCCTCGACGAAGACGGCGCACTCCGGGCTGCTGACTCTTTCGCGCACCACGGCGGCGAGGTCCGCTCCGAGGCGGACGACGGCCGGGATGCCGAACTCCGCCGCCTCGTCGAGGAACGGCACCACGGTGGCCAGCAGGTCGCTGGTCGAGGAGAAGATGCCTGCGTCGTGACGGCACCCTGGCGGGGATGAGGCCGACGAGGCCGCTCGACGAAGCGTCATCGCAGCCTGCCGTGGTGCTCGTCCCCGTGTCGGATCTCCAGGCCCGGCACCCGGCCGTAGGCCAGCGTGAGCGTTCGGGTCAGCCAGGCGGGCGGGTCGTGCAGCACCAGGCAGCCCCGGGTCGCGACCCTGTCGGCGAGCCGCACCAGCGCGCGGAGCCCGGCCACGTCGACGAACTCGACCTGGTCGACCAGGAGGTGCAGCTCGGGGCCCTCCATGGTCTCCGCCAACGCCGCGAGTGCGTGCTCGAATCCGACCTTGGAGACCATGTCGACCTGTCCACGGAGCAGCCAGGTGTCGGCGCCGATGGCGTGCAACCAGGGAGCCTCCGGTCCCGGCCCACGCATCGGGTGGACGGCGAACTCGGACTGGATCGTCTCCAGGTCGGTCTCCAGGCGGTCCAGCCCGCACAGCACCACCAGCTCACCGGTCGCGGCGGCCCGCTCGACACAGCACTCGAAGCGGAGGTGGGCGGCGGCGTCCTCGGGGGTGGCGATCGTGCGGGTGATCGCCGAGGCCAGCCGCAGCCCGGTGTAACCGTCGGCGACCGCTGCCACCACGCGACCCCGCAGCTCGGTGAGCACCTCGGCGACCTCGTCCTCCGTCAGCTCGGCCTGGTGGGCAGGCACGCTCCGCACCTCCAGCTGCCCGGACGCGAGCAGGTCGTCGGCTTCGGAGAGCCCGGAGATGTCGTCCAGCAGCTCGGCCGCGGGCTGCGGGGCCACGTAGAGGAGTCGCTGGTGCTGCGTGACCCCCTCCTGCAGGAAGCACTGCAGGGCCTCGCGCCACTCGGCCTGCCCCTCGTGAGCCCAGATGACGTGGTCGTGCAATGCGTATCCGTGGGGCTGGTCGACCACCTGGGAGCGCCGCACGTCTGACACCCTAGGTCACCGGGCGCGCACCCGGACAGGGCCGCTGCTCCCGTCAGCCCTGGGTTCATCCGCCCGTCGACTCGCGGACGACGAGCTCGTAGCCGACCCGGACGTCCTGCACCGGCCGCTGCACGTCGCAGAGGCGGTCGTGCAGGGCGCGCACCGCCTGGGTCGCGATCGCGCGCTTGTCCGGGCGGATGGTGCTCAGCGACGGCGTGGCGTAGCGGGCGTCCTCGATGTCGTCGAACCCGATGACCGCGACGTCGTCGGGCACGCGCACACCCTCCTCGTGCAAGGTCCGCAGTGCCCCCAGCGCGAGCTCGTCGTTGAAGCAGAAGACGGCATCGAGCCGTCGGTCGCGCTCGAGCAGCTCGACCATCGCTGCGGCACCGTCACGTCGGCGGTATCCGGTGACCTGCCGGGTGAGGTCGGGGTCGATCCGGCGACCGTGGGCGGCGAGCGCCTGCTCGTAGCCCGCCCGCCGGACCGCGGCGACGCCCGACTCGGCGGCCTCCCCGGCCTGGTAGCCGATCGCCGCCACGTGTTCCCGGCCGAGGTCGAGCAGGTGGGTGGTGGCCGTGGCTGCCGCCGAGACGTTGTCCACGGCGATGTGGTCGAGCGAGCCGGTGTCGAGCTTCTCACCGAGCAGCACCAGCGGGGTCTCCCCGGGCACCCGGCTCAGCTCCTCGTGGTCCATCGCCACCGGGCTGAGGATCAGCCCGTCGATGAGGTGGCTGCGCACCCCGCGCGCGACCAGCTCCTCGCGCTCGCGGACGCCGTCGGTCTGGTCGACCAGCACGGTGTAGCCGAGCGCCTCGGCTGCCTCCACGACGTAGCGGGTCAGCTCGGCGAAGTAGGCCATGTCGAGCATCGGGAACGCCAGGGCGATCACCCCCGACCGTCCGTACCGCAGACTCCGGGCGGAGAGGTTGGGCCGGTAGTCGAGCTCGTCGATGGCCTGCTGCACCCGGCGGCGCATCTGCGGCGAGACGTGGACGTAGCCGTTCACGACGTTGCTGACCGTCTTGACCGACACGCCCGCGCGCTCCGCCACGTCGCGCAGCCGCGCCCTCATCGCACCCTCCTCGCCCGGGCAACCGGCGCGGGCGCGCCGGAATGCGCAGAAATGCCTCGGAAGGATCCTCCCACAGGGGTTTACAACGATGTAAAGAGTGCGTTACAACCGATTCGTGGCCGTTGCCCGAATCGTCCTGGACCCCGCCTTCCGCATCGGCGCCGTCGACCGCCGGCTGTTCGGCACGTTCGTCGAGCACATGGGCCGCTGCGTCTACACCGGCATATACGAGCCGGACCATCCCACCGCCGTCGAGGGCTTCCGCGGCGACGTCCTGGAGTTGGTCCGCGAGCTCGGTTGCACGGTCGTGCGCTACCCCGGCGGCAACTTCGTCTCCGGCTACCGCTGGGAGGACGGCATCGGGCCGGTGGAGCAGCGCCCCCGGCGCCTCGACCTCGCCTGGCGCACCGTCGAGAGCAACCAGGTCGGCGTCGACGAGTTCCTCGACTGGTGTCGCCGGGCCGCGCTGGAGCCGGTGATGGCGGTCAACCTCGGCACCCGCGGCGTCCAGGAGGCCGCCGACCTCGTCGAGTACTGCAACTACCCCGAGGGCACGGCGCTTTCGGACCTGCGGCGGGCCAACGGCGCGAAGGAGCCGCACGACGTCCGGGTCTGGTGCCTGGGCAACGAGCTCGACGGCCCCTGGCAGGTCGGTCACAAGACCCCCGCGGAGTACGGCCGGCTGGCCGCGGAGACGGCCCGGGCGATGCGGATGGTCGACCCCGGCCTCGAGCTGGTCGCCTGCGGCAGCTCCAACAGCGGCATGCCGACCTTCGCGACCTGGGAGGCCGAGGTCCTCGAGCACTGCTACGACCTGGTCGACTACGTCTCGCTGCACAACTACTACGACCCCCTGCCGCTGGAGCTGCCCAGCTTCCTGGCCAGTGCCGTCGACCTCGACCGTGCGATCGAGAGCATCATCGCCACCGCCGACCACGCGGGCGCGCGGTTGAAGTCGCGTCGCCGGCTGCGGCTCTCGGTCGACGAGTGGAACGTCTGGCACCAGTCGCGCTTCGCCGGCCAGGACGCCCTCGAGTACGCCGACGAGGACCCTGCGCTCATCGAGGACGTCTTCGACGTGGCCGACGCGGTCGTCGTCGGCTCCCTGCTGATCACGCTGCTGCGCCACGCCGACCGGGTGGCGATCGCCTGCCAGGCGCAGCTGGTCAACGTGATCGCCCCGATCCTGACCCGCCCGGGTGGCCCGGCGTGGCGGCAGACGATCTTCCACCCCTTCGCCCAGGCCAGCCGGTGGGCGCGGGGCGAGGTGCTCCGCGTGGAGCCCGTCGTCGACCGCTACCCCACGCCGGAGTACGGCGACGTGCCGCTGGTCGACGCCACGGCCACGTGGGAGGAGGAGACCGGCGACCTCACCGTGCTCGCGGTCAACCGCAGCACCACCGAGGCGGTCGACCTCGACACGGTGCTGCGGGCCTTCCCGCAGGCACGGCTGGTGCAGGCCAGCACCCTGACCGCCGACGACACCACGTTGCGCAACACCGAGGAAGCGCCGGACACCGTCGTCCCCTCCCCCAACCCGAACGCACAGGTGCAGGACGGCCACCTGCGCGCCCAGCTGCCCCCGGTCTCGTGGAACGCCTTCCGCCTGACCACCGCACCGCACAACTGAAACCGACCCCTCATCCCCGGGAGATCAGATGAACACGAGGGCACAGCACTCCGAGCTCACCCGTCGCGGGTTCCTGGCGCTGTCCGCAGGCGGCGCCGCCGCGCTGCTGGCCGGCTGCGGCAAGGGGGTGGGAGCGCCGCAGGGCGCGGGCGTCGGCGGCTACAGCGGGCATGCCTACGACGGCCCACCGGTCACGCTGTCCTACTGGGACGGCTTCACCGGCGGTGACGGAGCGACGATGGACAAGATCGTCAAGGCGTTCAACGCCGCCCACAAGAACATCACCGTCGAGCAGAACACCATGGAGTGGGCCGACTTCGACCAGAAGCTGCCCGCGGCGGCCCAGGCCGGCAAGGGTCCGGACGTGGGCGCCATGCACCTCAGCTCCGTGGCGACGTACGCCTCCCGCGGCATCATCGTCCCGCTCGACGACCTGGCCAAGGCGCTCGGGCTGCAGGAGTCCGACTTCGTCTCGGCCGTGTGGAAGGGCGGCATCTACCAGGGCAAGCGCTACGGCATCCCCCTCGACGTGCACTGCCTCGGCATGTACTGGAACAAGGAGCACTTCAAGAAGGCCGGCATCACCAAGCCACCCACGGACGCGGCCAGTCTCGACGAGGCCTGTCGCAAGCTGCAGGACGCCGGCTTCTCCCAGCCCTTCTGGCGCCCGAACCAGTGGCCGGCGCAGCTGACCTTCATGAGCCTCCTCTACCAGAACGGCGGCCAGGTGATCGCCGCGGACGGCAGCAAGGCGCTCTTCGACTCCTCGGCCGGGGTGAAGGGCATCAGCTGGATGCTCGAGGCGATCAAGAAGGGCTACAGCCCCAAGAACGTCGACCTCGACGCGCAGTACCTCGCCTTCAAGAACGGCAAGAACTCGATCACCTTCGACGGCATCTGGCAGATCAACGACCTGAAGTCGGCGGGCGTGCCGTTCGGCCTGCAGCCACTGCCGACCATCGGCAGCAACCCTGCGGTCTGGGCGGACTCCCACGAGTTCTTCATGACCAAGCAGGCGGCCCAGGACAAGAACCGCGCCAACGCGGTGAAGACGTTCATCGGCTGGATGAGCAAGCAGTCCGGGCCCTGGTCCGGGGCCGGGATGATCCCGGCCCGCAACTCCGCTCGCCAGGACCCGGCCTTCACCAACTCCACGCAGAGCGTCTTCGCCGACTACCTCGACAACCTGCACTTCCTGCCCCCGGTGCCGGGCTGGACCTTCGTCGAGCCGACCACGATGGACACCGCGGTCAGCGACATCATCCTCGGCAAGGCTTCGCCGTCGTCGGGTCTGACCAAGGCCGCGCAGGACGCGACCAAGATGATGCAGGAGAACCTGAAGAAGTACCAGGGCTGACGCGATGGTCGCCGACACCGCCAGCGCCCGCACCGAGACGGCGCGGAGCCGGCCGGGGGTCAGCGCGGGAGCTGTCCGCCGGAGTGGCCGGTTCACCGCCTGGCTCTTCCTGGCTCCCTACCTGCTGCTGTTCGCGGCCTTCGTGCTGGCACCGATCGTGCTGGGGCTGTGGATCAGCCTGCACGACTGGGACTTCACCCTGCCGGGCAAGCCGTTCGTAGGGCTGGCGAACTACAAGGACCTGTTCGATCCGGGGTCGGTCAGCTTCGACCCCTTCTGGAAGTCGATGAAGGCCACCGGCATCTTCACGCTCTTCAGCGTGCCCCTGCTGATCGTCGTGCCGATGGCGGTGGCCCTGGTGATGAACCAGCGCTTCCGTGGCCGCAACGCGTTCCGGGCGGTGTTCTTCGCGCCGTACGTGCTGGGCGTGGCCGTGGTCGGTGTGCTCTGGCGGTTCCTGCTCGACAGCAACATCGGCCTGGTCAACTACCTGCTCGGGCTCGTCGGCCTGCCCGACCACATCCCGTGGCTGACCTCGGTGCCCCAGGCGTGGGTCTCCCTCATCGGCGTCACCCTGTGGTGGACCCTCGGCTTCAACGCGGTGATCTTCCTCGCCGGGTTGCAGGACGTCTCCCAGGAGCTCTACGAGGCGGCGAAGGTCGACGGTGCCGGGGCGTGGGCGAGGTTCTGGAACGTCACGCTCCCCGGGCTGCGGCCGGTGGTGTCCTTCGTGCTGATGATCACGATCATCGCCTCGGCGAACATGTTCGGCCAGTCCTACATCATGACCAACGGAGGACCCGCACAGTCCACCCGCACGGCGATCTTCTACATCGCCGACACCGGACTGCGGCAATTCCAGATGGGCCAGGCAGCCGCGGCCAGCTGGATCCTCACGTTGTGCCTGATGCTGGCGTCGCTGCTGGTCTTCTGGCTCTTCCGCGACCGCGAGGGGGCGGCATCCCGATGAAGTCACTGCGCTACGCCCTGCTCGGGGTGCTCGGTCTGGTCTACGTCAGCCCGTTGCTGTTCATGCTGAGCACGTCGTTCAAGACCCGGGCCGAGGCCGGGCGGACTCCCCCGACCTGGGTCCCGCACCACCCCACGATCGGCGGCTACGGCCACATCCTGCATGCCTCGGACACCCCGGTGCTGCAGTGGTTCTTCAACTCGTTGATCGCCGCCTCGTGCAACGCCTTTCTGGTGGTGCTGACCGCGGCACTGGCGGCCTACGCCCTGGCACGGCTGGAGTTCCGGGGCCGCCGGGTGGTCTTCGGCCTCATCGTGGCGACCTTGTTCGTGCCCCCGGTGATCCTGGTCATCCCCAACTACGAGATCGTCGGGCAGCTGCACTGGCTCGACAGCCTGACCGCGATCATCGTGCCCACGGCGGCCAACGCGTTCGGCGTGTTCTTCCTGCGGCAGTTCTTCCTCAGCCTGCCCATCGAGCTGGAGGAGGCGGCGCTGCTCGACGGCGCCAACCGCTTCCAGATCTTCCTGCGCGTGGTGCTGCCGCTCTCCAAGCCGGCGCTGGCCACCCTGGCCCTGCTGGCGTTCCTCACCAACTGGAACGACTTCCTCTGGCCGGTCTACGTGCTCTTCGACCCGGGCGTGCAGACCCTGCAGGCCGGACTGAGCACCCTGCAGTCGGCCAACAACGTGCGCTACGACCTGCTGATGGCCGGAGCGGTGATCGCCAGCGTGCCCGTGCTGATCGTCTACCTCTTCGCGCAGCGCTTCGTCATCGAGGGAGTCTCGCGCTCCGGCATCAAGGCATGACCCGCCGGGCGGAAGCGGCCGACGCCGTCCTCGATCTCTCCTTCACCGAGGAGCTGCGGTGGCGCCCGGTGCAGATCGCCGCGCCCGGCTTCCTCGACGTGGAGGCGGTCGACGTCGGCCCGGTCGACGACCTGCACTGGTCCGACACACCGCCCGTGGCGCCGTACGTCGGTGTCGAGGTGCACGTGCGTGCCGGCCGCGGCACGGTGGTCGCCGGCCTTGCCGACCCCGGCGGTGGGCAGCTGCTCGCCGTCTGGGACCGGCGCCGCGCCGAGGTGGCGATCGAGGTGCGCGCCGACGGCCACGCCGAGGTGGTACGACGCTGCACGGCGCCGGATGCCGCCACCGGCGTGGCCTTCGCCCTCTGCGAGCGGCAGGTCACCGCGCTGCTGTTGCTCGACGGTGCCTGGGTGCCGGTGCTGACCGAACGTGACCGGGTGGCTGCGCTGGTCGACCCGCGTCGACCGGAGGTGCTGGCCCGGCAGCGCATGGTCTGGGGCGCGCGCGAGGGCAGCGTCGAGGTCGGCGACGTCCGCGCCGGGCTCTTCGGGATGACCGGCCTGCGCGACCCGCACCTCGTGCAGCACCAGGACGGCCGCCCGTGGCTGCAGGACGGGCGCGCCTGGATGACCTGGACCTGCGCCGGGCTCGGCTTCTTCCAGCAGGCGCACTGGGGTGTGTTCAGCCTGGCCGTCGACGACCCGACCGACCTGCGGCAGGAGGCCCATCTCTTCACCGCCAGGGACGGGCTGGTGCTCGGCGACCACGCCGGGCAGCTCGTGCGCGACGACGAGCGGGACCGCTGGCTGGTGGCGAACAGCTCCTGGGGCGACTTCGACTTCACCGGTGTGCACGTGCGCCACACCACCTCCGTCGACGAGCTGCTCACCGGCGTGCACGTGCTGCGCACCGAGCGCACTGCCCTGCCCACGACGGTGAGCTCCTGGGACCCGGGGATGACCCGCATCGACGGCCGCTGGCACGTCGCCTTCGTCGAGAGCCCTTCCCAGCAGCCGTTCGACTTCCACCCCGCCCTCGCCCGCGGTCCGGTGGACGGCGCGTGGCCCGACGGGCTGGAGCTGGTCGGCGCGGACACCTCCCTGCACCAGTGCGAGGGCCCGCTGCTGCACCGCGCGGACGGCACCTGGTGGCTGCTGGCCAGCGACGGCGACGGCCGCGAGTACCCGGTCTACGACCTGCAGCTGCGGCGGGCCGGGCGGCTGGCCGCGCCGTACCCCACGAACATCCCGCACCCGCAGATCCTCGACCTCCCCGGGGCTCCGCGGGTGCTGGTGACCTTCGACGGCACGCAGTTCCACCCCGAGGTGATGGGGTACGGCGGCCACGGCGACGTCGTCGTCATGCGCTCCTGACCGAGCGGCTCGGTCGTTCAGGCGGAGACCTCCACGGGGACCTCAGCCTGTGCCCGCTGCGCCGGACCGGAGAAGTGCAGGTGCTCGTCGGTGACGGTCCCGGCGCGGAGCAGCCGGCGGTCGTCGTGGTAGCTCATCGACATCAGCCACGGGGCGGCCGGTCCCTGCCTGGGCAGCTGGTCCAGTGACCGCTTGACGTAGCCGGCGTCGAAGTCGAGCAGCGGGCGCGTGGGCATGTCGGGATCGGCGACGGCCCAGGCGGTGTCGTGTCCGTGGGCGTCCATGTGGCCCAGCAGCCGGCAGAAGTACTCGCACAGCAGCCCGACCTTGAGCGTCCAGGACGCGTTGGTGTAGCCGATGGCCATGCAGAAGTTCGGAACGCCGCTGAGCATCATCCCGCGGTAGACGACCGTGTCGGGGAAGCTCACCGCCCGGCCGTCGACGCTGAGGTCGATCGCGCCGGCGATCTGCAGGTTCAGGCCGGTCGCGGTGACGATGATGTCGGCCGCCAGCTCCTGGCCGGACTCCAGCAGGATGCCGCGGGGGGTGAACCGCTGGATCCGGTCGGTGACCACCGACGCCGTGCCCTTGCGGATCGTGGCGAAGAGGTCGCCGTCGGGCACGAGGCACAACCGCTGGTCCCACGGGTTGTACGGCGGGTTGAAGTGCTCGTCGACCGGGAAGCCCTCGGGCAGCTGCTTGGCGTTCAGCGACCTGATCACCTTGCGCGCCGCGTGGGGGAAGCGCTGGCAGAACAGCCACACCGCGCGCTGCACGGCGACGTTCTTGCGCCGGATCAAGGGGTAGGCACGGTCCTCCCCGAGCAGCTTCTTCAGCCGTGTCGCGATGGCGTCCTCGCGCGGCACCGGGAGGATGTAGCTCGGGGTGCGCTGCAGCATCGTGACGTGCTCGGCCGTCTCTGCCATCGCCGGCACCAGGGTGACCGCGGTCGCGCCACTGCCGATCACCACGACGCGCTTGCCGGCGTGGTCGAGCTCCTGGGGCCACTGCTGGGGGTGCACGACCTGGCCGCGGAAGTCGTCCTGGCCCTCGAACTGGGGGGTGTAGCCCTCGTCGTAGCGGTAGTAGCCACCGGCGCAGAAGATCCACCGCGCGGCCAGCTGCAGCCGCTCGCCGGTGTCGGTGCGCTCGACCTGGACCAGCCATCGTGCCTCGTCGGACGACCAGTCGGCGGTTAGGACCTTGTGGTGGTAGCGGATCTGCTCCTCCAGGGAGTTCTCGCGCACCGTCTCGCGCAGGTAGTCCAGGATCCGGGGCGCGGAGGCGATCGAGTGCCGGTCGCGCCAGGGCTTGAACTCGTAGCCGAAGGTGTAGAGGTCGGAGTCGGAGCGGATGCCGGGATAGCGGAACAGGTCCCAGGTGCCGCCGAAGTCGCCCCGCGCCTCGAGGATGGCGAAGCGCTTCGCCGGCTGCTCGGTGCGGAGGTAGCGGCCCGCGCCGATGCCGGAGATGCCGGCACCGACGATGAGCACGTCGAGCTGCTCCACGGCCGTGGGAGTGGTCGTCATGTCACGCTCCTGCGTCAAGGGTGGTCCTCCCGAACCCTGGGGTCGAGGTCCGTCGTGCGCCAGCACGATCTGCCCGCCATGATGCCGCAGCCGTGTTGATGGCGTCGGCGCGCGTCACGCGATGATGGGTGCCATGAAGCGTCGATTCGTCCTGGCCGGGATCGCGGTCGCCGGCGCGCTGCTCGCCGGCTGTGGCGGCAACACCGGCCAGCCCGCGGCCAAGCACAGCTCGGTGCCTGCCAGCGCCTGGAAGCCCAAGCCGCTGCCCTGGGACCGGCCCGCCGACCAGCAGGCCCAGGTGAAGGCCGCCGGGCTGTCGCTGACCAGGCAGGAGCAGCTCACGGTGCACTACCACGCGCACCTCGACGTCTTCGTGAACGGCCGACACGTCACCGTGCCCCCCGGGCTGGGCATCAACATCGGTCCCGACGGCCAGGCGCCGCCGCACGGCTCGCCGGGCATCGCGCCGCTGCACACGCACGAGCCCGACGGAGTGCTGCACATCGAGGCGCCGCGGGCGTCCACCTTCACCCTGGGACAGGCGTTCGTGGAGTGGGGCGTCCGCCTCACCGCGCACCAGGCCGGCGCCTACCGGCCGCTGCGCGTCTACGTCAACGGCCACCGCTTCTCCGGCAACCCGGCCGACGTGGTGCTCAAGGCGCACCGGGAGATCGCCGTGGTCGCCGGCACGGGCAAGGTGCAGGTGCCGGCCAGCTACGACTTCCCGCCCGGCGAATGAGCGGAGCGGTCGCCGGGGTACAGGGCCCACCGGAGGTGAGAACGATGGCAGTGACCGGCTTCCAGGACCTGCCGCTCGCCGACCGTGACCGGGACTGGGACGGTTCGGCCGCGGAGAAGCGGGTGCGCAAGTGGGCTGGTGCGGAGGACGGCCCCAACGAGGACTACCGCAACGCCCATCTGTGGTACGACCGGGAGAAGAAGGACAACTTCACCGCCTACAAGCTGCTCTTCGCCGACGTGGTGAAGGGCGAGCTCGTCGCAGTCCCGCGCGGCATCATCCAGGCCGCCGCGGTGATGCAGGGCGGTCGCGGCGGCGTCGACCTGCCCGAGAAGGACGTCGAGCCGGTGAGGAAGCACCTGGCGAAGTACTACGCCAAGATGGGCGACACACCGCCCTGGGAGCGCTGACTCAGGCGCAGGCGACGCAGGTCTCGGCCGTCGGCCGCGCCTCCAGCCGCCCCTCGGGGATGCGGGCACCGCACACCTTGCAGATGCCGTAGCTGCCCTGCCGCACGCGCTCGAGCGCCCGCTCGATGTCGGCGAGGTGCGCCTCTGCGTGGGCGATGTGCGCACCCACCTGCGAACGCTCGAAGGCGATCGTCGAACCCTCGGGGTCGTGCTCGTCGTCGAGGTTCGACGCCTTCGCCGCCTCGACGATGCCGGCGTAGTCGGCCCGCAGGGAGGACAGCCGATCCAGCACCAGCTGCCTCTCCTCGTGGAGTCGGCTGACCGGGTCAGGCATCGACCTGTGCGGCCTCCCGCTCCGTCAGCGCTGCGGTCAGCAGCGAGGCCAGCGCCTCGACCTGCACGTCGGCGGAGGAGGCGATCTCCTCGCCGGAGCCGTCGAGCGCACGGGCCGCCAGCCCGGCCTTGCTGTCGATCAGCTCGGCGATCCGCGCGTCCATCGTCTGGGCCGCGACGATCCGCCACGCGGTCACCGGCTCGGTCTGGCCGATGCGGTGCACCCGGTCGATCGCCTGGGTCTGCTCGGCGTGGGTCCAGGACAGCTCTGCGAGCACGATGTTGGAGGCCACCTGCAGGTTGATCCCGACGCCTGCCGCGGTCAGCGAGCAGACGGCGACCTGCACGGACGGGTCGTTGACGAACGCGTCGATGTTGCGCTGCCGCACCGCCGAGGTCTGGTCGCCGCGGATCGAGGCGTAGCCGATGCCCCGCTGGGCGAAGCTCTCCTCGGCGGTGTTCATGACGTCGATGTGCTTGGCGAAGAAGACCACCTTGCCGGCGCTGCGGGCCAGCTGCGCGGCGTAGTCGGCCGCCAGCGACGCCTTGGCCTGGCCGATCCGCCGCACCATCGTGAAGACGTTCTCCTCGGACTTCTCCTCGGAGCCGTCGGTGACCTCCCACCGCGCGACACGGCGCACCAGCTCGTGGTCAATGCCGTCGACGGTGGCCCCTTCGCGCCGGGTGAGGAGCGCGGCGTCGTACCGCTGCACCAGGCGCCGGGCGAGCTCCTTCTCCGCCTCGCGGATGGAGCGACCGACCGCTTCGTCGAGCTCGACCGGCAGGTCCGCGATCCTGCGGGCGGGGATGTCCGCGGCCACGTCGGCCTTGCGCCGGCGCACGATGCCCATGTCGACGACCGCCTGCCGGGCCTTGGGGTAGAAGGCGTGCTGGGCCGGGGTCAGGTCGATCTCCTCCAGCGCCGACATCAGCTCGAGCCGCGGCTTCTTCTCGTCGATCCAGCCCAGGAACTCCCAGATCGCCCGGAAGTCGTCGATGTCGTTGATCAGCGGGGTGCCGGTGAGCGCCATCATCAGCGGCCGGGCAGTGCGCTCGCGGATCCGGTCGGCGATCTCGAGCACGTGCTGGGAACGCTGGGACTTCTTGTTCTTGATGAAGTGCGCCTCGTCGACGACCATCCCGCGGAAGCCGTGGTTGACCATCCAGCCGACGTGGCGATCGAGGATCTCGTAGTTGACCACGAAGATGTCCGCGAAGCCGTCGACGTCGTCGCCGTCGCCGTGGATGACCGAGACCGTACGCCGCGGCGTCCACCGCTCGACCTCCCGGGCCCAGTTGGTCTTCACGACGTTGGGCACCACGCACAGCAGCGGGTAGGCGTCGGCCTGCTGCGCCGCCAGCAGCGCCTGGGCGGTCTTCCCGAGGCCCGGCTCGTCGGCGAGCAGGAAGGTGCGGTGCCCCTGCTGCGCGGCGGTGACCACCCGGGCCTGGTGCAGCATCAGGTCGAGCCCGGCCGGCACCTTGACCTCGCACGGCCCGGGCAGGTCCATGCAGGCCGGTGCACCGGGTGCGGCCTGCTCGAAGGAGTTGAGGAGCGGCTCGATCAGCTCCCAGCCGGCGAGCCGGAAGGTGCGCTGCCGGCGCTGCGCGGAGAAGTCCGGCGGCTGGAAGGGGTTGGCCAGCTGGGCGGCGACCACCGACTGCGGCTTGACCTGCCGCTCGCTGCCGATGGTGAGCGTCGGCGAGACCTCGGGCTCACGCTCCGGCCCGGGGTCGATGCCCGCGTCGAGCTGCAGCTCCCGCTTGACCGAGCGCACACCCGCGGTGACCTCGGCGTTCTCGTCGAGCAGCTCGAAGAAGGAGGGGTGCGCCGTAGCGATCTGCGCCAGGATCATCGCGATGCCGTCCAGCCGCTTGAGCTGCGCGTCGCGACGGGCCTC
The DNA here is from genome assembly GCA_036518175.1 of Marmoricola sp. Taxonomy (GTDB): domain Bacteria; phylum Actinomycetota; class Actinomycetes; order Propionibacteriales; family Nocardioidaceae; genus Marmoricola. The sequence goes on from DATDNR010000083.1 coordinate 47,598, forward strand.
GGCCTCCTCGGACGCCTTCACCCGGGTGCGTTCCTCGCGGGCCAGCAGCGCGATCGCCTGGAAGCGGGCACGGTCCAGTGAGGAGACCATGCCGCGCTTGGCGGAGTTCTCCACGTCGCGCACCGCCTTGGCGAGCACCGGCAGGATGCCGTCCTCGTCGCGATGGCGCCGCGACCGGGCATTCTGCCCGCCCCGCTGGTTCGACTTCTGCGTCGACTTCTGGGTCGACTTCTGGGTCTGCGCGGAGCGGTTGCCGGTCGCCCGGCTTCGGGTCCGTGTAGCCAATCAGCTCTCCCGTCAGGCCGGTGGTCGAGACGTCGGACGACGCCCCCACCGGCACGCGAACTACCCGCCGCTGTCTGCAACGAGCACCCAGCGACTCCCCGCCTGCCCCGATGACGATCGTCTGGGCCGACACGATGCGCCGCGCTGGAGATCCCCAGAAGTACGGCGACCCGAAGTCGCTCTGTGTGCATCCTACCGCGCGGCTGGTGAATGCCGCGCCACAGTGGGTGAACGCGTGTGTCGCCCCGACTGTTCCCGCCGCCCTGCCGGGTCGTTGCCTGCGCGCCCTTCGAACACACGTTCTACACTGGTGCGATGAAGGGTGGGATGAGTCGCGGGGCCGGAGTCCCGCTGCGCGACCGGGTCCGCACAGGCACCCGGCCCGACGACGCTCCGACCCCGGAGCCCGTCGCCGATCAGCCCTGCCCGGCGCGTCATGTCTGGGTGAGCCTGCCCGTCGACGCCACCGAGCCACGTCCGGGTCTGCTGCTCGAGTGGCGCAAGGTGGAGCACCGCTGGGAGGGCCGCGTCGTCTACCTCGCCGAGCTGCGTCCCGGCCGGTGGTCGCTGGTCGAGGAGTGGATCGCCGCCGAGCTGCTCACCCCGGCTTGAGTGCCGCCCGGGCGGCGCGGTCAGGCAGGCGCGCCGTCAGGCAAGCGACAGGAAGAGCCTCTCCATCTTCTTCAGGTCGAGCCCTTCGGCGTCGTCGTCACCCTTCAGCAAGCACTCACGCAGCCCGCTGGCCACGATCGCGAACCCCGCGCGATCCAGCGCGCGTGACACGGCGGCGAGCTGGGTGACGACGTCCTCGCAGTCCCGCCCCTCCTCCAGCATGCGGAGCACACCGCCGAGCTGACCCTGGGCGCGCTTGATGCGGTTCACCACCGCGCCGATGTCCTGGGGGTTCAGCTCGGTCATCGCTCTCGACCTCTCCTGCAGTACGGGGCATCCCCTGTTGCCGACCTTCTGCCTGGTCGCGGGCAGCATGGCCGCCGGGATGCCTCCACTATACCCCCTAGGGTATGTTGGGACACAGACAGCAGACGCCCCCGTTCGAAACGAGCCGACCATGACCGAGGACCACGACCGGATCGACCTTTCCGGCATCACCGTCATCGCGATCGAGACCCCGAGCCTGGGAGACCGCAGCTACCTCGTCCACGACGGCGAGGTCGCCTTCGTCGTCGACCCGCAACGGGACATCGACCGGGTGCTGTCACTGCTGGAGGAGGAGGGCGTCCGGCTGACCCACGTCTTCGAGACGCACATCCACAACGACTACCTGACCGGCGGCCTGGCCCTCGCCCGGCGCACCGGTGCCGGCTACTACGTCAACGGCACGGACACCGTCTCCTTCGAGCGCACACCGATCGCCGACGGGGAGGCCGTCCGTGTCGGCGACCGCATGCACCTCACGGCGCTGGCGACTCCCGGCCACACCTTCACGCACCTCTCTTACGCGCTCCGCGATGCGGCGGCCGGGGAGGACGCCGACGCCGCGAGAGGCGTCTTCACCGGCGGCTCGCTGCTCTTCGGCGCCACCGGCCGCCCGGACCTGCTGGGCGAGCAGCACACCGGCGCCCTGGTGCGTCAGCAGCACGCCTCGGCACGTCGGCTCGCCGCACTGCTGCCCGACCACGCCGCGGTCTTCCCCACCCACGGCTTCGGCTCGTTCTGTTCAGCCACCCAGTCGGAGGCATCGGAGTCGACGATCGGACGTGAGAAGACGGTCAACCCGGTGCTCACCCAGGACGAGGAGACCTACGTCCGCGAGCTGCTGGACGGCCTGGGCGCCTACCCGGCGTACTACGCCCACATGGCACCGGCCAACGCCGGCGGACCGGCCGAGCCGGACCTCTCGCCACCGTCGGTCGCCGACGCCGCGGAGCTGCGGCGCCGCATCGAGGCCGGAGAGTGGGTCGTGGACCTGCGCACCCGCACCGCGTTCGCCGCGGGCCACGCACCCGGGACGCTCAACTTCGGCCTCGACGGGGCGTTCTCGACGTACCTCGGCTGGCTCATCACCTGGGGCACGCCGGTGACGCTGCTCGGCGAGAGCGCCGAGGACGTCGCGGAGGCCCAGCGCGAGCTGGTCCGCATCGGCATCGACCGGCCCGCGGCGCACGCCACCGGCTCACCCAGGGACTGGTCCGATCGCGAGCTCTCCGGCTACCCGACCGCCACCTTCGCCGACCTGGCCGACGTGCGGCACCACCGCGAGGTGGTCGTCCTCGACGTCCGCCGGACCGACGAGCACGACGCCGCCCGCATCGAGGGCGCGGTCAACATCCCGATCCACGAGCTCCCCCGTCGCCTCGACGAGGTCCCCGCGGGCGAGGTCTGGGTGCACTGCGCCGCCGGCTACCGCGCCTCCGTCGCCGCGTCCTTCCTCTCCGCCGCCGGCCGCCGGCTGGTCGC
>DATDNR010000084.1:0-6306 GCA_036518175.1 Marmoricola sp.
GAGGCGCGCAGCAGGACCGGAGGTGCCGCGACCACCGAGCAGCCGTGGCCGGAGCTGCCCGACGTGTCGGTGACGCGGCTCTCCTACGTGATGAGCCTGATGCCGCCGACCATCCTCAGGGACCTCGACCTCGAGAGACACGGCTACCGGGTCCACCCGATGGGCCCCTACTACCAGGCGTTCCCCGAAGGGGGGTCCGTGGCGATCCACGAGGACGACCCGGCCCGCACCAAGGAGGAGATCGCGCGGTGGTCCAGGCACGACGCCCGGGCCTGGGACGACTGGAACGCCTGGCTGGCCCGTCTCGCCGACGTGCTCGGGCCGATGCTGCTCACCGTGCCCCCGGCGATCGGCTCGCACGACCCCGCGGACGTGGCGGCGCTGGCCCGGCTGGTCTGGCGCAACCGCGGCGTCGACACCCGCACCGTCGGAGAGCTCACCCGCCTGATGACGATGAGCATCGCCGACCTGCTCGACGACTGGTTCGAGTCCGACCAGGTGAAGGGAGCACTGGCGGTCAACGGGGTGATCGGCACCTGGGCGGGACCCTACGAGCCGGGCACCGCCTACGTGATGGCCCACCACTCGATCGGAGACGTCGGCGACGGCGTGCTCGGCAGCTGGGGCTTCCCCGAAGGAGGCATGGGCGCGGTGGCCACCGCCATCCGCCGGGCCGCGGAGTCGTTCGGTGCCGAGATCCGCACCGACGCGCGCGTCGAGCGGGTGCTGGTCCGCAACGGCCGGGCCGAAGGCGTCGTGCTCCGCGACGGCACCGAGCTGCGCGCGCCCGTGGTGGTCAGCAGCCTGCACCCCCGCACCGCCTTCCTCGACCACATCGGCGCCGAGCACCTCCCGGACGACTTCGTGCGCGACATCGAGCGCTGGCGGTCGCGCAGCGGCGTGGTGAAGATCAACCTCGCCCTCGCCGAGCTCCCCGACTTCACCGCCAACCCCAACTCGGTGTCCACCGACCACCTCACCGGGTCGGTGGAGATGGCTCCCACCATGGACTACATCGAGCGCGCCTTCATCGACGCCCGCGAGGGACGCCCGGCCGCGGCGCCGTTCTGCGACGGCGTCATCCCGACCACGCTCGACAAGACGCTGAACCCCGACGGGACGCACATCTTCTCGATGTTCACCCAGTGGGTGCCGGAGGACTGGCACGCGGAACCGCACCTCGCCGAGCTCGACGCCTACGCCGACCGGATGATCGACCTGTACGACGCCGTCGCTCCCGGCTTCAAGGCCTCGGTGATCGCCCGTGACGTGGTCGGACCGCACCGGATGGAGACCGAGTACGGCCTCATCGGCGGCAACATCTTCCACGGCGAGCTGTCCCTCGAGCAGCTCTTCCACATGCGTCCGGCACCGGGGTACGCCGACTACCGCACCCCCGTCGCCGGCCTCTACTACGCCAGCTCGGCCACCCACGCCGGCGGCGGCGTGTGCGGCATCCCCGGCATGCAGGCGGCCCGGGCGGCGCTGCACGACGCCCGGCGCCGGTCTCCGCGCACATGGCTGAACCAGCGACGTCGCTGACGCCCGATCCCCGGGGCCTCGCCCGGATGCTCGAGGCCCGCTCGGTGGCGGTCGTCGGCGCCAGCGAGCGGCCCTGGTCCTTCGGTCTGCGGCTGACCACGGAGGTGTTGCGCAGTCCGGCGCGCCCGACCGTCCACCTGGTGCACCCCCGGCACCGCGAGGTCCTCGGCCGACCGTGCCGGCCCTCGCTCGCCGACGTTCCCCACCCGGTCGACCTGGTGCTGCTCGGGGTGCCCGATGCTGTGCTGCCCGAGCAGCTCGCGCTGGCCGCCGGGCGTGGTGACGGCGGGGCGGTCGTGTTCGGCTCGGCGGCGGGTCTCGGCGACGAGCTGGTGGCGTCGGCAGGACCGATGGCGCTCTGCGGCGCGGGATGCATGGGGTTCGTCAACGTGGCGCGGGGCGTGCGGGCGATCGGCTACCTGGAGCGCGACGACCTCACCCCGGGCCCGATCGCGCTGGTGACGCACTCGGGGTCGGTGTTCTCCGCCCTGCTGCGCAGCCACCGCAGGCTGGAGTACTCCCTCGCGGTCTCCTCCGGGCAGGAGCTGGTCACCACGACCGCCGACTACCTCGACTACGCGCTGGACCTGCCGGAGACCCGCGTGGTCGGCCTCTTCCTGGAGACGATGCGCGACGTGCCCCGGCTGCGCGCCGCCCTGGCGCGTGCCGCGGAGCGCGACGTGCCCGTGGTCGCGCTGCCGGTGGGGGCCTCGGGCACGGGCCGGGCACTGGTCGGCGCGCACTCGGGCGCGCTCGCCGGGGACGACGCCGCCTGGGAGGCGCTGTTCACCGCGTACGGCGTCCACCGGGTCGGGCACCTCGACGAGCTGGTGGACACCCTGGAGGCGTTCGCGATCGGCCGTCGGGCCCGGCGTTCGCCCGCGCATGCGGGTGTCGCGACGGTGCACGACTCCGGTGGCGAACGAGTGCTGCTCGCCGACGCCGCCGAGCACCTCGGTGTCGCGATGGCGCCGCTGTCAGCCGCCACCCTCGACCGGCTGGGCACGCTGCTCGGCGACGGCCTCCTCCCGGCCAACCCGCTGGACGTGTGGAGCACCGGGGCGGACACCGAGGGGCTCTTCGCGGGGTGCCTCACCGCCCTCGCGGAGGACGAGGCCGTCGCCGCCGTCGCCCTGGCCGTCGACCTGGTGCCGGAGTACGACGGGGACGAGTCCTACCCGCGCGCGGTCGAGGTGGCGCTGCGCCGCACCGACAAGCCCCTGGTGGTGCTGGCCAACCTGGGCTCGGCCGTCGACCAGTACCAGGCCGACCGGCTCCGCGCCCAGGGAGTGCCCGTGCTGGAGGGCACCCGCTCGGGACTGGTGGCGTTGCGGCACCTGCTGGCGCGTCGTACACCTGTCTCGCTGCCGGTCCCGGAGCCCGTCGCCTCCGAGGAGCGACGAGCGCGCTGGCGTGCCCGGCTGACCGCGGGACCGCTCGACGACGCGCAGGCACTGGACCTGCTCGGCGACTACGGCATCCCGGTCACCCCGACCCGCGCGGTCGACTCGGTCGCCGGGGCCGTGGCCGCCGCGGCCGAGGTCGGCTACCCGGTCGTGCTGAAGACGGCTGCGGTCGCCCACAAGAGCGACGTGGACGGCGTCAGGACCGGCCTCGCGGACGCCACGGCGGTGCGGTCGGCGTACGACGACATCGCCCACCGGCTGGGCCCCCGGGTCAGCGTCCAGCACCAGCAGCCGGCCGGGGTCGAGGTCGCCCTCGGCATCATCCGTGACCCGCTGGTCGGTCCGCTGGTGGTGGTCGCCGCGGGTGGGACGCTCGTGGAGCTGGTCGGGTCACGGGCGGTCGCGCTGCCCCCGGTCTCCGCGCCCCAGGCCCGCGACCTGCTCGGCAAACTCGTCGTCGACGCGCTCCTGGACGGTGCACGGGGCGCTCCGGCCGCCGACCGGGACGCCGTGGTGGCGGCGGTGCTCGGCGTCTCCCAGCTGGCCCTCGAGCTCGGCGACCTGGTCGACGCCGTGGACGTCAACCCGCTGATCGCCACCGCTCACGGAGCCGTCGCGGTGGATGCGCTGGTGGTGCCGGGCGCGGACCGGTGATGCTGCGAGCCGCTCAGCGGCCGGCGGACTCGGGGAAGGGCAGCGCGATCGGATCCGCCGAAAGCCGGCTGCGGCCCTGCTCGTCGAAGCGGTCGAGCCCCAGGTCGGTGGTGTCGACGACGTCGGTGCGGCCGGTCAGCAGCAGGTCGGCGGCCGCCCGCGCCACGCCCGGGCCCCACATCATCCCGTGGCCGCCGGCGGCCGCCACCACGCTGCCCCGCACCGGACCGTCGGGGGTCAGTGCCGGTCCCAGGATGGGCAGGTGGTCAGGGGTGTAGTCGATCGTGGCCGCCCAGGCCTTGCGCAGCCCCAGGCCATCGGTGGCCGGCAGCAGCCGCTTCATCCGGTCGCGCATCCGCTCGTAGTAGGCCCAGTCGAACTCGTGGGCCTCGCCGGGCCGCTCGTCGGGGTTGCTCATCCCCCACAGCGCGCCGCCCTCCTCGGGTCGCCAGTAGATCCCCGAGGCCACGTCGAAGACCATCGGCAGCCGTGCCGGCGCCAGGTCCGGGTGCGGTGCGGTGACCACCACCTGGTGGCGCACGCCGCCGGAGGGGATCCGCACGCCGGCGGACCGGCCGACGGTGGCCAGCGTCGGTCCGCCGGTGAGCACCACGCGCTCGGTGGCCACCTCACCTGCGGAGGTCTGGACGGCCACGACCCGGCCCGAGCGCACCGCCCAGCCGGTGAACGCCACCCGCTCGGCCAGCCGCACGCCGGCGCCGACCAGGGCCGCGGTGTAGGCGAGCACGTTGCGCGGCGGGTCGATGTAGCCGTCACCGGCCGCGTACGACGCACCGAGCGTCTGGCCGGGCGCCACCGCGGGGTTCAGCGCGTCGAAGTCGTCGGGCTCCAGCCAGCGCACGTCCACGCCGAGCCGCTGCTGCATGCTGATCCGTTCATCGGCGGCGGCCACCTCCGCCTCGGTGAAGCACGGCATCGCGTAGCCCTGCGCGACGAAGCCCGAGTCCACGCCGAGGAGCTCCTGCTGGCGGGCGTAGAACTCGCGGCTGAAGAGCCCCAGGCGGACGGCGACCTCGGTGCCGCCCTGGGCGCGCACCATGCCGGCCGCGCGGGAGCTCGCCCCCTTGCCGAGAGTCTCGGCCTCGAGGAGGAGCACGTCGTCGAGGCCGGCGCGGCGCAGCTGCCAGGCGCACCAGGCGCCGACGGTGCCGCCACCGACCACGACCGCGTCGGCGGTGCGCGGAAGGGATCCGCTGCTGGTCACGACACCAGACGCTTGCATAGACTGAACAGTCAGTCAACACCTTCGCTGGAGGCCCTCATGTACGCCCTCTCGACCGCCGACCTCGACCTGCAGGCCCGCGCCCGGGCGTTCGCCGAGGAGCTGATCGAGCACGAGCTGACCGCGGAGCAGAACGGAGGTCGGCTGCCCGAGCACGTCGCCAAGGCCCACCACGAGCGGGCGCTGGAGCTCGGGCTGCACGGCACCAACATGCCGGCCTCGGTCGGCGGCCAGGGGTGCACGACGCTGCAGCAGGTGCTGGTGCAGGAGCAGGCGGGGCGGGTCACCAACGCGCTCGGCTGGTGCATGCACACACCGCCGTCGTGGTGGCCGGCGGTGGCCAACGAGGTGCAACGCGAACGCTGGCTGCTGCCGACGGTCCGCGGCGAGATGCAGGAGTGCTACGCGATCACCGAGGAGGGGGCCGGCTCCGACGTGGCCGCGATCCGGGCGACGGCCCGGCGCGAGGGCGACGACTACGTGCTCAACGGGGAGAAGTGGCACGTCACCTCCTACAACGAGGCGGCCTACGCCTTCTTCCAGGCGGTGCTCACCGAGGGGCCGCACGCGGGTGAGCAGGCGATGTTCGTCGTCGACCTGCCCAGCCCGGGAGTCCGCGTGGTCCGCGTGCCGGCGTACTCGCACACGATCGGCCATGAGCACCCGGTCGTCGCGTTCGACGACGTGCGCGTCCCCGCCAGTCACCTGGTCGGCAGCGAGGCGGACGGGATGACCTTCGCCTACGAGTGGTTCCGCTTCGAGCGGCTGATGGTGGCGGCGCGCTGCCTCGGGGCTGCGGAGCGGCTGGTCGACGAGGCGACGAGGTTCGCCCGGGAGCGCGTCGTGCAGGGAGCGCCGCTGATCGACCGGCAGCTGGTGGCGGCGATGCTCGCGGACAGCGCGACCGAGCTGTTCGCCGCCCGGTCGATGACCTACGAGACGGCCCGGTCGGTCGACGAGGGCCTGGACCGCAAGCTGCTGCACGGTCGCTGCTCGATGGTCAAGCTGTACGCCTCGGAGATGGCCCACCGGGTGGCCGATCGTGCCGTGCAGGTCTTCGGCGGCCGCGGCTACATGCGCGAGAACGTCGCCGAGCGGTTCTACCGCGAGCTGCGGGTGGAGCGGATCTGGGAGGGCGCCAGCGAGGTGCAGCGGGTGATCATCGCGGACCAGCTCGGCAAGCGGGGTCTGGCGGCGCTGGTGTGAGGGCGGTACGCGTCAACGGGCGTCGCCCAGCAGCTCCCGCAGGGTGTCGGCGTTGCGCACGGCGTGCCCCTCGCCGTCGTTGTTGAAGTAGGCGAAGACCTCCCGCTCCTGGGAGCGCCACTCCTCGAAGCGGTCGGCCCACCAGCGCAGGTCGGCGTCGCTGTAGGACCCGGCGTACATCTGCTCGCTGTCGGGCCCGTGGAAGCGGACGTAGACGAAGGGGGCGGTCGCGCGCAGCACGCACGGCAGCTTCGG
>DATDNR010000085.1:0-11955 GCA_036518175.1 Marmoricola sp.
AACTCGCATGGCAAGGCCCCACGCCGGCGTTCGCGGACATAGCGGCGCAATTCGATGCCGCCGCCAAGCGCGGCAAACCGCTGTCGGAGACAGCAGCGGCGTCTAGGAAGAGGGAGGCGCTCGCCGAGGCAGGTGCCGCGGCCGCGGAGGCCGCCGCCATCCTCGTCGGCGGCTATGCCGGCAGCTGGCTGACGACCGAGCGCGCCGCCGGGACGTCCCTCTCCAGCGCCGCGCTGCGGGCCGCCGGGGGCGCGCTCGGGGCGGGTGTCGTGATCGCCCTGCCCCAGGAGCACTGCGGCATCCTGGAGACCGCGCGCGTCGCCGCCTACCTCGCCGCGCACAGCGCCGCTCAGTGCGGACCCTGTGCCAACGGACTGCCCGCCATCGCCGGAGCCTTGCGTCGGCTGGCCGTCGGCCGCTGGAACGACCGGGCCTGGCCGGCGCTGCGCGACTGGCTCTCCATCGTCCCCGGACGAGGCGCCTGCGGCCTCCCGGACGGGGCCGTGGCGTTCGTCCGCAGCGCGCTCGCCGTCTTCGCCGTCGATGTCGCCGCTCATCGGCGCGGGCGGCCGTGCACCGCCGCCGCGAACCGGCCCTTCCTGCCGCTGCCGCCCTCCGCCGCCGCTCCGACCTGGAGGTGACCCGATGGACATCCGCGTCGATCCCATCGCCTGCAGGGGCCACGGACTCTGCGCCGAGATGCTGCCCGAGTGGATCCGACTCGACGAGTGGGGCTACCCGATCCTCGACGGACTGGGCCTGCCCGAGCCGCTCGCACCCGCCGCCCGCCGCGCCGCCCGATCCTGCCCCGAGCTGGCCATCCGGCTCACCACCGACCGCCGCTGAGCCCCTCCGAACCAGAACCAAGGAGCACACCATGTCGTCTCTGCAGTCACCACCACCCAACGACGATGCCTTCCCTTCCTACCGCAGCGAAGCGGCCGATCGGGACCGTGCCCTTCGGCGGGTACGGCAGGTCACGGCCCTGCTCGGCGTCGGCGCCGCGGTCGGCACCGGCGCCTTCACCCTCGGCCTGGCAGCCGGCAGCGCGCCGACGCCGTCCGCGACCGTCGCCGCAGCGCCGACAGCGCAGGCACCCGCCCAGGCACCCGCCCAGGCGCCGGCCACGCTCACCGGGGTCGCCTCCGACGAGGGAGACGACGGAGGGTGGCACCCTGCGGCCTCGGGGGCCACGGCGGGTGCCGTCACTGCGCATGCGGCCTCGGGAAGCGCAGGATCGGTGACCACCTCGGGCGGTTCCGCGCCGGTGACGATCCCGTAGCCCGGGCCTCGCCGCCGGCCCGGCGCCGAGCGGTTCAGGTTCGCCTCAGCGTGCAGGTGCAGAATGCGGGGTGTCGCCCGGGTGCACACGGCATCCGTGACGGGCTGGAAGCGGATCGGTGGAGCAACCGGAGACTGTGCCTGTCGCCACCGGACGGTCGCGTAGCGGCCCCGGTCCGCGGCGGGGTCGGCGTACAGCGCTGGTGACCTGCTGCCTGCTCGTCCTGGTCGTGGGGGCAGCCGCGGCCCTCTACCTGCTCAGCCCGCCCGTGGGCGATGCCGGCCAGCGGGTGCGCGCTCTCGACCGGCGCCATGGGGTGGCTCAGGCGGGAGGTCCCGTCCCGCGGAGGTTCGCGGAGGCGATCGTGGCCAGCGAGGACTCCCGCTTCTACAGCGAACCAGGCGTCGACCCCATCGGCATCCTGCGCGCTGCCTGGTTCGGGCTCACCGGCAGCGGCGACGGGGGTGGCAGCACCATCAGCCAGCAGCTCGTCAAGGGCCTCTACACCGGAGGCCGCAGCGGGCTGCGCCAGGACGTCGAGCAGGTCACGCTCGCGGTCAAGCTGAACCTGCACTACAGCAAGGCGCAGATCCTGCGGATGTACGCCGCAAGCGTCTACTTCGGCCACGGTTTCTACGGGCTGCACCGCGCTTCCTGCGGGTACTTCGGGGTCTCGCCCCGGGCGCTGAGCCTGGCCCAGGCCAGCATGCTCGCCGGCCTGGTGCAGGCCCCGTCGGCCTACGACCCGCTGGCACATCCGCGGCTGGCCCGAGAGCGCCAGCACTACGTGCTCGACCGCCTGGTGGCGACCGGCAGGATCTCCGCTGCCCACGCCCGCAGAGCGCTGCGGGCGCCCCTGGGACTGAACGCCTCGCCTGCTGCCCGCGCGTGCTCGGGCTAGCCGGGGGCCGGGCCCGCGCCGTGTGCCGACGTGCTCACTGGCTGCGGGCCAGGAGACCGGTGTAGAGCTCCTCGAACCTGGCGACGGTGCGGTCGATGGCGTGACGCTCGGCCACCGTGCGGCTGGCCACGCCCATCGCGCGTCTGCGCGAGTCGGAGGCCAGCACGGTGGCGAGCGCCCCGGCGAGGGCTGCCACATCACCGGGACGGTAGAGGTGGCCGTTCTGACCGGGCGAGACCAGGTGCGGCAGCGCGACGGCGTCGGCGAGGACGACGGGCAGGCCGCACGCCAACGCCTCCAGGGTCGCGATGCTCTGCAGCTCGGCCACTCCCGGCATGCAGAAGACGTCCGCCGCGGTGTAGACGTCGACCAACCGGCGGTCGGGCACGAACCCCAGGAAGTGCACGCGATCGGCGACCCCGAGCGTCTCCGCCAGGCGCCTCAGCCTGCCGAGCATCGTGCCGGTGCCGGCCAGCACCGCCTGGACGCGGTGGTCGGCTCCGAGCAGGGCCACCGCGCGGATGAGCTCGTCGAGCCGCTTCTCCGCGTCCAGGCGACCGACGTAGCCGATCGTCGGCAGGTCGGGCAGGCCGAAGGCCCGTCGGGCAAGTGGCGCCTGCTCCGGGCGGGGGCGGAAGCGGCGTACGTCGACCCCGCACGAGACCGCCTCGACCGGCCGCCCCAGCACCTGCCTCCGGGTCAGCTGTGCCGCCGTCGGTGTCGGCGCGGTGAGCAGGTCCGCACCGGCGTAGACGCGCCTGAAGTCCCTCCACAGCACGCTGGTCAGGGGCGGCCGGAGCGGCTCGGGGACGTAGGGCATCAGGTTGTCCGGCAGGAAGTGGTTCGTCGCCACCACCGGGATCCGGCGGGCCCCGGCGACCCGCACGGCGGCGCGGCCGATGGTGAAGTGGTCCTGGGTGTGCAGCAGGTCGGGTCGCACCCTGTCGATGAGGCGGCGCACGGCCCGGGGCACCCCGGGCGGCGGGGTGAACCGCACGCGCGGGTGGATGAGGATGGGCAGCGACCACAACCGGTGCAGCCGGACGTGGTCCTCGACGACCGTGTGGGTCTCGCCGGTGTCGGAGGCACACACCAGGTGGACCTCGTGCCCGCGGGCGGCGAGGCCCCGGGCGAGGCGCTGGGTGAAGACCGCGCTGCCGCTGAGGTCGGGAGGGTAGCTGTCGGTGGCGATCAGGATGCGCATGGCTGCTCCTGGTCGGTGCCGGCGCGGTTGGCCGCCCGCGCGTGTGCGAGCACGACGATGCCCGCGACAGCCACGAGGGCGGCGAGGGCCAGCGCGGCGAGTCGTGCCGGCGTGGACGGCAGCGGGTCGCCGAGGAGCAGCACGCCCGCGGCACCGGCCGTCACCGGGTCCGCGGTCAGGAGCACGGCATAGACCACCGCGAAGCGGGCCGTCCGGTAGGCCAGCTGCTGCGCGGCGCCACCAGCCACCAGCAGCACGATCACGAGCAGCGTCGGCCAGTCCAGCACCGCCGCGAGATCCCCCTCGACGCGCCTGCCGATCACCCCGACCACGGCGGCGGCCACCCCGAAGCACATGCCTGAACCCAGCGCGATGGCGCCGGCACGAAGCGCCGGGCGGACGCGGCGGGCGGGGAGCAGCAGGGCGGCGCCGGTCAGGACCACCGCACCGGTCCCGGCCGCGGCCGCGGGAGCGGTGCGCAGTGTCGACGTGCCCGCGGTGTGCGGCAGCGCCGCGAGCAGCGTCGCCAGCCCGGCGATGACTGCCAGGGAGCCCGTGATCGCCAGGCGCTCGAACCGCGTCCGGTCCACGATCGCCTTGATGCCGATCGCGAAGAGCAGGCCGACGCTCCCGACGGGCTGGATGGCGGTCACCGGCCCCGCGGTGAGTGCCACGATGTGCAGTCCGACACCGCAGGCAGCCAGCAGCGCCCCCGCCACCCAGCGGGCATCGCGCAGCAGCCGGACGAAGAAGCCGACGACCTGACGCCCCGACGGCCCCACGCGGACGGCGGCGTGCTCCTGGAACTCGGCACCGCATGCGATGAGCCCGGCCGCCACGACGGCCAGGATCACGGCCAGGACGAACATGGGCCTCCCCGGACCGCGGTCGAGCACACTGCTTGCACGCTGCCACTTTCGCAGATGCACGGCCGTTCGCGTCGTACGGCGGTGTCCAGGGCGGGCTTATGCTCGCATCCACGACGGGCCGCGAAACACCAGCCTGCCCGCCGTCGACGGGAGGCGAGAAGCCATGCCGCACTCGTTCCGCAGCGCAACGCCGCTCAGCGTTCCGGATCCGGCTGCCGTGGCCGCCGGGCTGGACCGCCTCGGCAGGCCTCCCGAGTGGCTGCTGGCGCTGGAGGACCCGGATCGGGTCCTCGCCGAGCTCCGGGCGAACCGCGCACCCCTCGGCATCGACGGGACGGTGCTGCAGGGCTGCAAGTTCAAGCGGGCAGACCTCGCCGGGGGCACCTGGAGCACCCTGCACCGGCTCCGGGTCCGCGACGGCGACGAGGCGGACGTGGCCGAGATCGACCTGCGCGGCCGGTTGCGGTTGCCGGGGCAGGCCTCCGAACGCGTCCCCGCACAGCCGCCCGCGCCGGAGCGGTGGCACGGTTACCTCCCGGGCCTGCGGCTCCAGGTCGAGGGCCAGCCGGTCGACGCCGCCCCCCTCGCCCCGCCCGGATCCGACGAGCACGAGCCTGCGCGGTTGATCGAGGCTGCCCTGCGCGCCCGGGGCGGTCGGTTCTCCGGGCTCAGGCTCGCCGGTTGCCGCCCCCGGGTCATGCGTTACCGGCCGGGGCTGCGCTGCACGATCCGCTACGACCTGGCGTACCCGCCGGGTGCGCGGCCCGATGAGTGGCCCGACGCCGTGATCGCCAAGGTCTACGAGGAGGAGGGCCAGGCACAGCACACCTACACGGCCATGGCGGCGCTCTGGCGCTCTCCGCTGGGACGAAGCACCACGGTGACCATCGCCGAGCCACTGGCCGTGGACGACGAGCACCGTCTGCTGCTGCAGCGACTGGTGCCGGGGGACCGCACCCTGAAGGGCGAGATCGACGACGCCTTCGCCGGCGGCACCCGCGCGGGCGTCGCGGCGCTGTCCGGCGTCGTACGCCGGGTCGGGCGCGGGCTGGCCGAGCTCCACGGCTGCGGCGTGGACTACGGGCAGGAGGTGACCTGGGCCTCGCAGATCGCCTCGGTGCGGGCGACAGCAGCCCAGCTCACCGCCGCCGTACCAGAGCTCTCCGGCGCCGTGGATCCACTGCTGGCCGGTCTCGACCTGGACGCCTACGGCACGCGGAGCGCGGCGCTCGTGCCCACCCACCGCAGCTTCCGGCCGGCGCAGATCCTGCTCGGCGGACCGCACCCGGCCATCGTGGACTTCGACGGCTACTGCCGGGCGGAGCCGGCGCTCGACCTGTCCGTCTTCCGCACCACGCTGTGCGACCTGGCCCTGCGCGTCATCCCGCGGAGCGGCACCGCCTCGCCGACCCCGGCAGAGCTGGCCACCAGCATGTCGCCACTGGACGAGCTGTGCGCGACGTTCCTCGCCGGGTATGAGGAGATCAGGCCGGTCGACCCCGCCCGACTCGCGCTCTGGGACGCGCTCCTGGGCACCAAGGACATCCTCGACTGCTGGCGCAAGGTCAAGTTCGAGCACCTGGACCGCCGGATGCACTTCCTGCGCCGAAGGCTCGACCTCGGCCTGATCGGACTCGACTCCGGTGCCTGACGGGCGCTTCGACCCGCTCCGGGACAGCACCCCCTGTCTGTGTCATTGACCCCACCCCTCGGCGACGTGTTGCTTGGCTGCATGACGGGGACCTGATCTCGGCGAGCAGCAGTGGAGGACGTCGTGCGAGGACTTCGGGGCAAGAACGTGCTGGTCACCGGCGGCACCTCGGGGATAGGTCAGGCGATCGCCGTGCGCTTCGCCGAGTACGGCGCCAACGTCGCGATCAACTACCTGCAGCGCGCCGAGGAGGCCGCGGACACCGAGGAGCAGGTGCACGTCTGCGTGCGCAAGGTGAAGGAGGCGGGTGTCCGCGACGTCCTGGTCCGCGGCGACGTGTCCGACGAGGCCCAGGTGGAGGCGATGGTGGAGGACACCGTGCGCCAGCTCGGAGGCATCGACGTCCTGGTCAACAACGCGGGTATCCAGATCTCGCGTCCTTCGCACGAGCTCTCCAGCGCCGACTTCGACAAGGTCCTGGCCGTCAACCTGCGCGGCGCCTTCCTGTGCGCGCGGGAGGCGATCCGCCGCTACCTGGCGGCGGACAAGCCCGGCGTGGTCATCAACGTCTCGAGCGTGCACCAGCGGATCCCGAAGCCGAACTACCTCGGCTACTCGGTGAGCAAGGGTGGGATGGCGAACCTGACCACGACGCTCGCCCTCGAGTACGCCGGACGCAACATCCGGGTCAACGGCATCGGCCCGGGCGCGACCGTCACCCCGATCAACCGCGGATGGGTGGACGACCCGGTGAAGGCCGAGCAGGTGACCGGCCACATCCCCATGCCGCGTCCCGGCGAGGCCGACGAGATGGCCGGGGTCACCTGCTTCCTCGCCAGTGACGATGCCGCCTACATCACCGGTCAGACCCTGTACGTCGACGGAGGGCTCACCCTGTACGCCGACTTCCGCGAACCCTGGTCCTCGGAATGAGTGTTGTCGGTCGCGCTGCCGGGGTCCTCGCCCGGGGCGTGGTCACCGGGGTGGCCGGGACCGCGGCGATGACGCTGTCCAGCACGGTCGAGTCCCGGGTGCGGCACCGTCCGGCCAGCACCGCACCGGCGCGCGCCGCGCAGAAGGTACTGCACATCGACGACTTCTCCTCCGACCAGGCCCGAGCACGGTTCAGCACCGCCGTGCACTGGTCCTACGGCACCGGCTGGGGGGTCCCTCGCGCCCTGCTCGGTGCAGCCGGAGTCCCGCCGGCCGTTGCGGCGCCGGTGCACTTCGCCGCCATGTGGGGCGGTGCCGCCGTCATGCTGCCCGCCCTCGGGGTCACACCGCCGGTGACCCGCTGGGGCTCGACCGAGGTCGGCATCGACCTCTTCCACCACCTCGTCTACGAGACCGCCGCCGGGCTGGTCCACCAAGCCTTGTGAGGCACCATGAGCAACACATCGATCGACGACCACGCCCTCCTCTCCGACTGTCACTCCAGCGCCCTGGTCGACAGGACGGGATCGGTGGAGTGGCTCACCTTCCCGCGCTTCGACAGTCCCTCGGTGATGGCACGCCTGCTCGACGACGGAGCGGGGCACTGGAGGATCAGCCCGGCCGGCGAGTACACCAGCACCCGTCGCTACGTCGACGGCACGATGGTGCTCGAGACGACGTTCCGGACGCCCTCGGGGACGCTCGTGCTCACCGACGCCCTGGCCATGGGCCCGGACAACGGTGGCCACCGTCTGGGCACGGACGTTCCGCACATGCTGGTCCGCTCGGCCAGCTGTGTCGCGGGGGAGGTGGAGATCGAGGTCTCCTACTCGCCGCGCCCGGAGTACGGGCTCGTCATCCCCCTGCTCTCCCGGGTCGCGGGGGGCGTGACCGCGCGCGGCGGGGCCGAGTGGCTGGTGCTCACCACGCCGGTCATGCTCGACCTGCGCTCGGGCACCGGCGCGGGGCGGCAGCGGCTGTCCGCGGGCGAGACGATGCGGTTCGCCCTGCACCGCTCGACGCTGGAGGAGACCCCGGCGCGCGTCTGGTCGGACACCGAGCTCGCCGCGCTGCTCGACCGCACCGTGCAGGCGTGGCGGTCCTGGTCGGCCCTGCACCAGTCCTACGACGGCCCCTGGCGGGACCTGGTGCACGCCAGCGGGCGGGTGCTGAAGGCGCTCACCTTCCAGCCGTCAGGAGCCGTGGTGGCCGCACCGACCACCTCGCTGCCGGAGGGGGTGGGAGGCGAGCGCAACTGGGACTACCGCTACGCCTGGGTGCGTGACGCCAGCCTGACCATGGAGGCGCTCTGGGTGGCCGCCTGCCCGGACGAGGCCGACGACTTCTTCACCTTCATGGCGACCGCTGCCGCGTCCTCGGTCGGGGCGGAGCAGCCGCTCCAGATCATGTTCGGCGTCGGTGGCGAGCACGACCTCACCGAGCGCACCCTGGACCACCTCTCCGGCTGGCGCGACAGCCGTCCGGTCCGCATCGGCAACGGTGCCTGGGAGCAGCAGCAGGTCGACGTGTACGGCGAGGTGCTCGGTGCCGCGGCCAGGCTGACCGAGCAGCTGCACCACCTCGACCCCGACACCCGCGCCTTCCTGGCCGCGCTCGCCGACGCGGCGTCCGTCCGCTGGCGCGAGCCGGACCAGGGCATCTGGGAGGTGCGCGGTGACCCGCAGCACTTCCTCTACTCGAAGGTCATGTGCTGGGTCGCGCTCGACCGGGCGATCCGGCTGGCCGATGTCATCGGTGAACCGTCGCGGACCGAGCAGTGGCGGCGCACCCGCGACGAGATCAGGGAGACCGTCGAGCGGGACGGGTGGAGCGACTCGGCCGGAGCGTTCACCCAGTACGTCGGCACCGATGCGCTCGACGCCTCCAACCTGATGCTCCCCATCGTCGGCTTCCTGCCGGCCTCCGACCCGCGCGTGCTGGCCACCATCGACGCCATCGAGGAGCGGCTCACCGACGAGCGCGGCCTCGTCTACCGCTACCGCACCGAGGGTGGCGTGGACGGGCTTGCCGGCGAGGAGGGGACCTTCCTGCTCTGCACCTTCTGGCTGGCACAGGCCCTGGCCATGGCCGACCGGGTGGAGCGCGCGCGGGCGGTGTTCGACCGGGCCGCTCAACATGTCAACGATGTCGGTCTGCTCGCGGAGGAGATCGACCCCGACAGCGGCGAGCTGCTCGGCAACTTCCCGCAGGCGTTCAGCCACATCGGACTGGTGAACGCTGCCTGGGCCATCGCCGAGGCCGAGGAACGGCGCGGCGAGGCCGGTGAACGCAGTGGGGCGCAGGGGGTTCCCGCCCAGCGGCCACCCAGGGTGCCGGAGGAGCTGCGCGCCGAGCAGTGAGCGCGGCAGCGGCCGGTGTTCAGCTGAGGTCGTGGCCCAGGGTCGCCCACATGCCGTAGACGGCGAACGCCGAGGCGCCGAGGGTCAGCAACCAGGTGAGCCCCCGCGGGCTGCCTTGCCTGCGGGCGAAGCGTGGGTAGGCGAGGAAGACGATCAGCTGGCTGGCCCACAGGGCGAGGAGCGAGGGCTTGAGCAGGTGGTCGTAGAGCTCGGGAAAGGCCAGGGTGAGGGGCGCGGAGGCGAGCAGGACGACACCGACCCCCACCGTCAGGGCGCGAAGTGACCTGCCGGTGAGGTGGTGCAGCAACCGGGTGAGGGCGACGTACTCCAGGAGCATCACGCCGGCGATGCTGACGGCCACGCCCAGGCCGATCGACAACCACACGGGGCGGCTGCTGAACTGCGCGGCGAGGTCGACTCCGGGGAGCCCGGCGCGGGCAAGGGCGGGCTGGGCGGCCAGGGGGACGACCGCCGCGGTGATCACCGCGGCAGACAGGGCGTAGCCGACCAGCATGCCGCGGCGCATGGTCACGGCAGGTCGTCGCAGCTCGCCGCCGAGGAACAGCGGGAGGCTGCCGCACACGTAGAGGAGTGACGTCTGTGCGGTCGCGGTGGCCAACGCACCGGAGGGGGCGCCGGCCGCGAAGCCGGACACCGGTGCCCCGAGGTGCGCGACGGCGACACCGGCCAGCAGGGCGGTCAGGCCCAGCTGCCCGAACCCGACCACGCCGAGGACCCCGAACGTCGTCCGCCGTCCGGCGAGCGCCACCGCCACCAGCGCCAGCGGCACCAGGATCTCCACCAGAGCGATGTGGCGGTTGCCGCCCGGCACGGCCTCGGGCAGCACGTCGCGTGCGATCTCCGCCGTGGTGGTGAGCAGGTAGAGCACGTAGCTGAACACCCACAGCGCCGCCTGCGCCAGGGCGACCCGCCGGCCGGCGGCGGCCTCCACGAAGGCGAACAGCCCTCCGCTGGTCTGCAGCCGGCGCGTGTAACCCAGCCATATCCCGAGCGGCAGCAGGAACACCACCGCCGCCGCGACGCTCGCCAGGCCCGCCGAGGCCGAGGTGTCGGCGAGGATGTGGGGCGCGTAGAGCGCCGCCAGGGCCAGCGGCCCGCCGAGGGAGGCGATGACGACGCCCACGAGGGACCCGGTCCCAAGGAGCCCCTCGGGGCGCGTCGTCGCCGACCGTTCGGCCGGTCCGGTGACCTCGAAGGTGGAGGTGCCCACCGCGGCTCAGCCCCAGCCGCCGCCCGAACCCGAGCCGCCTCCCGAGCCCGAGCCGCCTCCGGAGCCGGAACCGCCACCCGAGCTCTTGGCCATGCCGGTGAGCGCGCTGCCGGTGGGGGCCACCAGCCACCACTTGGCGCCGAAGCCCGTCTTGCCCTGGCCATTGGTGTCACCAGGCTTGCCGTCCTGGGAGAAGAAGTAGAGCGGATGCCCGTTGTAGGTGACCTGGGTCGTCCCGTCGGACCGCTTGGTGGTGCCGAGCTCTCCGGCCTTCACCGAGCCGCTGGCCTTGGGCACGCCGTGGGCCTGTGCCGGAGGCCAGAAGGTCGCGCACGAGCCGTCGCACGAGGACTTCCCGCCCTTGTCCTTGACGAAGAGGTAGAGCGCGTGCCCCGAGCTGTCGACGAGGTACGTGCCGTGGCTGCCGCTGGCGGTCTTCACCATGGAGACCGCCTGGTTGCCCGACGACCCGGAGGTGTTGGTCGCCGTGCCGCCGGATCCGCTGTTGCCGCAGGCGGCAACCAGCATCGCGGTCGCGGCCAGGGGAAGACCCAGGCGAATCCCGGCGGGAATCACGTGTGTGCGCATCGTTCGTCCTCTCCCGGCGCAGGGCGCGCCGTCATCGTGCGGGTCACCCCTGACTACGGAGGAGGGGCCCGGACGGTTCGATGCGCCGAGGACCCGGTCTGGCGACAGGCTCTGCGAGAGACCGGCGTCTGCTGGTGGACGACCAGCAGCCAGTCGGAGTCCCGGCGTACGTAGGTGCTCACCATGTCGGCCACGTAACTCGACGCCCCTCGTCTGCCACGGAACCGGTAGACCAGCGCGGCCGCAGCGTCCCCGAGCTGCCGGATCTACAGGTCGCTGATCGAGAAGTCGTCCCAGGTGGGGAGTTCCGCAGTCCCTCGATGGCCTCCTGCTTGGTGGCGACCATCCCGGGCATGACGAACACCGCGTCGTCGGCACAGGACTCGTCGTAGGCGCGGAGGTCTCCCGAGGAGAGCCGGTGTTCAAGCCTGCTCAGCTCCTCCAGTGCACCCATGCCCTCACCCCAGGGGGAACCTTGCCTTCGGCCGGGGGGACGCGGAACCGCCCCGTGCCCCTCCGTCGGAGGGGCCGAGGCGGTTCGGGTGTGTCCTCACCGCGTAGGGAGTAGCACCTTTGTACTGGCACATTACGACGAATGGTGGTTGTGCACCACCGTTGAAGCTTCAATCCGTCAAGGGCCGCTGTGGCCATAGACGGCGTTCAGGTCGCGTGCGCAGCAGAGCGGCGGCCGCCAGCCCGCAGAGAACGACCCCGACCAGGTTCCCCAGCGCGGCGAACAGCACCCAGGCGAGGAGCCGGTGCTTCAGGACCTCCTCTTCCCGTCAAGAGCCGCGAAAGGCGGTGACGCCCTCGAGCGTGGGCACGAACACCCACGGGCCGGAGACGACCTCGGAGGGGAAGTGCGGCATCGGGCCGGCGTGGTGGCGGCTGATCACGTGTCCGTGAGCCAGTCCGAGCACCACGAGGTCGCCGCTG
>DATDNR010000086.1:0-7578 GCA_036518175.1 Marmoricola sp.
CCGAAGCTGCCGTGCGTGCTGCGCGCGACCGCCCCCTTCGTCTACGTCCGCTTCCACGGGCCCGACAGCGAGCAGATGTACGCCGGGTCCTACAGCGACGCCGACCTGCGCTGGTGGGCCGACCGCTTCGAGGAGTGGCGCGCCCAGGAGCGGGAGGTCTTCGCCTACTTCAACAACGACGGCGAGGGGCACGCCGTGCGCAACGCCGACACCCTGCGCACGCTCCTCGGACAACGGGAGCCCGACGGGGACCACCCGTCCTGATCAGGCCGTCAGTGCGCGAGCCAGCCGGCATCCAGCGTCAGCACCGACCCCGACATCGACCACGCCTCCGGCCGGCACACGTAGGCGACCGCGGAGGCGACCTCCTCCGGCTCGATCAACCGCTTCACGCTGTTCGCCGACAGGAGCACGTCGCTCAGCACCTGGTCCTCGGCGAGCCCGTGTGCCCTTGCCTGATCGACGATCTGGGCCTCCACCAGCGGCGTGCGCACGTAGCTCGGACAGATGGCGTGTGCCGTCACGTCCGGGCACCTGTTGCCCGCCTCGAGGGCGAGCACCTTGGTGAGGCCGACGAGGGCATGCTTGCAGGCCACGTAGCAGGCCTTGTACGGCGAGGCGACCAGCCCGTGCACCGACGCGATGTTGACGACCCGCCCCCAGCCGCGGTCGTACATGCCGGGCAGCACTGCCTTGGTCAGCATGAACGGGGCGGTCAGCATCACCGCGAGCATCGCGTTCCACTCCTCCACGGGGAAGTCCTCGAGCGGGTGCACCCGTTGCAGTCCGGCGTTGTTGACGAGGATGTCGACGGCGCCCGCCTGTTCGGCGAGCCGCTCCACCTCGTCGGGCCGGGAGAGGTCGGCCGCAACCGGCTCACAGCCCGGCACGGTCTGCGAGAGCTGGTCGAGGTCGGGCCCCTCGAGATCGGCCACCTGCACGTGGTGACCGTCGGCCACCAGCCGGCGCGCGACGGCCAGGCCGATGCCGGAGGCGGCACCGGTGACCAGGACCCGTCGCGGGTCAGGCATTGGCACCGACCCCGAGGTAGGTGCGGATCTCGGTGCTGTCGCGGAGGCTCTCCGCCCGGCCGTGGTGCCGGACGGTCCCCTTCTCGATGATGTAGCCGCGGTCGGCGTACTGCAGGGCGAACAACGCGTTCTGCTCGGTGATGAGCACGGTCACCTTCTCCTCCTTGAGTGCCGCCAGCCAGCGGCCCAGGTCGCCGACGATCGCCGGCGACAGTCCTTCGGTCGGTTCGTCCAGCAGGAGGATCCGCGGCCCGGACAGCAGCGCCCGCGCCAGCTTGAGCATCTGCTGCTCACCGCCGGACAGGAAGCCCGCCTTCCTCTCGGAGATGTCGGCCAGCTTCGGGAACATCTCCAGGACCCGGCCCATCGGCCAGGCACCTTCGCGCCTGCGGACAGAGAGCGCGAGGTTCTGCCGGACGGTGAGCGACCCGTAGGCACGCCGGCCGCTCGGCACGAAGGCCACTCCCTTGCGGGCGATCCGGTACGTCGGCGACCCGCTGATCTGCCTGCCGTCGAGCCGGACTGCTCCCCGCCGCGGCGGGGTGAGCCCCACGATGCTTCGCATGGTGGTGGTCTTCCCCGCTCCGTTGCGACCCAGCAGGGCAACCGTCTCCCCGTCCTCGACGGCCAGCGAGATTCCTTGCAGCACGTGGCTCCGACCGTAGTAGGCGTGCACGTCCTCCACCTCGAGCGTCATGCCTGGCTCCCCAGATAGATGGCCATCACCTCGTCGTTGGCGCGGACCTCCGGGGCCGGGCCGTCGGCGAGCACCCGGCCCTGGTGCATCACCGTGACCCGGTCGGAGATCCCGAAGACCGTGTCCATGTCGTGCTCGGAGAGGATCACCGTCAACCCGTTGTCCCGTGCGAGCCGCTGCACGAGGTGCACCATGCGCTGGGACTCGAAGGGGGACATACCCGCCGTCGGCTCGTCGAGCAGCAACAGGCGCGGGCTCATCGCCAGGGCCAGCGCCACCTCGAGGGCTCGCTGGTCGCCGTGCGAGAGGGTCTGGGACTCCAGGTCCGCGGAGTCGCCCAGTCCGACGGTCTCCAGCACGTCGCGGGCCTCCGCCGCCAGACTGCGGTGGAACCAGCTGAGCATGTCGCCGGCCCGGCGGTGCCGGCTGACCAGGGCGGCCCGCACCGACTCGAGCACACTCAACCGCGGGAAGATGTTGGTGGTCTGGAAGGCCTGCGCCAGACCCATCCGTGCGATCACGTGCGGAGGCAGACCGCCGATCGACCGGCCGTCGAGCTCCAGGCTCCCCGACGTCGGTCGCAGGATGCCCGTCAGCAGCCGGAAGAGCGTCGTCTTGCCGGCGCCGTTCGGGCCGATCACGGAGTGGATGCTGCCCTGCCGGACCGTCAGGTCCACCCCGTCGACCGCGCGGAACGCGCCGAAGGTGCGCGTCAGCGCCTGCGCCCGCAGCAGCACCGCTGCGTGGTCACGCATCGGCGTCCTCCTCGTCGCGTGCCCCGCGGCGTCGACGCGAGCCCCACCGGGCGCGGGCGTAGGTGCCGAGCAGGCCGTCCGGCCAGAACATCACGATCAGCAGGAGCACGCCGCCGAGGACGAGCTGCCAGTCGTCGACGTACCGGACGAGCTCGTCATGGCCGAACTGGTAGATGAAGGCGCCCACCGCGGGCCCGAGGAACACGCCCATGCCTCCGATGACCGACATGAAGACCGGCGCTCCGGACGTCGTCCAGTCCAGCAGCTCCGGGTAGGCCGACTGGCTGTAGACCACGAACATGGCCCCGGCGAGCGAGCAGAAGAACCCGGAGACGACGAAGACCACCAGCTGGTGCCGGTAGACGTTCACGCCGAGCGCCTGCATGCGTTCCCGGTTCTCGCGGATCGACCGCAGCACCAGGCCGAACGGCGAGTGGTGGACCTTCCACATCAGCAGCAGGCTCACCACGGTCACGGCCAACAGGAAGAAGTAGCCGCCGACGGGGTCTGTCAGGCTGCTGGGCACGAACGGTCCGAAGACGCCGTTGGCGCCCTTGGTGAAGTCGTAGCGGGACTCGGCCAGCTGGTTGGCCAGCTCGGAGAACGCCAGCGTCGACAGCGCGAAGTAGAGCCGCCGGGCACGCAGCGCCACCAGGCCGATGGGGATGGCGAGCGCGGCACCCACGAAGGGCGCGAGGAAGAACGTCACCCAGAACCCCAGCTGCCAGTGCAGCCAGCCCAGGGCGACGGTGTAGGCGCCGACACCGTAGAACACCGCCTGGCCGAAGCTCACCAGGCCGCCGCCGCCCAGCAGGAGGTTGGTCGCGGTCGCGAAGACCACCAGGGCGAGCACCTCGTCGAGGGTCAGGAGCGGGTCGGCCTGGAGCACCAGGCCGAGCACCGCCATGACGGCGACGAGGGCCACCGGGACCAGCGCCTGCAGCCACGGCCGGCTGCGGGCCGTCGGCGCCGCGCTGGTCAGGTCGGGGGCGCGCTCCACCGTGGAGGCGCCGCTGGGGAGTCCGTTGCTCACGGTCATCTACCTCTCCGGGGTCCCGAACAGTCCCCACGGCCGGACCGCGAGCACGAGGATCATCAGGACGTACATGAACGTCGACGCCCATGACGGCGCCCACACCGCGCCGAGGGTCTGCACGATGCCGATCACCAGCGACCCCACCGCCGCGCCGACGATCGACCCCAGACCGCCGATGACCGCAACGATGAACGCAGCGACGATGATCTGCGCGTCCATCCCCGGCTGGACGGCCTGCTGCGGGGCGATGACGACGCCGCTCAGCCCGGCCAGGAACGCGCCGAGGGCGAACACCCCCGTGAGGATCAGCGGCACGTTGGTCCCCGACGCCGACAGCAGCTCGGGGTCGT
Source organism: Marmoricola sp. (assembly GCA_036518175.1). GTDB lineage: Bacteria > Actinomycetota > Actinomycetes > Propionibacteriales > Nocardioidaceae > Marmoricola. The sequence continues at coordinate 3,870 of DATDNR010000086.1, forward strand.
CCACCACGGCGCGGATGCGCCAGCCGAGGCGGGTGCGCGTGAGCAGGAACCACAGCCCGACGCCGACCGCCACGGCGACGGCGAGGATGACCACGTCGTAGCGCGGCACGGCGGCGCCGCCGACGGCGAAGCTGCCCTGGACGGCCGACGGCGGGCTGATCCCGCGCACGCCCTTGCCCCAGAGGCGCAGGGCCACGTCGGCGAAGATCAGCAGCAGGGCGAACGTGGCGAGCAGCTGCGTCAGGTGCTCGCGCCGGTACAACCGCCTGAGCACGAGGACCTCCACCGCGATCCCGAGGAGGGCCACCACGAGCGGGCTGACGACGAGCGCCACCCAGAAGCCCACGTGCGGGACCCGGGCCACCAGGGTGGTGGCCAGGAAGGCCCCGTACATGTAGAAGCTGCCGTGGGCGATGTTGATCAGTCGCAGCGCACCGAAGACCAGCGTCAGTCCGGTGGCCACGATGAACAGCGAGGACGCCGTGGTCAGCACCCCGACCAGGTCGGTCACGATCGTGCTCCCGCTCATCGGCGTCCCCTGCGCGTGCGCCTGGGTGCCGAGCGTTTCCTCGAGGTCTGCATCCATCCTCCTCGGTCGGGCGGCCGCCGTCCCCGGCGACCGCCACGAACCGTCAGCGGGCGACGATCACGGCTGCTGCGCCGTGGCCTCGCTGCAGGTGAGCGCGATCTTGTCGAACGGGGCCACGAACACCGGCTGGTCGTACAGGTGGATGCCCCCGTACGACGAGTCGCCGCTGCCGCTGACGGTCCCCACGTACTCCGGGACCTCCGCCTGGTGGTCGCAGCTGCGGATCTTCATCGACCCGATGATGCTCGGCACCGAGGCACCCGAGAGCGCCTTGCTGACCTTGGTGGCATCGAAGCTGCCGGCCTTCTTGACCCCGTAGGCCCACTCCTGTGCCGAGGCGTAAGCGAGGATCGCCCACTCGGTGGGGTACTTGCCGTACTTCTTCTGGTAGCTCTTCACGAACGCCGACATCCCGGGGGCGTTGATCGCCCAGAACGGGGCTCGGTCGAAGCCGATGGCACCGGCCGGCGCCGCGTTGCCCAGAGCAGCGAGTGGCGCGTAGGCGTACATCGCGATCACCTTGGTGTGGTTGAAGAACCCGTAGGACGACGCCTGCTTGGTGAACGCCACGAGGTCACCGCCGTACTGGGCGTTGAAGACGTACTGCGGGTGCGCGGACACCAGGGCGGACAGGTAGGAGCTGATGTCGCTCGCCCCGAGGGGAGGGAACTCCTGCTTGACCAGCTGGTAGTTCACGTGCAGGGCCTTGAGGGCCTGGAGGAAGCCGTCGACGGTGTCATGGCCGAAGCTGTAGTCGGGCGCGAAGGTGGCGATGGTGATCTTCTTGCCGCCCACCTTCTGCGCCAGGTAGTCGGCCACCGCCCGGGGCTCCATGGTCGTGTTCGGCACGTCCTGGAACGCGTACGGCGTGAAGGTCTTGGTCATCAGGCTGACGTCGTTGGAGGTGTGGAAGAAGATCGGCACCTTGTACTGAGCGGCGATCTGCTCCTCCGCGGAGGCGATCGAGCTCGCCACCGGGCCGAACAGCGCGACCGCGTGGTCCTTGGTGATCATCGACCGGGCGTTCGCCGCGCCCGTTGCCGGGGTGATGTTGTCGTCCGCGCTGACGACCTTGACCTTCTTGCCCAGCAGTCCGCCCTTGGCGTTGATGTCGCTGACCGCCAGCTGCAGGCCCTGCAGGCCCGTCTGCCCGAGGTTGGCGATCGAGCCGCTGAGGGAGGTCGACTCCCCCACTGTTACGGTGCCGCCGCTGGTGCCGCCGGAGCTGTCGGCGGCGCCGCACGCGCTCAGCGTCATGGCGAGCGCGGCCGCGGAGGCGATCGCGAGGACGGGTCGTTTCTTCATCATGTGGTGCGCTCCTTCGTGACTTGCTTCCTGCGACCTGCCGTGGTTCGGGTCCGGACGGGCTCGGCCGCGCGAGAGGGCCGGTGGTCCTCGACGGGCCCCAGCGCGCGACGCAGCCGGAGGGCCAGCAGGACCGTCTCGGCCACGGCACCGCTGTCCAGGTACTCCTGCCCGCAGCTGCGCAGCTCGTTGAGCCGGTACTTCAAGGTGTTGACGTGGATGGCGAGCTGGTCCGCGATGTCCCGCTGGCTGCCTCGGTGCTCGAGGTAGGCCTCGAGGGTCGGCAACGCCCAGCTCCGCCGGGCCAGGCGCGAGAAGGGCTCGAGCGTGGCGCTGACGAACCGCTGCGCGCGTTCGGGGCGGCGCAGCATCTCCACCACGGGAGCCAGGTCGAGGTAGTCGTGGACCTCTCCACCGGAGCCGACCGCAGGGCCCACTCGCAGCGCGTCGGTCGCCTCCAGGTAGCTCTCCCGGGAGTCGTGGGCGTGGTAGGCCACGCCACCGAGGCCGATGCGCACCTGCTGCCTGCGGGTCGCCAGGGTCTGCAGCCGTCCGCGCACCAGGGCACGTTGCTCGGTGGAGTCTGCCGGGATCGCGGCCACCACGCTCGAGTGCCGCACTGTCCACAGCAGTGCCGACGTGGACTTCTCCAGGGCGTGGCCGAGGTCCTCGAGCTGAGCCATCGTCCGGTCCGTGGTCGTGTCCACCACGGCGATGAGGTGGGGTCGGCCCAGCTCGGTGAGCCGTTCGGCCGACTCGGCGCTGGAGGAGGCGAGGATCACGTTGAGCAGGGCCGAGCGGCGGTACTCCTTCTGCTGCGCGGTCCGGGTCGCCTCCTCCAGGAAGCACGACTCGACCTGGGTGCACAACAGGTCGGAGTAGTCCAGGACCCACGACGTGATCAGTGCGCTGGACTTGCGCAGGCTGGCCGAGGTGCGCCAGTCCGGGGTCTCGGTCAGCTGGGTCCACATCGACCGGACCCCGAGCCGGTACGCACGCAGCAGGGCGCTCAGGTCCATCCCCTGCGCCGCCCGGCGCCGCGCGCCCTCCTGGATCTGCTCGATGAGCTCGGGGTCCGCCGGGTGCCCGGTGCGGAGCATGCGGAGCCAGCACCGGACCAGCGCCGCCGAGACCGCCTGGATGTCGTTCAGCAGGCCCTGGTCGGTGATCGAGGCGTACTCCGGGATCTCCTCTACGTAGCCGGCCACCATGACGCGGGCGATCTCGTTGCTCGACTCCTCCAGCGTGCCCGCGATGACGGTCAGCGCCTTGTGGGCCGCAGTCGGCATGGCGGCGTAGGTCGCGAGCATGCGCTCGACCACCGGTTCGTGGACGTCCCCCGCGAACACCGGGTGCGACGAGTCCATCGGGTCCCTTCGGTGGTCACGAGCAAGGAGAAGCCGCTGTGACGCGGCTCACCATTATCGAGACAGCCCATCGGGCCCAAACAAGTCCCATAAGAGGCGAATTCTGGACAATTTTTCGTCCATTCGGGACAAGGATCGTCCCAGTGGCACAAGCGCACTGCTGCCCGTTGACGGACCTACGCTGCCGGGCGACGCCCGTGGACGCGGACCGCCCTCACACCAGCGCCGCCAGACCCCGCTTGCCGAGCTGGTCCGCGATGATCACCCGCTGCACCTCGCTGGCACCCTCCCAGATCCGCTCCACCCGCAGCTCGCGGTAGAACCGCTCGGCGACGTTCTCGCGCATGTAGCCGCGGCCGCCGAAGACCTGCACGGCACGATCGGCCACCCGGTGGGCCATCTCCGAGGCGTACAACTTGACCATCGAGCAGCGACCGTGCAGCAGCTT
>DATDNR010000087.1:0-16454 GCA_036518175.1 Marmoricola sp.
CTCCTCCAGGATCCGCCGGGCCCGGGCGAGCACCGGCGCGTCGACCATCTGCCCGTCGACGACGCCGACGCCACCGTCGGCGACCGCCTCGAGCACCCGCCGAGCCCAGGTGACCTCCTCCTCCGTGGGCGCGAACGCCGCGGACACCGGACCGACCTGGCGAGGGTGCACGCACAGCTTGCCGCGCATGCCGACGGCTCTCGCCGCCGCGGCGTCCCGGCCGGCGACCTCGCCATCGGTCACCTCGGTGGTGACCGATTCCACGGGGCCGGCCAGCCCGGCCGCGCGGGAGGCGAGCAGGAGCTGGGTGCGCACCCGCGCGAGGGTGCCGGGGTCATCGCTGCCGAGATCCGCCGCCAGGTCGAGCGCCCCGAGGGCCAGGCGTACGACGCCGTCCGCGTCGGCCAGCTCGTCGCACCGCAGCACCCCGCGGGCGGTCTCGACGATCGCGAGGACCGGCACCCCGAGGGCGCGGTGCACGGCCGCCGCCACGCCCGGGTCGTCGGCCATCGGCAGCAGCACGCCGAGGAGCCCGGGCACGCCACGCAACGCTGCCAGGTCGTCGTCGTGCCAACGCGTGCCGGCGGCGTTGACCCGCACGCAGGCCGGATGGCCGTCCGCCAGCCAGAGCTGCACCTCGACCCGCGCCTGCTCCTTGCGCTCGGCGGACACCGCGTCCTCGAGGTCGAGGACCACCACGTCGGGCTCGGCGGCGGCAGCCTTGGCGAACCGCTCAGGCCGGTCTCCGGGCACGAACAGCAGCGTGCGCGCGTCGGCGAGACCGGTCGCGGTGCCCGTCACGGGGCGACGCTTCCCCGCTTGACCAGCTGGCGGGCGATCACGTTGCGCTGGATCTCGTTGGTGCCCTCACCGACGATCATCAGCGGCGCGTCGCGGAAGTACCGCTCCACGTCGAACTCGGTGGAGTAGCCGTACCCGCCGTGGATCCGCACCGCGTCGAGCGCGATCTCCATGGCCGTCTCGCTGGCGAACAGCTTGGCCATGCCGGCCTCCATGTCGGCCCGCTCCGAGCTCTCGGCCCGCCGGGCGGCGAAGAGGGTCAGCTGCCGGGCGGCCTCCAGCTTCGTGGCCATGTCGGCGAGGTAGTTGCCCACCGACTGGTGCTTCCAGATGGGCCTGCCGAAGCTCTCCCGCTGCTGGGCGTAGGCCAGGGAGTCCTCGAGCGCCGCGCGCCCGACCCCGAGCGCGCGGGCGGCGACCTGCAGCCGGCCGACCTCGAGGCCCCTCATCATCTGCGCGAAGCCCTTGCCCTCCTCACCGCCGAGCAGCTGGGCGGACGGCACCCGCATCGCGTCGAAGCTGAGCTCGCAGGTCTCCACGCCCTTGTAGCCGAGCTTGGACAGGTCACGGGAGACCGAGAAGCCCGCACCCTTCTCGACCAGGAGGATGCTGATGCCGCGGTGCGCGGGCTGCGCCTGCGGGTCGGTCTTGCACAGCAGCGCCACGAGCCCGGAGCGGCGGGCGTTGGTGATCCACATCTTCGAGCCGTTGACGACGTAGGCGTCGCCGTCCCGGACGGCGGTGGTGCGCATCGCCTGCAGGTCCGAGCCGCCGCCCGGCTCGGTGAGCGCCATCGTAGCGCGCAGCTCACCGGTCGCCATCCGCGGCAGGTAGCGGTCCCTCTGCTCCTCGGTGCCGAACTGCTGGATCAGCTTGGCGACCACGGTGTGCCCGCCCATCGCGCCGGCGAGGCTCATCCAGCCGCGCGCCAGCTCCTCGGTGACCAGCACGTAGCAGGGCAGGCTCACCCGGGTCTCACCCCAGGGCTCCCCGATCGCGAGCCCGAAGATGCCCATCTGCTTCATCTGCTCGATGAGAGCCTCGGGGTAGGTGTCGGCGTGCTCCAGCTCCTGGACGACGGGTCTCACCTCGCTGGTGACCCAGTCGCGCACGAGCTTGACGATCGCGACCTCCTCGGCGGACAGGGTGTCCATGCGTTCCTCCTCCTCGTGAGCGGGCGGTCAGGCCGAGCCGAGCACCGACCGCAGCAGGTCGGGCGCACCGGTCCAGGTGACGTCGTCGGCGGCCAGCCCGGTGCCGGCCAGGCAGTCCTCCACCTTCCGCGCCATCTCGGCGTCCGTCGGGGGGCGCTGCGGCGCACCGGGCGGCAGCTGCAGCCGGGCGCGGTGCACCTTCCCGGCGGCGTGCACGTCGAGGTCGACCTCGCCGTCGAGCAGTCCGTCGCCGCCCGGGGAGAGCTCGACCTCGACCAGCTCGACGAGACGGACCGCGGCGGGTCGTCGTACCGCCTCGTCGGTGAAGCTCGCGAGACCGCAGTGCTCGTCGAGCAGCGCCGCAGCCACGGCGTACTCGAGGCTGAACTTGCCCTCGAGACCGGTCCGCGGACGCGCGTGGATCAGCGGGGTGACCGTCCCCTGGGGCGTGCGTACGACGACCCGCTGGACGGTGTCCGGGTCGATCCCGCCGCGAATGCCGTGGACGGCGGCGATCGGTCGTTGCAGGGCGTAGCAGCAGGGGTGGATCTTGATCGCCAGCCCTCCGGGCACGGCCGGCGCGCCCGGCTCGAGGTCGGCCGCCTCGCGCGAGCAGGCACCCACCAGCGGCAGCCAGGCATCGACCGCCGTGACGTCGGCGCCGGCGCCGTCACGGGCCAGCCGGGCGGCCCGGATTCCGGCCTCGACCGCCATGCCGACCTGCAGCGACTTCGCGTCGGTGCCGAACGCGCGCTGCACGCCGCCGGACGCCGGCACCGCGAGCGCGAGCGCCACGGCCACGCGCTCCGCGTCCAGGCCGAAGGCGCTGGCCGCGCACGCCGCGGCGCCCATCGCACCCGCCGTCGTGGTGGCATGCCAGCCGGCGGTGTAGTGCGACCAGCCCAGCGCGGTCCCGAGCCGGGCCATCACCCCGGCTCCGGCCAGGTAGTCGCGGGCGTTGCCGCCGGCGGCGAGCGTGGCCGGCACGCACACCGTGCTGATGTGGGTGGTCGAGGGCAGGTGCAGGTCGTCGAGGTCGAGCACGTGGGTGGCCACGCCCCACCTCCCCGCCTCGCCGAGCGCGCGGCTGCGGCCGACCACCGGGTGCTGCCGGGCGGCGACGGCGCAGGCGATGCTGTCGAGCAGCGCGCGGTCGGCGAGCACGTGGTCGGCCGGCGTCGGCGCCAGCGCTGCGGCCCAGGCCGCCAGGTCCGCGGCGATCACGCGCCCTCCTCCGCGAGCTCTGCGCGGATCCTGGCGTTGTGCTCGCCGACGCGGGGCACCGGCCCCATCACCGGCTCGTGCCCGGCCAGGGTGGCCGGCGGGACGAGGGCGCGGATCGCGCCGTGGGGCGTCTCCACCTCGCGCCACCGGTCGCGCGCGGCCAGCTGCGGGTGGTCGAAGAACTCCCGGACGTCGCGGAGCCGTGCGTTGGCGATGCCCGCGGCGTCCAGCCGTCCGAGCACCTCGTCGGCGTCGAGGTCGGCGAAGCAGGCCTCGATCTGGGCGGTGAGCTCGTCGCGGTGGACCACGCGGCGGCTGTTGGAGGAGAACCGCTGGTCGGCCGCGAGCCCCTCCTCACCGAGCACGTCGCGGCAGAATGCCTGCCACTCGCGCTCGTTCTGCAGGCCGAGGAAGACCTGCTCGCCGGCGCCGCAGTGGAACGGCCCGTACGGCGCGATCGCGGCATGGGACGCGCCGGTGCGCGGCGGCGGTGTCCCGCCGTACACGCCGTAGTACATCGGGAAGCCCATCCACTCGCCCAGCGCCTCGAGCATCGACACCGCGAGCTCGGCGCCCTCACCGGTGCGCTCGCGCTGGTACAGCGCGGTGAGGATGCCGGTGTAGCAGTACATCCCGGCGGCGATGTCGGCTGCGGAGATGCCCACCTTGCAGGGCTGGTCGGGCGTGCCGGTGGTGGAGACCAGGCCCGACTCGCACTGGACCAGGAGGTCGTAGGCCTTCTTGTCGGTGAACGGCCCGCCCTCGCCGTAGCCGGAGATCGAGGCGTGCACCAGCCGCGGGTTCGCGCCGCGCAGCGTGCTGGCGGACAGGCCGAGCCGGTCGGCGGCGCCGGGCGCGAGGTTCTGCACGAAGACGTCGGCGCGCCCCAGCAGCCGGTGCAGGAGAGCGACGTCGTCCGGATCCTTCAGGTCGACCTCGAGGGACTCCTTCGACCGGTTGAGCCACACGAAGTGGCTGGACTGCCCGTGCACCGTTTCGTCGTACCCCCGCGCGAAGTCTCCGGCACCCGGTCGCTCCACCTTGATCACCCGGGCGCCGAGGTCGGCGAGCTGCCGGGTGGCGAACGGCGCCGCCACCGCCTGCTCGATGCTGACGACGGTGATCCCTTCGAGAGGCCGCATGCACCCGATCATGCGAGCTGATGCTCGGCGTTGTCGAATAGAGATTCCTGATGGCTCGATCGTGATCCGGCATGGGCCTCGACGCGGGGCATGCGGCGTCTGCACCTCAGCGCTGGGAGCTCAGTCGGGCCGAGGGCCACGCCCGGGAGCGCACGAGGACGCGCACCAGCCCGGCCAGCTCGGCGGCCACCGCCGCGACGGCGGGGGACGGCCGGCCCCCGCGCGGCAGCCCGATCACCACCGACCGGGTGACCTCCGGGTCACGCAGCGGCGCCCCGCTGAACAGTCCGGCGGCCACGTCGGCGGCCACCCCGGCCGCCGGCAGCACCGTCCAGCCCGCACCGGCGGCGACCAGCTGCTTCTGCAGGTGCATGGAGTTCGTCTCGATCGCGATCTCGGGCTCGGCCCGGACCTCCGAGCGGGCCTGGTCGAACAGCACGCGCAGTCCGTGCCCCGACACCGGCAGCACCAACGGGGCCCGCAGCAGCCGCGCCCAGCGCACCGGCCGCTTCGGGTTGAGGGCCGCCGCCGGCGGGGCGACCGCCCACAGCCGCTCCTCCAGCAGGGGTACCACGGACAGCGAGGGCGTCTCGGTGAGGTTGTAGAGCAGCGAGAGGTCGACCTCTCCGTCGTCGAGCCACTGCTGCAGGTGCCCGGAGTACGCCGTGACCAGGCGCAGCCGGATCCCCGGATGGCGCTCGCCCACGGCCTCGACCAGCCGCATCGCCAGCAGGTCCATCACGCTCTCCAGCACCCCGACGCTGACGATCCCGCTGACCTCTCCCGGCCCGGGACGGATCTCGGCCCGGGCCCGCTCCAGCTCCGCCAGCGCGCGGCGGGCCCGCTCGACCAGCAGCGTGCCGGCCTCGGTCGGCACCATCCCCTGCCGGGTCCGCTCGAACAGCGGGACCCCGACCTCCTCCTCCAGCAGCCGGATCTGCCGGGTCACCGCGGGCTGGACGACGTGCAGCAGCCGGGCCGCCCTGGTGACGCTGCCGACCTCGGCGACGGTGACGAGCGCGGTCAGCTGCTTGATCTCCATCGCGGCCTCCGTCGCTGCTGAGAGCCGCGTGCCGGGATCGAACCGGCGACATTTCGCTTACAAGGCGAATGCTCTGCCAACTGAGCTAACGCGGCGGGGCGCCAGCCTACCGAGTCGGCGACTCGAACCGGCTCCCCTACGCTTGACACCGATGCGCATCGTCGCCAGCCGGCCCGATCCGGCGCTGGTCTCCCTCCCGTGGGACAAGCCCCTCGCGGAGTGGCAGGAGTACGTCGTTCCCGTCCCTCGCGGGCTGTCCCGGCACGTGGTGCGGGTGATCCAGCTCGGCCGCAACTTCTACGCGGTCAAGGAGACGCCGGAGGAGATCGCCTTCGAGGAGTACCGCCTGCTGCGCGAGTTGCAGCGCCTCGACCAGCCGGCCGTCGTACCCCAGGCGGTCGTCGCGGACCGGCCCGACGAGCTGCCCGGCGCCCTGGTCACCCGGCACCTGCCGTTCGCGCTGCCCTACCGCACGGTGTTCTGCGGCAGCCTCGACGCCGACACCCTGGCCCGGGTCGTCGACGCGATGGTGGTGCTGCTGGTCCGGCTGCACCTCGTGCGCTTCTACTGGGGAGACGTGTCGCTGTCGAACGTGCTGTTCCGCCGCAACGCCGGGGAGTTCGCGGCCTACCTCGTCGATGCCGAGACCGGGGAGTTCCGGCCGGAGCTCACCGCCCAGATGCGGGAGTGGGACCTCGAGGTCGGCTGCGAGAACGTCTTCGCCGAACTGCTCGACCTCGAGGCCAGTGGCGAGGTCGATCCGGGCGTAGACCCGGAGAAGGTGGTCGACATGCTGCACCAGCAGTACTGCCTGCTGTGGGACTCGCTCACCGCGACCGAGAAGTTCTCCACCGACGAGATCTGGCGCATCGAGGAGCGCATCGACGCGCTGAACCGGCGTGGCTTCGACGTCGACGAGCTCGACATCGTCACCGAGGGCAGCACGGTGCGGATCCGCCCGCGGGTGGTGGAGGCCGGGCACCACACCCGCGAGCTGGAGGAGCTGACCGGCCTGGTCGTGGAGGACAACCAGGCCCGGCGGCTGCTCAACGACCTCGCCGCGTTCACCGCCTACTACCAGCTCGGCGACCTCGACCGGGCAACGGTGGCACACCGCTGGCTCACCGAGATCTTCGAGCCGATCGTCGCGCTGATCCCGCCCGACCAGCGCGACAAGCTCGAGCCGGCGGAGTTCTTCCACGAGATCCTGGTGCACCGCTGGTACCTCTCCGAGCGTGCCGGCCAGTCGGTGAACCTCTTCGACGTTGCCCGCGACTACGTCCAGACGCAGCTGGGCGGCAAGCCCGAGGAGCGGATCCTGCCTCCGGGCGCGGAGGACGACGTGCCCGGCGAGCTGACGCCCTGATCCGTCAGTCGCGCGCCTGCGCGATCGCGTAGAGCGCGATGCCCGCTGCCACGCCCGCGTTGAGCGACTCCAGCGAGCTGCTCATCGGGATCGACACGAGGTGGTCGCAGGTCTCGGCGACCAGCCGCGAGAGCCCCTTGCCCTCCGACCCGACGACCAGCACCAGCGGGCCGGTGACCAGGTCGGCGTCGGCGACCAGGTCGGGCAGGCCGAGGTCGCCGTCGGCGGCCAGGCCGACCACCATGCAACCGGCCTCCTGGTAGGCCTTCAGCTGCCGGGTGAGGTTCACCGCCTGGGCCACCGGCACGCGCGCTGCGGCACCGGCGCTGGTCTTCCAGGCGCTGGCGGTCATCCCGGCGGCGCGCCGTTCGGGCACCAGCACGCCGTGCGCGCCGAAGCCGGAGGCGCTGCGCACCACCGCACCGAGGTTGCGCGGGTCGGTGACGCCGTCGAGGGCGACGACCAGCGGGCTCTCCTGGTTGGCCGCGGCGGCCTCGAGCAGGTCGTCGGGATGGGCATACTCGTACGCCGGGACGCGCGCGGCCAGCCCCTGGTGCACGGCCCCGCCGGTCATCCGGTCGAGCTCGGACCGGCTGACCTCGAGCAGGGCGAGGCCGCGGTCGGCGGCAGCGGCGAAGACCTCGCGCATCCGGCCGTCACGTTCGGCGCCCTCGGCGACGTACACGCCGGTCACCGGCATCTCGGTGCGCAGCGCCTCCACGACGGCGTTGCGCCCGGCCACCCACTCGGCATCGCCCTGGCCGGGCCTGCGCCTCGGCCTCGCCGCCGCGGACTTCTCGGCCTTCACCCGCTGCTTGTAGGCCTTGTGGTGCGGCCGGTCCTTCGCCTTCGGCGTCGGCCCCTTGCCCTCGAGGCCACGCTTGACCCTGCCGCCGGAGCCGGCGGTCGGGTTGCCCTTGCTGCTCTTGCGCACGGCGCCGCGGCGCGAGGAGTTGCCGGCCATCAGTGCGTCTCCGCCACGGACCAGCGCGGTCCCTCGGGGGTGTCCTCGACCTCGATGCCGGCGGCGGCGAGCCGATCGCGCAGCGCGTCGGCGGTCGGCCAGTCCTTGGCCGCGCGCGCCTGCGCCCGCTGGTCGAGCAGGCCGCGGACGAGCACGTCGACGGCGTGCTCGAGCCGTCCGTCGGACCGGCCGCCCTGCTCGGCCCAGTGCGGGTCGGCGGGATCGAGGCCCAGCACGTCGAGCATCGCGTGCACCCGGCCCGCGGTGCCGGCGGCCGCCTCGGTGTCACCCGCCGCCAGCTGGGCGTTGCCCTCCCGCACCGCGTTGTGCATCACCGCCATCGCTGCCGGGGTACCGAGGTCGTCGTCCATCGCCTCGGCGAAGGCCGCCGGCAGGTCGGTCATCGACAGCGGGCCGGTGGCGGCGCCGGCCCGGTCCAGGAAGCTCTCCACGCGCCGGAAGGCCGCGGCCGCCTCGTCGAGCGCCTCGAAGCTGAACTCGACCGAGGAGCGGTAGTGCGCGGCCACCATGTAGTAGCGCAGCTCGATCGGCCGCACCCGCTTGAGCACCTCCGGCACCAGCAGGGAGTTGCCCAGCGACTTGCTCATCTTCTCGCCGGCGGTGGTGATCCAGGCGTTGTGCAGCCAGTACGACGCGAACGGCTGGCCGGCCGCCCGCGACTGGGCCTGCTCGTTCTCGTGGTGCGGGAAGCGCAGGTCGACGCCACCGCCGTGGATGTCGAAGGCGTTGCCGAGGTACTTGCTGGCCATCGCCGAGCACTCGATGTGCCAGCCGGGACGGCCGGGTCCCCACGGGGAGGGCCAGGCCGCGGTCGCCGGCTCGGTCTCCTTCTTCCAGCCCTTCCACAGCGCGAAGTCGCGGGGGTCGCGCTTGCCGCGCGGGTCGGCATCCTCCGCGGCCTCCATGTCGTCGACCGACTGGTGGGTGAGCTCGCCGTACGACGGCCACGAGCGGACGTCGAAGTACACGTCGCCCGAACCGTCGGCCGCCTCGTAGGCATGGCCGCGCGCGATCAGCGTGCCGATCAGCTCGACCATCTCGGGGATGTGGCCGGTGGCCATCGGCTCGTAGGTCGGCGGCATCACGTTGAGGGCGTCGTACGCCTTGTCGAGCTCGCGGCGCATCTCGTAGGCGAGGTTGTACCAGGGCCGCGCCTGCTCGGCCGACTTGATCAGGATCTTGTCGTCGATGTCGGTGATGTTGCGGATGAAGGTGACCTGCAGACCCTGCGCCAGCAACCAGCGGCGCAGCACGTCGAAGTTCACCGCGGACCGGACGTGGCCGACGTGCGGCTCGGACTGCACCGTCAGGCCACAGACGTAGATCCCGACCCTGCCCGCCTCGAGGGGGACGAAGTCGCGGACCGCGCTGGCGGCGGTGTCGTGGAGCCGGAGAGTCACCCGGCAATCCTAAGGTGCACGACGAGCGCCCCCGGCCGTCGCGTCAGGCGGACCAGCCACCGTCGACGTCGATCTTCTGCCCGGAGATGAAGCCCGCGCGGTCGGAGGCGAGGAAGCAGACCGCCTCGGCGACGTCGGCGGCGATCCCGAAGCGGCCCAGCGGGATGTTCGCGCGGGTCACGGCCAGCGCGCGGTCGTCCAGCTCCTCGGTGCTGACCAGCCGTCCGGCCATCCCGTCGGTGAGCATGCCCGGGCCCACGCAGTTGGCGCGGATGCCGAAGCGCCCCTCCTCGACGGCGAGCGCGCGCACGAGCGCCTCGATCGCCGCCTTCGGTGCCGACGCCAGCCCGTCACGCGGCGGGAAGCGGGTGGTCGCGGCCGTGGTGACCGCGACGATGCTGCCGCCGCTGTCCCGCAGCGCCGGCAGGGCGGGGTGCACCACGTTGAAGAACCCGGTGACGTCGGTGTGCACCTGCTCCCCCATCGCCTCCGGGGCGACCTTGCTCAGGTGCCGCATCGGCACGGGCGGACCGGCCGCGTAGATCAGCGTGTGCAGGCCGGCGAAGTCCTGGCACGCGCGCTGCACGATGCGGGCGCAGGCCGAGGCGTCGGTGACGTCGAGCCGGTAGGCCTTGCCGTGGGTGCCGTTGGCCGCGACCTCCTGCACCGCCTGGTCGGCCCCGTTGTTGTGGTGGGCGACGGCCACGGCGCTGCCGCGCTCGGCGAGCATCCGCACGATGGCGCGACCGATCCCGCCGCTGCCCCCGACGACCAGCGCCGCACCTTCTCGCCCCGAGAAGTCGTCCATCGGGCCACGGTAGGCGGCGCGCCGGGGCGGTGCGTCCGCGGGGTCGGGTCTGCGGGGTTCCGCATCGGTCGCGCAGCTTGTCGGCGCTACCCGGCCGAGAAGGCGACCGTGTGCCAGCCGGTGGCCCCGTTCGGTACGACGCCCGCCCGCGCGGCCGTCTGCGTGTAGCCGGAGCGGTCGGTCGCCCGCACCACCAGGCGGTGCTGGCCGGGCGTCAGGTCAACGTCGCCGGCCCACTGCACCCAGGTGTCCACGTTGGGCACCCGGCCGAGGGTGGCCCGTCGCCACGGCCCGCCGTCGAGCTGGTACTCGACGTAGCGGATCCCGGTGTGCTGGGCCCAGGCGACGCCGCCGACCCGGGCACGTCCGGCGGGCAGCTGGGCGCCGCTGCGGGGCACGTCGATGCGCGACTCGGTCTTCACCGGCCCCTTCTCCGACCAGCCGCGCTCGGTCCAGTACGCCGCGAACCGGTCGAACCGGGTGACCTCGAGGTCGACCAGCCACTTGGTCGCGGAGACGTAGCCGTACAGCCCCGGGACGACCATCCGCACCGGGAACCCGTGCTCGACGGGCAGCGGCTGGCCGTTCATCGCGACGGCCAGCAGGGCGTTGCGGCCGTCGGTGAGCGCCGGCAGCGGCGTACCGCAGGTCCAGCCGTCCGCGGAGGTCTGCTTCACCGCGTCGGCGTCCGGGTGCACCCCGGCCTCGGCGAGCAGCTCCCGCACCGGTACGCCGGACCACCACGCGTTGCCCACCAGGTCGCCGCCGACCTCGTTGGAGACGCAGCACAGCGTCACCCAGTCCTGCACCAGCCGCCGGTTCACCAGCTCGGAGAAACCCAGGGAGATCTCGTGGTCCACCATGCCGTGGATCCGCAGCCGCCAGTCCGAGGGCGCGACCGACGGCGGCGCCAGCGCGGTGGCCACGACGTAGAAGCTGCTCGGCGGGGTCCGCCACGGCGACACCCCGGGCACGCCGACATCGGCCCCGGCCGGCACGGTGCCGTCGCGGACCGGCAGGCGCAGCAGCCGGCGGGCCTCCTCGACGGCCCGGTGGCCGCCGCCCAGCACCCGGCCGCCGGCGGCGACGAGCCCGGAGACGGCGAGCACCCCGACCGCCGAGAGGACGAAGCCGCGCCGGCTCTGCCCGAGGGCCGGTGCCGTGACGCTGCCCCCGCTCGTGGCCGGCAACCGCACGACGTCGGGGCCGATCAGGAAGCGGCGTGCCACCAGCATCGTGACGAAGCCGGCCAGCACCGCGGCAACCGAGCCGGTGGTGGCGTCCCCCTGCTGCAGCAGCGAGGCCAGGCCGATCGCGGCGAGCACGACGAAGACCAGCTCGGCCAGCCGACGGTCGCGGCCTGCGGCGAGCCCGGCGAGGCCGCAGACGACCAGCACGCCGAGCACGGTGCCGCTGACCAGCAGCGGCTTGTCGAGGTGCTGCACCGCGTGCACGAGGAAGTTCGCCAACGGCCCCGGCGTGAGGTCGCGGACGCTGCCCGCGACCGCCACCACCGGGCTGGTGGCTCCGGTGATCGCCCATGCGACCGCCTGGGCGATCACCAGCCCCGCGGCGCCGGCGACCACGCCGGAGAGCACCAGACGGCGGCTCGACACGGCTGCTGTCACCCCACCATCTTCGCGCGGTCCCGAAGCGGCACGGCATGATCGGGGCCGTGGACCTGCGCATCGGCATCGGCAGCGACGTGCACCGCCTGGCCGCCGGGCGGCCCATGCGCATCGCCGGCCTGGACTTCCCCGACGAGCCGGCCGGCCCCGAGGGCCACTCCGACGGTGACGTGGTGCTGCACGCGGTCTGCGACGCCCTGCTCAGCGCGGCCGGGCTGGGCGACCTCGGCAGCAACTTCGGTACGGCGGACCCTCGCTGGGCCGGCGCACCGAGCGACGAGCTCGTCGCCGAGGCGCTGCGGCGGGTGCACGCCGAGGGCTGGCAGGTGGTCAACGTGGCGGTGCAGCTGCTGGGCAACCGCCCTCGGCTCGGTCCGCGCCGCGACGAGGCTCAGCGGGGACTGGCCGACCGGCACGGCCTGGACGTCTCCGTCACGGCCACCACCACCGACGGCCTCGGGCTCACCGGCCGCGGCGAGGGACTCGCCGCGATCGCGACCGCCCTGCTGCAGCGGGGATAACCTCGGCGCATGCCGACTCCTCGCGCCGCCGTGGTCATCCTCGCCGGCGGCTCGGGGACCCGGGTCGGCGCGGGCGTCAACAAGGTGCTGCTGCCGCTCGGGCCGCTGCCGGTGCTGGTGCACTCGCTGCGCACCGCGTTGCACGTGGCCAGCGTGCACCGGCTCGTGGTGGTGGTCCGTCCCGAGGATCGGGACGCCGTCGCCGAGGCCGTGCAGCCGCACCTGGGCGAGCACGACCTGTGGCTCGTCGACGGGGGTGCCCAGCGGCACGACTCCGAGTGGCAGGCGATCCGGGCGTTGCGCGCGGACATCGAGGCCGGTGAGCTCGACGTGGTCGCGATCCACGACGCCGCCCGCCCGCTCGCCTCCGCCGAGCTGTTCGCCCGCACGATCGCGGTGGCCGCCGAGCACGGAGGTGCGATCCCGGTGGTCGCCGGCGCCGGGCTGCTGCCACGCCGGCCGGGTGCGCCGCTGCGGGACGTCGTGACGGTGCAGACCCCACAGGCCTTCCGCGCCGACGCCCTGCTGGCGGCGTACACCGCGGCCGACGCCGACTGCTTCACCGGCACCGACACCGCCAGCTGCCTGGAGCGCTACGCCGCGCAGCGCGCGGACCTGCGCATCTGCGCGGTGCCCAGCAACGCCACGAACCTCAAGGTCACCTTCCCCGAGGACGTCCCCCTCGCCGAGGCGCTGCTGCGCCGGATCGGCTGACGCCTCACGGTCCGCGGGCGCCCTCGGCGCCGGACTCGCTGAGCGACTCCAGCACCGCGAGGTCCGCCTCGTCGTGGACGCGGCGGGCCAGCGCCGGCGCCTCGAGCAGGCGTACGTCGAACTCCTCGCGCAACCGGGCCACCAGCAGGGCGAAGTCGCCGGTGTCCGGGGGCTCGGGCAGCGCGGTGACCACGCCGGCCGGCAGCACCACCGGCGAGCAGACGACCACGTGGGCGTCCCGGTCGACGGTCGCTCCGACAGTGCCCTCCTCGACGCGCTTGAGGGTGTCGGTCACCGGCCGGACGCCGACGACGACCTCGTCGGTGTCCAGGCAGGTGCTCACCGCCTCGGCGAGGAACTCCGGCGGGGCCAGCGGGCACAGCGGGTCGTGCAGCACGACCGGGCGCCCGGAGTCGCGGACCTCTTGCCACGGGACGTTGAAGTCGACCAGCGCGACGCCGGCGTGCTCGAGCGCGAACGAGGCCGAGGCCACCAGCGACTCCCCGTGCACGAGCGCGAAGGGCAGCGGCCCACGGTCGGAGACCGGGACGATGCCCAACGGGCCCCCGGGAGCATCTCCCGGGGGCCCGTCGTTCCAGAGGTCGTTGCTGCTCAGGAGGCGAGCACCTCGTCGAGGAGGGTCTCGGCCTTGTCCTCGTTGGTGTGCTCGGCCAGGGCCAGCTCGGAGACCAGGATCTGGCGCGCCTTGGCCAGCATCCGCTTCTCGCCGGCGGACAGGCCCCGGTCGCGCTCGCGGCGCCACAGGTCGCGGACGACCTCGGCGACCTTCATGACGTCACCGGAGTGCAGCTTCTCCAGGTTCGCCTTGTATCGGCGAGACCAGTTCGTCGGCTCGTCGGGGACATTGGCCCGCAGCACGTCGAAGACGCGATCGAGGCCCTCCTTGTCGACCACGTCGCGTACGCCGACCAGGTCGAGGTTGCAGGCCGGCACCCGGACCACGAGGTCCTGCTGCGCCACGATGCGCAGGACGAGGTACTGCTTCTCCTCACCCTTGATCTTGCGCATCTCGATGTCCTCGATGACAGCTGCGCCGTGATTTGGATAGACAACCGTTTCGCCGACGGTGAAAGTCATGTAGTCGAACCCCTTTCCAGGTGACCAGTCTAACACGAGCCGGCGACTGCCCTTTTGACGTTTGTGCAGGTCAGAGGCGGGTTCGGTCTTGACAAGCAACGATTTCTGTGCCTCGGACAACCGTCTCCGGCTCCCTTCCGGCCCCGGTGGGGTCGCCGGTCCGGATGCCTCATCTCCCATTGTGCGCCGTCCGCTTCGCGATGGTTCGGGTGGCGCCCGGGTCGCTTCCGCGGCGCCTCCGGCCGCATCGGTGCCATGTCCGTGCCGCGTCCGTGCCATGTCCTTACCGCGTCCACGCGCCTTGTGGCGCCGCCGTGGTCGATACTGCGGGGATGGACGCGCACGCCCCGGCACACCCACGCAGCAGCCAGGCCACCGGCCTGGTGCGCTGCACCCACCCGAAGCAGTCGGTGCTGCTGGGCCTGGCGGTCGGGGTGGCCGCCGCGCTCTCCGGACGCCCGGCGCGCGAGGCGCTGGTCGCCGGCGCCGCCGTGCTGGTCGCCCAGCTGCTGCTCGGGCTGGTCAACGACGTCGTCGACGAGCGCGCCGACATCCGCTCCGGCGCCGCGGGCAAGCCGGTCGCCGAGGGAGACGTGCCCGCGGGCAACGCCACCTTCCTTGCGGTCGTGCTGCTGCTGCTGGTGGTGCCGCTGTCGTTGCAGAACGGCACGGTCGCCGGCATCGCCCTGCTCGCCACGGTGCTGGTCGGCTTCGTGCACGACCGGTGGCTGCACCGCACCTGGCTGTCCTGGCTGGGGTGGGCGGTGACGTTCGCGCTGCTGCCGGCCTTCCTGTCCTACGGCGGCTGGGGCGGCGGCATGCACGGCGGTCCGCCGACGATCGCGGTCACGGTGGCAGCGGCCGTCCTCGGCGTGTGCGTGCACTTCCTCACCACGTTGCCGGACCTGGTCGCCGACAACCAGTCCGGGGCGCGCAACCTGCCGTTGCTCGTGGCCCTGCGCACCGGTGCACCGAAGCTGCTGGTCGCCTCGGTGATCGTCACCGCGCTCGCCGTTGCCGGGCTGGTCGTGGTGGTGCTGCAGGTGGGCCTGCGACAGTGACGAGCCGCGCCGGCGGGGTCGGTCGGGGCGGCGGTCGGGTGCGGACGCTGATCGTCTAGGCTGCTGCCGTTCGTCGACCGCCCTCCCGCGCCCGCGGCGCAGCACCGAGAGGAACGCCCGCTCGTGAAGTCCCCCCTTCGCCGCCGTGTCACCTCCGGGGCCCTGCTGCTGCTGCTCGTCCCGCTGCTGGCGGCCTGCGGCTTCGGCTACCAGACCGATCAGGTCTACCAGCCCGCCACCGGCACCAACGACCGGTCCGGGCAGGTCTACATCCTCAACGCGATGGTCGTCACGGTGAACGGCGGCAAGGGCACCTTCGCCGGCACGCTGGTCAACGAGGGCGAGACGCAGGACAAGCTCATCAGCGTCACCGGGCCGGGCATCCAGAGCAGCAGCCAGTCCCAGGTCACCATCCCGCCCGGCGGCATCGTCAACCTCTCGAAGTCGGGGCAGGTGTGGGTCAGCGGCCCGGACATCAAGCCCGGCAGCTTCGTGCACCTGAGCCTCCAGTTCGCCAACGGCCAGTCCACCGAGATGGACGTCCCGGTCATCACGCGCAGCGGTTACTACGGCAACGTGGCGCTGCCCGGCTCCGGCTCCTCGCCGCGCTCGTCGCAGTCGCCGTCGCCGTCGCCATCCCAGTCGCCCAGCGCCTCCTCGTCACCGACCTCCTCGCCGTCGTCGTCGCAGTGACCGCCCCGGGGCAGCACCGGCGTACCCCCGCACTAGGCTGACCGCCATGTCCTCCACGCTGATCCTGCTGCGCCACGGCGAGAGCGAGTGGAACGCGAAGAACCTCTTCACCGGCTGGGTCGACGTCGCGCTGAGCGAGAAGGGCCGCGACGAGGCCGTCCGCGGCGGCCACCAGCTCGTCGAGGCCGGTCTGCTGCCCGACCTCGTGCACACCTCGCTGCTGCGCCGGGCGATCACCACGGCGAACCTCGCGCTCGACGTCGCCGACCGGCACTGGATCCCGGTGCGCCGGTCGTGGCGGCTCAACGAGCGGCACTACGGCGCGCTGCAGGGCAAGGACAAGAAGCAGACGCTGGAGGAGTTCGGCGAGGAGCAGTTCATGCTGTGGCGTCGTTCGTACGACGTGCCGCCGCCCCCGATCGCCGACGACGACCAGTGGTCCCAGGCCGGCGACCCCCGCTACGCCGACCTCGGTGCGGAGATGCCGAGGAGCGAGTGCCTCAAGGACGTCCTGGCCCGCGCGCTGCCGCACTGGGAGTCCTCGATCGTTCCGGACCTGCGCTCCGGGGCGACCGTGCTCGTCGCCGCGCACGGCAACAGCATCCGCGCGCTGGTCAAGCACCTCGACGACATCTCCGACGACGACATCGCCGGGCTCAACATCCCCACCGGCATGCCGCTGGTCTACGAGCTCGACGAGCAGATGCGGCCGGTCGAGCGCGGCGGCCGCTACCTCGACCCCGACGCGGCCGCCGAGGCCGCCGCCGCGGTGGCGCAGCAGGGCCGCTGACCCGCGAGCCCGCCTGTGCGGGATCGG
>DATDNR010000088.1:0-6762 GCA_036518175.1 Marmoricola sp.
CCGCGTCCTTGGGGTGCACGAAGTTGATCCGGCTGCCCGCCGTACCCCGGCGCGGCTCGTCGTAGAGCAGCCGCACCCCGCGCGAGCGCAGCACCTGCGAGACCTGCTCGACGTCGGTGACGCGGTAGGCGAGCTGCTGCAGCCCGGGGCCGGAGCGGTCCAGGAACTTCGCGATCGTCGACTGCTCGTCGATCGGAGCGAGCAGCTGGATGCAGGAGCCGCTGTCGCCGACGGCGACCATCGCCTCGCGCACGCCCTGCTCCTCGTTGGTCTCCTCGTGGGTGACCGTCATGCCGAAGGTCTCGGTGTAGAGCCGCTTCGCCTCGTCGAGGTCGGGTACGGCGACGCCCACGTGGTCGATGCAGACGAAGAGGTGCTCGGGGATCTCCAGCCCAGCGGTGCTCATGGCGTCATCCTCGTGCAGCGGACCCGGTGCCTCAACGAGGTGTGACCGGTGCGACAGCCACGCCCCCCTGCTGCCGCGGGCCGATGCTCGGTAATGTCGGAGCAACCCCGACGTCGGCATCGCAGCCGCTCCCCAGGAGGCACCTCATGTCCGGATCCGTCATCGTCGCCGGCGCGCGCACGCCGATCGGTCGCCTGCTCGGAGGACTGAAGTCGCAGTCGGCCGCAGACCTCGGAGGCGTCGCCATCAAGGGGGCGCTGGAGAAGGCCGGGCTCTCCGGCGACCAGGTCGAGTACGTCATCCTCGGCCAGGTCATCCAGGCCGGCGCCGGGCAGATCACCGCCCGCCAGGCAGCGGTCAAGGGCGGCATCCCGATGAGCGTCCCGGCGATCACTATCAACAAGGTGTGCCTCTCCGGGCTGAACGCGATCGCGCTGGCCGACCAGCTCATCCGCGCCGGGGAGCACGAGATCGTCGTCGCCGGTGGCATGGAGTCGATGACCAACGCGCCGCACCTGCTGCCGAAGTCCCGTGAAGGGTTCAAGTACGGCAACGTCGAGCTGGTCGACTCGATGGCCTACGACGCGCTGTGGGACGTCTACACCGAGCAGGCGATGGGCGCGCTCACCGACACCTGCAACGCCGAGGGCCTCGGGCTCACCCGCGAGCAGCAGGACGCGTTCGCCGCCCAGTCGCACCAGCGCGCCGCCGCAGCGTGGAAGAACGGCGTCTTCGACGACGAGGTCGTGCCCGTGGAGATCCCGCAGCGCAAGGGCGACCCGATCGTGGTCTCCCAGGACGAGGGCATCCGTGGTGACACCACCGCCGACTCGCTCGCCAAGCTGCGCCCGGCGTTCGGCAAGGAGGGCACCATCACCGCCGGGTCGGCGTCGCAGATCTCCGACGGCGCCTGCGCCGTCGTGGTGATGAGCAGGGCCAAGGCGGAGGAGCTCGGTCTGGAGTGGCTGGCCGAGATCGGCGCCTCCGGACAGGTCGCCGGCCCGGACTCGACGCTGCAGATGCAGCCCGCCAACGCGATCCTCAAGGCCTGCGAGAAGGAGGGCATCAAGCCCACCGACCTCGACCTGGTGGAGATCAACGAGGCCTTCGCCGCCGTCGGCATCGCCTCCGCCCGTGAGCTGGGCATCGCCGATGACAAGGTCAACGTCAACGGCGGCGCGATCGCCCTCGGCCACCCCGTCGGCATGTCCGGCGCCCGCATCGCCCTGCACCTGGTGCTGGAGCTGAAGCGGCGTGGCGGCGGCGTGGGGGCGGCCGCGCTGTGCGGTGGCGGCGGCCAGGGCGATGCCCTCGTCCTGCGCGTTCCCACGGCGTGACGGCGGCGGGGGGCCGGACGGCCGGTCGCCGAGGGCGCACCGCCGCGGCCGTCCCCGAGCTCGTCGAGAAGGCGCGCGCCGGTGACCCGCGGTCGGTGGCCCGGCTGATCTCGCTGGTCGAGGACGCCTCGCCGCTGCTGCGCGAGGTGATGGCCGGGCTGGCGCCGTACGCCGGAAGCGCGCACGTCGTCGGCATCACCGGTGCTCCCGGGGTCGGCAAGTCCACCTCCACCTCGGCGCTGGTGAGCGCGCTGCGGGCGCAGGGCAGGCGGGTGGGCGTGCTGGCGGTCGACCCCAGCTCGCCGTTCTCCGGCGGCGCCCTGCTCGGCGACCGCATCCGGATGCAGGACCACGCGCTGGACCGCGAGGTCTACATCCGCTCGATGGCCTCCCGCGGCCACCTCGGCGGGCTCTCCTGGGCCACGCCGCAGGCGCTGCGCGTGCTCGACGCAGCCGGCTGCGAGGTGATCCTGGTCGAGACCGTCGGGGTCGGGCAGAGCGAGGTGGAGATCGCCTCGATGGCCGACACCACGCTGGTCCTGCTCGCGCCCGGCATGGGAGACGCCGTGCAGGCCGCCAAGGCGGGCATCCTGGAGATCGGTGACCTCTACGTGATCAACAAGGCCGACCGCGAGGGCGCCGACCAGGTCAGGCGGGAGCTGCGGTCGATGCTCGCGCTGGCCGAGCGGCCCGAGGGCGCCTGGAAGCCGCCGATCGTCAAGACGGTCGCCGCGCGCCAGGAGGGGGTCGAGGAGGTCCTCACCGAAGTCGAGCGGCACCGCGCGTGGCTGGAGGAGTCCGGCCAGCTGGCGCTGCGTCGTACGAAGAGGGCCCGCGACGAGATCGAGGCGATCGCGGTGACCAGCCTGCGCGAGCAGTGGCGCAGCGTGCACGAGCGCACCGAGCTCGACGCGCTCGCCGAGAAGGTGGTGGCCGGGACCATCGACCCCTACGCCGCCGCCGACGAGCTGCTCGAGGCGTACGGCGCCGACCGGTGATCCGCCCGCTCCGAAGCCGCTGACGCCCGACTGCCGGGCGGCGGGCGCGCCTCCCACCATCGCCGGTGGCGCTCTGTTACACACGTGACTGGTGTGCTCACCGGACGAACAGGAGCTCTGATGGAAGCCGTGCTCAAGAAGGGCTTCGTCCTGCTCGTCGTGCTGTTCCTGGGGTTCTACCTCTTCACCGACCCCAACGGTGCGGCGAGCGCGGCCAAGACCGGGGGCGCGCACATCTGGGACGCGCTGGTCTCGCTGTTCAAGGCGATCATCAGCTTCCTGCACGCGCTGCTCTCCTGAGGCCGCGACGTGGGCTGGCTGCGGCGCTTCGCCGACCCCGACATCGGGCGCCACCTCCTGCGCGAGGAAGGTGAGGTCGTGGTCGACGAGGTGTACCGGCACTGGGTGGTCTACGTCGGGCCGGTGCTGATCGCGCTGGCGGGGCTGGGCTGCCTGGTGCTCACCGGGATCAGTCCCACCGACGTCGCCTGGCTGCCGTTGCTGCTCGCCTTCGGGCTGCTCGGCTGGGCCGTCTGGCGGGCCGCCCGCTACCGGATGGACGTCTTCGTGATCACCAACATGCGGGTCTTCCGGGTCAAGGGCGTCTTCGCCCGCTCGCTGTCGACGATGCCGCTGGGCCGGATCCTCGACATCACCGTGCGCAAGCCGTTGCACGGCCGGATCCTGGGCTTCGGCCACTTCGTCTTCGAGTCCGCCGCCCAGGCCCAGGGGCTGCGCGAGATCCGCTATGTGGGCCGGCCCGACGAGCGCGACCTGGCCATCCAGCGGGTGGTGCAGCGCTCCGGCCTCCGCGGGCCGCGGATGGTCAACTGATGCTGCCCTTCGACCCGATCGACGAGGCGGCGCGGCAGTGGGGACGGCGCTGGGAGGGCGTGCCGCAGATGCACGCGGTCACCTCGCTGATGCGGGTGCAGCAGATCGTCCTCGGCCGACTCGACGGGCTGCTCAAGCCGTTGGGGCTCACCTTCGCCCGCTACGAGGCGCTGGTGCTGCTGACCTTCTCCTCCCGGGGCTCCTTGCCGCTGGGCAAGATGGGGGAGCGGCTGCAGGTGCACCCGACCTCGGTGACCTCGATCGTCGACCGGCTCGAGTCGGCCCGGCTGGTGATCCGCAAGCCGCATCCCGAGGACGGCCGGGCGGTGCTGGCCGAGATCACCCCCGAGGGACGGGCGCTGGTGGAGCAGGCGACGCAGGTGCTGCTCGAGGCCGACTTCGGGCTCGGCGCGCTGGATGAGCCGGCACTGCGGGCGCTCTCGGAGCTGTTGCGTCCGGTGCGCCGGGCGGCCGGTGACTTCTGAGCGCGTGGCGTCGTGGGGCGAGCGCCGGCAGCGCCCGCCTGGGCCACCAGGTGCTCTAACGTCGGTCAGGTGACGGATGCCGACGCCGTACGGCGGGTCGCGCTGGCGCTGCCGCGCACCCGCGAGCAGCTGGTCGGGGGCCGCTGGAAGCTCAAGGTGCGGCAGATCGTCTACGTCGCGTTCTCCAGGGACGAGCGCGACATGGGCTTCGGCTTCCCCCGGGAGCACCGGGAGGGGCTGGTCGCCTCGGCACCGGACGTCTTCTTCATGCCACCGCAGCGCGACCTGCGCTACCAGTGGGTGTGCGCGCACCTGAGTGAGCTGGGCGAGGACGAGATGCGCGAGCTGGTCGTCGACGCCTGGCGGCTGTGCGTGCCACGGATGCTCCACGAGCTGCCGGAGATGCCGGCACCGACCGCGGCGGCCTGGCACCTGGCGGAGCAGCGGGCCTGGCCCGAGCTCCGCGCCCTGCTCGACCCGCGGGTGGGCTGGGTCGACGGCGACCTGCGGTTGCGCGGGCGCAACCGGGTGCTCGCCCACCTCGCGAACAGTCCGACGCCGCGGCCGCCCGACGCCGTCGAGGTGCGTGACGGGCTGATCCGTCGCTGGGTCCGCGGCTGAGGGTCTCGCAACGGACGTCATGGTGCCGCCGAGCCGACTTGGCCGAGATACTTGGACGTCCTACTATCTCTCCATGAGCACTGCACGGGAGCGCTGGCAGCAGAAGTACGCCGAGGCCGAGCGGACCGGTCGGATCCGCGAGGCGGACTTCAGCACGCTCAGCGGCATGGAGGTCGAGCCCGCCTACGGCACCGACGAGAGCGAGTGGCCCGGCGAGTTCCCGTTCACCCGCGGGCTCTACCCGGCGGGCAACCGCGGACGCACCTGGACGATCCGGCAGTTCGCGGGATTCGGCAACGCCCGGCAGACCAACGAGCGGTACAAGATGATCCTCGGCCGCGGCGGCGGCGGGCTGAGCGTCGCCTTCGACATGCCGACGCTGATGGGCCGCGACTCCGACGACCCGCGCAGCATCGGCGAGGTCGGGCACTGCGGCGTCGCGGTGGACTCCGCCGCCGACATGGACGTGCTCTTCGACGGCATCCCGCTGGGCGAGGTGACCACCAGCATGACGATCAGCGGCCCCGCCGTACCGATCTTCTGCATGTACCTCGTCGCCGCCGAGCGGCAGGGCGTCGACCTCGGCGTGCTCAACGGCACGCTGCAGACAGACATCTTCAAGGAGTACATCGCCCAGAAGGAGTGGCTGTTCGGCCCCGAGCCGCACCTGAAGCTGATCGGCGACCTGATGGAGTTCTGCGCCGAGAGGATCCCGGCGTACAAGCCGCTCTCGGTCTCCGGCTACCACATCCGCGAGGCCGGGTCGACGGCCGCGCAGGAGCTCGCCTTCACCCTCGCCGACGGCTTCGGCTACGTGGAGCTGGGGCTCTCCCGCGGCCTCGACGTCGATGTCTTCGGGCCGGGCCTGAGCTTCTTCTTCGACAGCCACGTCGACTTCTTCGAGGAGATCGCGAAGTTCCGCTCCGCCCGCCGCATCTGGGCTCGGTGGATGCGCGACGTCTACGGCGCGAAGACCGAGAAGGCGCAGTGGCTGCGCTTCCACACCCAGACCGCCGGGGTGTCGCTGACCGCCCAGCAGCCCTACAACAACGTGGTGCGCACCGGCCTGGAGGCGCTCGCGGCGGTGCTGGCCGGCACCAACTCGCTGCACACCAACGCCCTCGACGAGACCCTCGCGCTGCCCAGCGAGCAGGCGGCCGAGATCGCGCTGCGCACGCAGCAGGTGATCATGGAGGAGACCGGCGTGGTCAACGTCGCCGACCCGCTCGGCGGCAGCTGGTACGTCGAGGCCCTCACCGACCGGCTCGAGGCCGAGGCCACGAAGATCTTCGACAAGATCCTGGAGATGGGCGGCTCCGCGCTGCGCAGCGACGACCCGGAGGCGCTCGCCGAGGCGACGCGGCGGGGCGAGAACCCGATCACCCGGGGCCTGCTGCGCGGCATCGAGGACGGCTGGTTCATGTCCGAGATCGCCGAGGCGGCCTTCCAGTACCAGGTCGCCCTGGAGAAGGGCGAGAAGAAGATCGTCGGCGTCAACTGCCACACCGACTCGGTCACGCACGACCTGGAGATCCTCCGCGTCTCCCACGAGGTGGAGGTGGAGCAGGTCCGGCTGCTGGGCGAGCGCAAGGAGCAGCGCGACGAGGCCGCGGTCAGCGCCGCGCTGGAGCGGATGCTCGCCGCCGTACGCGCCGAGGACAACGTCATCCCGGCGATGCTGGAGGCCTGCCGGGCCGAGGCGACCCTCGGCGAGATCTGCGGCGCCCTGCGCGAGGAGTGGGGCGAGTACCGCGAGCCGGCCCGCTTTTGAGCTCGCTCTCGAGGTCGCTCGTGGGTCCGGGCGTCCCTGACGTCATCCAGATCGTGGCCCGGGACCCCCGATACGTATGACGTCCTGCGGAGCGGCTGCCCGAGCAACCACTCCGCAGGACGTTTGCCGGCTCAGGAGGCTGGCTTGATGTTCTGGTTGACGTGGAAGAAGTTGTCGGGGTCGTACGCCGACTTCACCCTCGCCAGCCGCGGGTAGTTCTCCCGGTACGACGCGCGCACCCGCTCCTCGCCTTCGTCGCCGAGGAAGTTGACGTAGCCACCGCCGGCCGAGGTCGGGTGCAGCTCCGCCC
>DATDNR010000089.1:0-15474 GCA_036518175.1 Marmoricola sp.
CGCGGCCAAGATCGCCAAGGACCGCGGCATCGGCGGCCCGATCCTGTCCGCCTCGTCGTACCTGATGAAGTCCCCGCCGGTGCAGCGCCCCGACGAGGAGGGCCGCGCCTCGGTCGAGGCCTTCATCCGCGGCGAGGTCGACCGCTGAACCGCATCCCCTGCTGGCTCATCGCGCCGGCCGCCGGCTGTGCCGTCGGGCCCGTTGTCCATCGTGTCGCCGGCTGGTCGACCGGGTCATCGCCCTGCTGACCGCTCCCCGGGCCGGAGAGCGGCAGCACGATCCTGAGACGGGCACCACCGGCCGGTGAGTCGTCCGCCACGACGGTCCCGTGGTGGGCGTGCACGATCTGCCAGACGATGGACAGCCCGAGGCCGGCGCCGCCGGTGTCACGCTGGCGGGAGTCGTCGAGACGCTCGAAGCGCTCGAAGACCCGGCGTCGGGCGTCAGTCGGGATCCCGGGACCGTCGTCGTCGACCGAGAGCACGGCATTCGGCGGCGCAGCGGTGAGGGTGACCTCGACGAGGGTGTGGGCATGCCGCAGCGCGTTCTCGACGAGGTTGCGCAGCGCGTGCTCGAGCAGTGCGGCGTCACCGGAGACCTGGGCCGGTGCCTCGATGCGCGCCACTAGGCGAACGGAGGTCGAGCCGAACCCCGCCACCACTTCGCGCACCAGGTCGTCGAGGTCGACGGGCACCGGGCGGATGCGCAGCTCGCCGGAGTCGGTCCTGGCCAGCAGCAGCAGCTTGTCAGCCAGCGAGCTGAGCCGCAGGTTGTCGGCCAGGGCGTCGCGGATCACGGCGTCGCGGTCGACGGCGCCGCCCGGAGCGGAGAGCGCTGTCTCCAGCCGCGTCCGGCTGTTCGCCAGGGGGCTCCTCAGCTCGTGGGCGGCGTCGGCGATGAAGCGCTCCTGCTTGCGGGCGCTGGCCTCCAGCCGGGCGAGCATCGCGTTGATGGTGCGGGTGAGCCGGCCGAGCTCGTCCCGCCAGGCCGGCTCCGGGATCCTCAGCTTCAGCTGGTGCTGGTCGGTGATGGCGTCCGCGCGGCGCTGGATCTCCCCGACGGGAGCGAGCATCCGTCCGATGACCACCCAGAAGAGCATTCCCGCCAGCACGGTGATGGCGAAGAGCCCCGCGCCACCGATGGTGACCAGGTCCGTCAGGAACTCGTCGATGTGCCCGGTGTCCACGGCGACGTAGACGGTGGCGTTCCCCTCGGCGGAGTCGGTGCCGAGGGCGGTGATCCGGTAGGGGCCCTCGTCCTCGCCTTCCACGGTGGTGCGTTGCTGGACCTGCCGGTCCCCTGGGCTCTGGCGCGGGACGCCCGCGAAGAAGGTCGGGGACGTGGCGTTCTCGGTGGAGCTGAGCACGCGGTCACCGGCGATGACCTGCACCGCCTCCTCGAGCACGTCCGCCTTCGCGAGCCGGTGCGGCAGCGTGCCGGCGTGGGCGAGGTCGGCCAGCTGCGTCGCCCTGGCCAGTGCCGCGTCGTCGGACGCGGCGACGAGCTGGTTGCGGACCAGGACGACGACGAGGACGCCGCAGGCCACGACGAGCAGGGCCACCGAGCCGACCGTGGCCAGCACCATCCGGACACGGAGGGAGGTGGACCGGGGCAGCAGCAGCAGTGCTCTCATCGCCCCGACTCGACCCGATAACCCTGCCCCCGCACCGTCTGCAGGGTGCTGGTGCCGAACGGCAGGTCGATCTTGCGTCGGAGATAGCCGACGTAGACGTCGACGAGGTTGCTCTCCGGGTCCTCGAGGTCACCCCAGACGTGGGCGAGGATCTCGTGACGGCAGCGCACCTGGCCCGGGGCCCGCATCAGGTACTCGAGCAGGGCCGCTTCCCGCCGGCTGAGGCTGATCACCTGGGGTCCCCGACGGGCACACCGTCGTCGCGGGTCGAGGGAGAGGTCGCCCACGACGAGCTCGCCCCACCCGTCGCGGCCGCCGCGACGCTGCAAGGCCCGGCATCGGGCGAGGAGCACGTCGAAGGAGAACGGCTTGCGGAGGTAGTCGTCGGCCCCCTGGTTGAGGGCCTCGGTCTCGTCCTCCTCCTGGTCGCGGGCGGTGAGGACCAGCACCGGTGTGCCGATGTCGTCCTCGCGGAGCCTGCGGCAGACCTCGACGCCGGAGAGGCCGGGCAGCATGAGGTCCAGGACGACGAGGTCGAACCTCGGGTCACGAGCGAGGCGCAGCCCGGTGTTGCCGTCGTACGCCACGGTGACCTCGAACTCGTGCTCCGCGAGCCCGTTGGCGAGCCGTTCCGCGAAGGGAACCTCATCGTCCACCACCAGGACGCTCACCATGCCTCCAGCGTGCCCCTTTCCCCGCGGCGGGGGAATGGTCGTGCCCGGCGGCCTCAAAACCACGAATCGGACGATCCAACCCGGTTCGGACCGGCCCGTCCGGGGTAAGGAGAGGACATGCGCACGCCACTGACCGAGGAACAGGTGGTGGCACGCAGCCTCGTGCTCCTGTTCCTGACGGTCGTGGTCTTCGCGCTCGCCGCCACCTTCTGCGTCGGCGCCGGCCTGCTGGCCGGGATCGCGACGATGGTCGGCGTCGGCTGGCCGTTGCTGGGCGAGGTCGCGAAGCCGGTGCACCTCAACGTCGCGCTCGGTGTGGCCGTGGCCAGCTCGCTGGTCACGCTGTGGGCCTCCTGAGGGCCCAGAGACGCAGTCGGGTCCGGTCTAGTCGGCCGTGCGTCCAGACGTCCGCATTCGCGCCGAATTGCCCCGCAGTTCGGGGAATCGGCGGCTCACCACCCTTTGCACGACTGGGGGAGTTGCCTAGCGTCGCGCGCACAGGGGGACCGCCGGACAGGAGGTCTTGGATGCTTCGCTCCCTCACCCCCACAGAGCTCGCCGAGGTGCTGGAGGACAGCGCCGATCGGGCGACCTTGCAGAACTTCGCCGAGATCCGACGCGTGCTGCGACGGCGACTGGCCGTGGAAGGCATCGATCACACGCTCATCTGGAAGGCCACCCTCATGGACTTCCAGGACGGTTGCCGCGAGCTGGCCAGGCAGTTGCGGCTGGACGCGCTGCGCCAGGCCTGAAGCGCTCGGCCGGACCGGCGCCGCCGGCGCGTCCGGTCAGGGTCAGTGCACCTGGCTGTTCTCGCGCACCTCGACGCGCGCGAGCTGACGACGGGCGTGGCCTTCCCACGCGCGCCGGACCCACGCCGAGAACGTCGCATCATCGCGATCGAGCGTGGACTCGGCGTAGGTGAGCATCGCGAGCAGGAGACCTGCACCCACGAAGCAAGCCGCGAGGAGCCCGAGCACGTGGCTCATGTCGTTGTACATCGTCTTCCCTCCGTGCGAACGCCTCGTCTTCGTCGTTTCCCCGCGAGGCGCGCTGTTGTTATGCCCGGGGATCGCCGGGGTCAATCACCCCGATTCCGGGTGTGACGCAGACCGCAGCAGGCGTCGGGCCGCGGCCGCCGGTCTACACCGCGCAGAGGTCCCGACTGTCGTGAAAGGCCCGAAGCATCGCAAACTTGGCGACGGAACGGCCGGGGGGTCGGCAGGGAGGCAAGCCATGAACCGCAAGTCGAAGGACAGGAACGTCGTCCTCGAGAAGCCCAGGCGTCTGGAGGACGCCCCGCAGCGCTTCGACACGCCCAGCTGGCTTGCCTCCCGCCCCGCCACGGACCAGGACGCGCCCAGCCAGGCCGCGCCCGGCAGCGCGACGGCCAAGGCCCCCGCCGGCATCCCGCAGCAGGCGGCGCCGGTGCACGACAACGCGGCGACGATGGCTCGCACAGGGATCCCGCGGGAGGCCCGCTGGAAGGCCCGGCACAAGGTCCGCACGTTCTTCGCCCTGCTGATGGTGCCGCTCCTCGCAGCGGCGGTGGGCGGGGGCTACTACGCCTGGAGCATCGGCTCCATGGAGTACATCCCCGTCGCTGCGATCCCCGCGCTGGTCGTCGTCGGCATCTGGGGAGCGATGATCAACACTCCCCCGGTCGTGACCACGCTCAAGGGCTCCCGGGTCTCGGTGCGCCACGACGGCACCACCGACGAGTTCGACCTGGCCAACCCCGACCAGGCTGTCGAGACTCCCCGGGACGCTCGCGACCCGAAGTGGCGGGTGACGCTGGAGCGGGTGGACGGCAGCCAGCTGGTGCTCACCCGCAAGCACGTGCCGCCGGCCGACTTCATGAAGATCGTGCAGCTGTACCGGCGGATCGCCGCCGAGCAGCTCGAGCAGCGGATCCGGCGCTACCAGGCCTGATCCGTCGTCCGGGTACCCCGGTCACCGGCCGGGCCGTGACCCGGCGTCGAGGGCGTGCAGCTCCGGGACCACCTCGGCGGTCACCAGACCGTGCTCGGCGGTGAGCTCGTCGATGACGTCGAACGACCGGGCGATGCCGTCGGGGGTGTCGACGACGACGGTCACGACCGGCACTCGCCGGCCCAGCTGGAAGAGCCGGTCCCCGTGCGGTGGGTGGTCGCCGTGGAACCCACGGATGCCGCGCAGCACGGTGACGCCACGGGCGCGTGTGGCGCGCAGCCGCCGGACGATGCCGCGATGGATCGGCTCGCCGTGGCTGAGATGGTGCTCGGAGGTGAAGACGCTGAGCTTCTGCCACGGCCCCTCAGGGGCGCTGGGCAGCGCGGGCGGCCGGGCAAGCAGCTCACCGTCGCGCTTGCAGACCCGCACCCGCTCCACGGTGAGCATCGGGCGGCGCACCAGCCCCTCGAGCTCCGGCAGCAGCCCCTGCAGGTGCAGGGCGTCACCCACCGCCACCACCATCGTGGGGACCTCGAGGTTGCGGTCCCAGAATTGCGCTCGCTCACGGGTGCCGTGGTTGGTGCCGTCGACGCCGACGAGCACCGAGGCTCCGGCCACACCCCGGCGGTGGAGCAGGTCGCAGATCGCCACGTGCGCAGGCACGCCGTCGACCCGCTCGTGTCGCCCGATGTGAACGGTGAGCCTGGTCTCCTCGTCGTTCTCGCCGGGCAGCGCCGCGCCGGCGAGCACCCCACGGAGGCCTCGCGCTCGCTCGACGGTGAGCAGGCCCCGGCGTTGCAGCCGGAGCAGGTGCGACACGACGGGCTCGACCTTCGAGCGCAGGTCCGTCGCGATCGCCACCACCGACGGGTCCTCCGACATGGTGAGGGTCTGGTCGGTGCGCAGGTGGTGACGGAGCCCGAAACCGGCCGTGGCGCGCAGCAGGATGCTGCTCGCCAGGTCGTGCTCCTCGAAGGTGTCGAGCAGGACGTCGGAGAGCAGCCGGCCCCGGTGGCGCTGGCGCTCGCCGAAGAAGCTGGTGACCTTCACCCAGTCCTCGACCGCGGGGTTCACAGGGCGCCTCCGGCCCACAGGCCCAGCGCCGCCACGGCGATGCCGAGCGCCACGCTGACCGCGAGGTTGGCCCAGGCCCCGAGAAGCTGTCGTTCCTCGGCGAGCCGCTGGGTCTCGAACATCCACGTGCTGAAGGTGGTGTAGGCGCCCACCAGGCCCGTGCCCACCACCAGCGCCTCGGGCGGGGGCAGCACGAGCCCGTCGAGCAGGCCGAGGGCGAACGCGCCGGTGAGGTTCACCAGCAGCGTGCCGACCGGAAGGCCGCCGCCCCAGCGGCGGCTGAGAGCACCGTCGACCAGGAAGCGGAGCACCGCGCCGACGCCCCCGGCGGCCACGACGCCGCCCCAGGCCAGCGCCGCGGCGACGCTCACGCGCGCACTCCGGCGCGGCGCACCATCGCCGTGGCGAGATGGATCGCGACCAGTCCGCAGGCCAGGCTCCCGACCAGATAGCCGAGGGCGACCGCCCAGGCGTCGGCCTGGACCAGCCGGACGACCTCCACCTGCATGGTGGAGAAGGTGCTCAGCCCCCCACAGATGCCGGTGCCCACGAACGGGCGACGGTAGCTGGACGGCGGCAACCTCTCCAGCAGCCGGGTGCTGAAGTAACCCAGCGCGAACGCGGCGACGATGTTGGCCACGAAGGTCGGCCACGGCCAACCTCCCTCGGACACCGGCACCCACGCCCCCAGCAGCGCCCGCAGCAGCGCGCCAAGGGCGCCGCCGACGAAGACGGCCAACAGCTCCCTGGGGTCGCGTCCGGTCACCGGGTCATTGTGGCCGACCCGGTGCCGGCACCGACGTACGCCCTGCTAGGTCAGTACTGCTAGCCGGCCTGGCGGCCGCGCTCGCCGGCGTCGGTGAGCCGCACCTCCTCGGCCGCCTGGCGCTCGAGCTCGGCGCGGCGCTTGTCGTAGGTGCCGGGATCGCTGACGAACTCCCGGGTGCCCCTCTCGAAGCGCTGCAGCGCCTGCCGGGCGAAGATCTGCTGCTCGGTGGCGGTGCGCTGGGACCGGTCGTTGCCGAAGAAGGTGACCGCCCAGTGCAGCAGCGCGGTGACCTGGTTCTTGAAGCCGGTCAGGTAGACCAGGTGCACGCCCAGCCACATCAGCCACGCGATGAAGCCGTGCAGCCGGATCCGTCCGATGGTGGCGACCGCGCTGAACTTGGAGATCGTGGCCATGCTGCCCTTGTCGAAGTACTTGAAGGGCTGCTGCGGCGACTTCCCCCGGAGCCGGTCGTCGATGGTGCGGGCGGCGTACTTCGCACCCTGGATGGCCACCTGGGCGACCCCCGGGAGGTGGTCGAGCGAGATCATGTCGCCGACGACGAAGACCTCGGGGTGTCCGGGGAGGGTCAGGTCCGGGTTGACCGAGATGCGCCCGGCCCGGTCGACCGAGGCGCCGGTCTGCCGGGCCAGCGTCCGGGTGAGCGGGTTGGCCTGCACACCCGCGGCCCACACCTTGGTGACCGCGTTGATCCGGCGGCGGGTGCCGTCCTTGTCCTCGACCTCCAGGCCGCGCTCGTCGACACCGACGACCATCGCGCCGAGCTGCACCTCCACCCCGAGCTTCTCGAGGGAGTGCTTGGCCCAGTCACCGAGCTTCTCGCCGAACGGCGGCAGCACCTGCGGCGCCGCATCGACCAGGATGACCCGGGCCTGGCGGGTGTTGATGTTGCGGAAGTCGCGCGGCAGCGTCTTCTGCGCCAGCTCGGCGATCTGGCCGGCCATCTCCACACCGGTCGGGCCGGCGCCGATCACGACGAAGGTCAGCAGCTCCTCGATGTCCTGCTCGTCGTCGGAGACCTCGGCCAGCTCGAAGGCGCCGAAGATCCGGCCACGCAGCTCCAGGGCGTCGTCGATGCTCTTCATGCCCGGCGCGAACTGGGCGAACTCGTCGTGGCCGAAGTAGGACTGGCCCGATCCGGCGGCGACGATGAGGGAGTCGTACGGCGTCACCCGCTCGCGTCCGAGCACCTGGTGGTGGACCAGGCGCTGCTCGAGGTCGATGTCGGTGACTTCGCCCAGCAGCACCTCGACGTTCTTCTGGCGTGCCAGCACCTCGCGGGTGGGTGGGGCGACCTCGCCCTCGCTGAGGATGCCGGTGGCGACCTGGTACAGCAGTGGCTGGAAGAGGTGGTAGCTGGCGTTGGAGATCATGGTGACGTCGACGTCTGCGTGCTTCAGGGCCTTGGTGCCGAAGAGGCCGCCGAAGCCGGAGCCGATGACCACGACGCGGTGACGATTCGCTGCTGCGTTCACGTCAGTCATAACCCCGAGTCTTGCCCGTTTGTGCCCGCCCACACACGTCGGCGAGGGTCTGCTGACTCACACCTGTCCGGTTCGTGACCCTTCCGGCGTCGGCTAGGTCCTCGGGAGATCGGCACACGGCTGCGCCGACCGGGTCGTCGGCACTAAGGTCGGCATGGAGAATGCATGGGGGTTGAGCTTGTCAGCCCTGCCGGGCGTACGTCGCGGGAGTGGAGTCGTGTCTCTGACCACGCGTTCGCTCTCGCTGCCCGCGAGAGCGCCGTCGGTGCGGTTGGCGCGCGCCTGGGTCCGCGAGTCGCTGCTCGAGATCGGCCGCGACGAGCTCGCCGAGACCGCTCAGCTCGGTGTCTCCGAGCTGGTCACCAACGCGCTCCTGCACGGGGAGCCCCCGGTCGTGGTGCGGCTGCGCGGCACCGAGGAGCATCCCCGCATCGAGGTGATCGACCGGTCCCCGGTGCCGCCGCGGATCCCGGAGAGCGACGGCCCCGAGGTCGCCATGTTCGGCCGCGGTCTGACCCTGGTCGCGATGACCTCCGCCCGCTGGGGCGCCGACCTCGAGCACGACAGCGAGGGCAAGAGCGTCTGGTTCGAGCCGGCCGCGGAGCTCAACCCCGAGGCCGACATGGCCGGCGAGGTGTTCCACCCTGGTGACGCGGCGCGTCGCGAGGACCCCGAGCCCGAGCCGGCGCGCACCGTCCGGATCGAGCTGCTGAACTTCCCTGCGACGATGTTCCGGCGGTTGCGGATCCACCAGTACGAGCTGCAGCGCGAGCTGCGGCTGCTGGCGATGGCCGACCCCGAGCGTTACCCGGTGGCCGCGAGGGTGACCAAGCTCAGCGGTCCGATCGACGTCGACCGGCGCGCCACCACCGGGGTGCGGCAGCTCAACGAGGCGATCCGTCGTGGCGTCGACCATCTCGATCTCGTGTACGACGTACCTCTCGGCGCGCCGAACCGGATGGAGCAGCTGCACGACCTGATCGAGGAGGCCTACCGGGTCTTCGGCCACGAGCGGCTGCTCACGGTGGTGCCGCCCCCTGAGCTGCTCGTCCTGCAGCGGTGGTACTTCGAGCAGTTCGCCCGGCAGGGCCGCGGCGAGCCACCGGTGCCCTGGGAGGACGCCATGGCCCGACTCGACCGGACGGATCAGCCGTAGCCGAGCGCGTGCAGCCGGGCGTCGTCGATGCCGAAGTGGTGGGCGATCTCGTGCACGACCGTGATGCGCACCTCCCGGACCAGCTGTTCGCGGGTCCCACACATCGCCAGCAGCGGCTCGCGGAAGAGCAGGATCCGATCCGGCTCGCGGAAGGTGTAGCTGCTGTCGCGCTCGGTCAGCGGCGTTCCGACGTACAGCCCGAGCAGGTGCGGGTCCTCCCGGGGCGGCGTCGGCTCGACGAGCACCACGACGTTGTCCATCAGCGCCGCCAGCTCCGGCGGCACCTGGTCGAGCGCCTCGGCGACCAGGGCGTCGAACTCCGCCGCCCCCAGCTCCATGCCGCGAGCCTACGTGGGCCCTCCGGCACTGCCCCCTCTATGCTTGCCCGGTCACTCATCTGGGTGACGGGCCCCCATCGTCTAGTGGCCTAGGACTCCGCCCTTTCACGGCGGCAGCACGGGTTCGAATCCCGTTGGGGGTGCGCGCCGGGAGCCTCGTGCCCGGCCGACCGGGCTCGATTGTGAGTCCGGGCCGGGGATGCGTTAGCATTCATCGGCCCCACGAAAGTGGTGCCAATGGCCCCGTAGCGCAGTTGGTTAGCGCGCCGCCCTGTCACGGCGGAGGCCGCGGGTTCGAGTCCCGTCGGGGTCGCTCCCGGAGCATCCAGAGCTCTGCACAGGGGCCACGGAGACGTGGCCCCTGTGGTCTCTCCCGGGCATCATTCGTCGCCAGCACCGTTTCCCGCCGCTTGGTTGCGGGTAGCCCCCATTCAGGCAGGGCCCGAAACGGGCAGCGCCCTGCCAGAAAGGGGACACCGATGAGCCACGAGCAGGGCCTCTCACCCGAGGAGCTCGACGCGGAGCAGGCGACCGCACTTCCGGACAAGGAGGTCGTGTCGATCCTCGACCTCAACGCCGACATCAACCTCGCCCTCGACGCCGCGGCACCCATCGACCTGGCCGCGGCGGCCAACGCCAACATCGCCGCGCCGATCGAGGCGGCGGCCAGCGGCAACATCCTCTCCTTCGGCTCGGGGGCCGAGGCGGTCAGCGACCAGACCGGCGCGATCCACCAGGGGATCAACGCCGACGCGACCGCCAACGCCGTACAGCAGTCCGGCATCCACCAGGGCGCCACCGACACCGGCGGCACCGACACCGGCGCGACCGGCGCCGGGGGCACCGACACGGGCACGGCCGGTGCGGGTACGGCGGGCGCCGGCACGGCTGACACCAGCACGACCACCAACCTCGGCGACGGCGCCACCCAGGGCCCGCTGCTCAACGTGGACGTGAACGTGGACGGCAATGTCGGTGTGGCGGCACCGGTCGACGGCGCCGTGGCCGCCAACGCGAACGCGGCCGCACCGATCGACGCGAGCGTCGCGGCGAACGTCGGCTCGATCGACAGCAACGCGATCTCGGCGTCCCACCAGGACGTGACCATCGACCAGAACATCGACGGCTCGGCGACGGCGAGCACCGACCAGTCGTCCGACATCCAGCAGTAGCCGGAGGTGACCGCCGTCGGTGGTGCCGGTGCTCCCGGCGCCGAGTCGGTCGGGTCCGCCTCCCCGGGTGCCCCTGCGCCGCCGGTGCCCGGGGAGGTGCCTCGTCGCGCCGACGGCGTGCAGCTGATCGGCGAGATGGCCGGATCCGGGTACCGGGTGCCGCCGTCACTCGTGCGCCGCGCGGACGGGCAGACCATCCAGCTCACCGGGCTGCTCTACGCGGTGCTGGAGGCCGTCGACGGCCGGCGTGACCTCGCCGAAGTCGCCGAGCGGGTCTCGCAGCGCCAGGGCAGGACGGTGACGCCCGACAACGTGCGCGCGCTGGTGCAGGGCAAGCTGCGGCCGCTCGGGCTGCTGCTCAATGCCGACGGCAGCCAGCCCGAGCTGCGTCGCTCGAACCCGCTGCTGGCCCTCCGTTTCAAGTACGCCGTCACCGACCCCGACCGCACCCGCCGCCTCACCGCACCGTTCATGGCGTTGTTCCGGCCCTGGGCGGTGGTGCCGCTGCTGGCGGCCTTCGGCCTGGTCTGTTGGTGGGTCTTCTTCCACAAGGGCCTGGCCTCCGCCACCTACCAGGCCTTCGACCATCCCGGCCTGCTCCTGCTGGTGGTCGTGGTCACCGTCCTCTCCGCCGGCTTCCACGAGTTCGGGCACGCCGCTGCGGCCCGGTACGGCGGCTCGACGCCCGGCGTGATGGGAGCCGGGGTCTACCTGATGTGGCCGGCCTTCTACACCGACGTCACCGACTCCTACCGTCTCGGCCGGGTGGGACGGGTGCGCACCGACCTCGGTGGGCTGTACTTCAACGCGATCGTCGCCGTGGCGATCAGCGGCATCTGGGTCTTCACCAGGTACGACGCCCTGCTCCTCGTCGTCGCGGCACAGATCCTGCAGATGATCCGCCAGCTGACGCCGCTGGTGCGCTTCGACGGCTACCACGTGCTCGCCGACGTGACCGGCGTGCCCGATCTCTTCCACCGGATCAAGCCGACCCTGCTCGGCGCGATGCCCTGGCGGTGGGGCGATCCCGAGGCCCGGCTGCTCAAGCCGTGGGCGCGTGCGGTCGTCACCGTGTGGGTGCTGGTCGTCGTACCTCTGCTGCTGTGCACGCTGCTGTGCATGGTGGTCGCGCTGCCCCACGTGCTCGCCACCGCGTGGGAGAAGCTGCAGCGGGAGCAGGACGCGTTCGCCGCGAGCTGGCAGCACGGCGACCTGCTGCAGGTGGCCGCGCGGGTGCTGGCGATGGCCGCGGTGGCCCTGCCGATCGGTGGCACCCTGCTCGTGCTCGGGCGCACCGGCCGTCACCTGGCGGTCTCGGTCTGGCGCAAGACCGCGGGCCACCCGCTCAAGCGGAGCACGGCCGCGATCACCGCGGCGGCCGTGGCCGCAGGGCTGGTCTACCTGTGGTGGCCGCACCCGGGCACCTACCGGCCGGTCCAGCCGTGGGACCGAGGCACCGTGGTGGACGCCGTCGCCGCCGCAGCCCGACCCGCCACCGGCACCATCTCCGGCGCTGGCCCGACCGGCGGCACCCTCGAGGTGCCGTGGGACACGCGCACCCCGTTGCCGACCGCGGACCACCCCCGGTTGGCGCTCGTGCTGGTCCCGGCCGACGGCGCCCCGGCCTCCTTCCAGACGGGTTCGTCCGGCACGAGCACCACCGACACCGGTGCGTCCGATGGGAGCAGCTCCACCAAGGGATGGGTCTTCCCGTTCGACAAGCCCCTGACCCCGGGTCCGGGCGACAACCAGGCGCTCGCGGTCAACACCACCGACGGCACCGCCGACTACGACGTCGCGTTCGCGCTCGTCTGGGCGGACGGCAGCCAACCGGCGTTGAACACCAACGAGGCCTACGCGTTCGCGAGCTGCCATTCCTGCGCGTCGGTGGCGGTCGCCTTCCAGGTGGTGCTCGTGGTGGGTGACAACCACGTCGCCGTGCCGCAGAACCTCGCCGGTGCACTCAACTACAAGTGCGTGAACTGCCTGACCTATGCGCTGGCCCAGCAGCTGTTCGTGACGCTGCGCCAGCCGCTGTCGAAGGACGCGACGGCGCAGCTCGATGCGCTGTGGAAGCAGATCGCGGCGTACGGCGACCAGATCGCTTCCGGCAAGGCGAGCCTGTCCGAGATCCAGTCGACGCTCGACGGCTACCAGCAGCAGATCAAGGGCATCATCGAGACGGACGAGCCCGGAACGTTCGCCACGCCCTCGGCATCGGCGACAGCCACGGCGAGCACGGCCGGCGCGACCGGCACCGCCTCGCCGTCCGCGGCTGCGAGCGGGTCCACCGGCGCCTCCACCACGTCGGCCTCCAGCAGCGGCTCCGCCTCACCCACACCGTCGTCGGGCCCGACGGCCGCCAGCTCGTCGGCGGCGAGCAGCCCCAGCCCGTCGAGCTCGCCCACCCCCACCGCCACGGCCTCCCCGACCGGCTGACCTTCGCCGCCCGGCGACTCCGCGCTGTTCGCCCGCGGCGAACGGGGCTGCCGGGTCGACCGGGTCGGGCCTAGCATGCCGACATGGGTCAGGTGATCGGCTTCCCGCCGCGGGCCGTCAACGGGGCACCGGCCGCAGAGCGGGAGCAGGCGCCCCTGTGGCGAGAGGCGGCCGGCCGTGAGCTGCGGCAGGAGCGCGCCGCCCAGAAGCGCACCCTCGCCGACGTGGCCGAGAAGGCAGGGGTCTCGACGCAGTACCTCTCCGAGGTCGAGCGCGGCCGCAAGGAGCCGAGCTCGGAGGTGGTCGAGGCGGTCGGCGGTGCGCTCGGCCTGACCCTGCTCGACCTCACCACCCGGGTCAGCGAACGCCTCCGCGCCCAGGCGACGCGCCCGCGCGGCCCGGTGGCACTGGCGGCCTGAGGTCACGCCGGGGCGAGTTTGCGGCTCTCCAGAATGCTGTCGACCACGCCGTAGGAGACCGCCTCGGTCGCGCTGAGCACGAGGGCGCGCTCGGTGTCGACCCGGACCTGCTCGACGCCGCGGCCGGTGTGCGTCGCGAGCAGCTCGACCAGCTCGGTGCGCAGCCGGGCGACCTCCTTGGCCTCCACCTGCAGGTCGGGCAGGGCCCCCTGGCTCCCCGAGGAGGGCTGGTCGAGCACGATCCGGGCGTGCGGCAGGACGGTACGCCGGCCCGGCGCGCCGGCCGCGAGCAACACCGCCGCCGAGCCCGCAGCCTGTCCCACGCACGCGGTGGCCACCGTTGCCCGGATGAAGGAGATGGTGTCGTAGATCGCCAGCATCGCGGTCGGCTCCCCGCCCGGGCTGTTGAGGTAGAGGTTGATCTCCGCGTCCGGGTTGTCCGACTCCAGGTGCAGCAGCTGGGCGATCACCACGTTCGCCACGCCGTCGTCGATCGGCGTGCCGACGTACACGATGCGGTCGCTCAACAGCCGGCTGTAGATGTCGACCGCGCGTTCACCGTGCCGCGTCGACTCCACCACGGAGGGGATCGTGTAGCTGCTCATCTCGGCGTCACCGACTCGAGGCTCCCGGCCAGGCCGACCGTGGTGCGGTGCGCCGGTGTGACCGCACGTACGTCGGTCAGCACCGCGTCGACGAACCCGTAGTCCCGGGCTTCCGACGCCGTGAACCACTTGTCGCGCAGCGAGTCCGTCCGGATCTGCTCGACTGGCTGGCGGGTGCGCTCGGCGGTGATCTGCAGCATCCGCTCGTTGAGGCGGGCCAGCCGCGCCGCCTGGATCTCGATGTCGCTCGCCGACCCACCGAGACCGGCCGACCCCTGGTGCAGCAGCACCTCGGTGTTGGGCAGGACGAATCGCTTGCCGGGCGCGCCGGCGGTCAGCAGGAACTGCCCCATGCTCGCCGCCATCCCCATCGCGAGCGTCGAGACGTCGTTGGGAATCAGCTGCATGGTGTCGTAGATCGCCATCCCTGCGGTCACCGAGCCGCCGGGCGAGTTGATGTAGAGGCTGATGTCGCGGTGCGCGTCCTCGGCGCTCAGCAGGAGCAGCTGGGCACAGATCCGGTTGGCGATCGGGTCGTCGACGGCCTGGCCGAGGACGATGATGCGCTGATGCTGGAGCCGGATCGTCAGCTGGTCATCCAGCGGGCCGGCCGCGTTCTCGGGTGCTTGTGTCATGCCCTCGAGGCTCGCGGATCATCGCGCCGGTTCCCAGCGGATCCGCCCACGGCGGATCTGCTGTGGGCAGAAGGGTTCTGCACCCGGGCGTCGGTGCCCGGCCAGCCGCCGGTCGCCCCGAGGCCGCGGGAACGTCAGCGGGTCGGGCGGAGCACGGCGAAGCCTATGCCGCTCGCGGCCGCGCAGATGGCGCCGACGACCAGGGCGCCGCGGACGTCGTACGCATCCACGATCGCGCCACCCACCCCGGCGCCCAGGGTGATCGCCTGCTGGAAGGCGGTCACCTGCAGCGCCAGTGCGGACTCGGCGCGGTGCGGCTCGACGCGGGTGACCCAGAGCTGGGTGAGCAC
The DNA here is from genome assembly GCA_036518175.1 of Marmoricola sp. Taxonomy (GTDB): domain Bacteria; phylum Actinomycetota; class Actinomycetes; order Propionibacteriales; family Nocardioidaceae; genus Marmoricola. The sequence goes on from DATDNR010000089.1 coordinate 14,700, forward strand.
CGGGACCATGTTGAAGGCGAATCCCCACACGATGATGCCGACGCCGAGCAGCCATGACGTCGTGACCGAGGCCGTCAGCGCGAGGCCGACGCCCAGGAGCACCGGCGCTCCCGCGGTCGCGGGCCGCAAACGAACCGACACGGCTCCGGCGACGAGGTTGCCCACCAGACCTGCCAGTCCCCAGGCGGGGAGCAGCCACGACGTCCTGGCGGTGGCCACGTCACCGATGGCGATCCGGATGTAAGGGTAGGCAGCGAAGTTGCCGAACACGACGAGCACCACGCCGGCGATTCCGGCCATCAGCCTGCGGCTGCGCAGCGCTCCTCTCAACATGGCCAGGCCGGCCGCGGGGTGCGGCGCGATCGACGGAAGGAGCGCGGCGACCGCTGCGGTGCTCAGGGCGCTCAGAGCGGCCGCACCGAGGACCACCATCCTCCAGTCCACCGCGTCGCCGACCACCGCTGCCAGCGGGACGCCCGCGACGGTGGCCGCGCTGACCCCGGTGGCGAGCGCAGCGGAGACCACATGGTCGCGCCCCGGCCGTGCGCTGGTGCCGGCACCGAAGGCGAACGACCAGTAGCCGGCGATCGCCATCCCGAGCAGCAACCGTGCCGTCAGCAGCACGGCGAAGCTGGGGGTGAGAGCGACGGCCAGGTCGGAGACGGTGGCGCCGGCGAGCAGGCCGACCAGCAGCCTGCGGCGATCGGTGCGGGGAAACAGCAGCGCGATCGTCGGTGCTGTCGCAGCTCCTGCCACCGCCGTCGCCGCGACGGCC
>DATDNR010000090.1:0-7774 GCA_036518175.1 Marmoricola sp.
GGCCGGACTTCGGCTCGATCGACGCCGAGACGCTCGCCGTCACCGGCGCACGGCACCTGGCGGACCTCCCCCGCCTCGTGCTCGCCGAGGGCTCGCTCACCGCACGTGACCTGGCCGCCGGGGATCCTGCACCTGCCACCGACATCCCGGCGCGCTGCGCGGACGCGCGACGGCGCTGGTCCCGGCTGGAGGCACTGCCGGAGGAGAAGGCCGTGGCCCTGACCTTCGACGACGGACCGAACCCGCCCTGGACCGACCGGATCCTCGATGTCCTCGACCGCTACGAGGTCCCGGCGACGTTCTTCTGCGTGGGACTGCAGGCCCGCGGGCACCAGGAGCACCTGGCCCGGATGTCAGCGGCTGGTCACACCGTCGGCAACCACACCTGGTCGCACCCGCTGCTCACCGACCTCGCGGCCGCGGAGGTGACGGCGCAGGTGGATCGCACCAGCGAGACGATCGCGCTCGGCACCGGTGGTCGGCGACCGTCGTTGTTCCGGCCGCCGTACGGCGTCAGCACCGCGACCCCCTCACCGCCCGGGCAGGGCGACTCGGCGATGGACACCGTGCTGTGGGACGTCGACACCCAGGACTGGGCGATGCCCGGGGTCGGGGCGATCGCCGGCGCGGTCCTGGAGCAGGCGCGGCCGGGGTCGATCGTGCTCATGCACGACGGTGGTGGTGACAGGTCACAGACGGCGGCGGCCCTCCCCGTGATCATCGAGGGGCTGCTGGCACGCGGCTTCCGCTTCGTGTCGCTGCGCGGTCACGGCGCAGTGCCCGGGCCTGAGGCCGGCTGACCGCGGCCGTCGCCCTCAGCATCCTTGGCGGAGCCTGAGAATCCGAGGCAACGGCTGGGAAATCCTCATCAGTCGTTCAGGGAGCGTCACTAGATTGACGCGCATGGCTCACCCGGCTCCGGCGCTCAGCCGGCCAGAGGTCGTCTCGGACACCCGGCAGGAGTTCCCGTCGGAGACCACGAAGCGCTGGAGCCGCAGGGTGCTCATCGGCCTCCTCGTCGTCGTGGCGCTGTGGTTCCTGGTCGGCGTCGTCGTCAAGGTCCTCACCACGCGCCTGTGGTTCGACTCGGTGCACGACGGGTCGGTCTACTTCACCATGCTGCGGGCACAGGTGCTGCTCTTCTGCGTCTTCGCGGTGCCCGCGGGCCTGGTGGGTGCCCTCACCATCCGGGCGGTGCGCCGGGCACGGCCGCGGCTCCACGTGGACGAGCGGGACCACACCACCCGCTGGTGGTTCCGCAAGCACGAGCCCCGGATGTGGCGGGCGATCCTGCTCCTGGCCGTCGTCGTACCGGCGGTGCTCGTCGGGACGCATGCAGCCGGCCAGTGGCAGACCTACCTGCTGTGGCGGCACGCCTCTGCCTGGCACGCGACCGATCCCCTGTTCCACAAGGACCTGTCCTTCTTCGTGGAGGTCTATCCCTTCCACCGGCTCGTGGTGAGCCTGCTGACGCAGGTGGTGCTGCTCGGACTGTGGATCGCCGTCGTCGCCGCCTTCCTGTACGGCGGATGGCGGTTCCGCGGTCCCGGAGCACGGATCACCCGGCCGACGACCCGCCTGCTGTCGGTGCTGCTGGCCGGCTACCTCCTGATGAAGGCGTTCGGGTACTGGATCTCGCGCTACGCCGTCGACACGTCGCAGCGCGGACCGGTGACCGGGCCGTCGTACACCGATGTGCACGCGGTGCTGCCGGGCCGGGTGGCACTGATGGTCATCGCTCTGCTGTGCGCGGTGCTGCTGGTGGTCAACGCCATCGTCCTCGGCAGGCTGCGCTTCATCGCGGCGGCGGTGGCCCTGATGGTGCTCGGAGCGGCGCTGCTCGGCTCGGGCTGGGCTGCGCTCGTGCAGCACTTCGGGGAGCAGCCCAGTGCGGCCACCGCCGACCGCAGCGAGATCGCCCACAACCAGGCAGCGACGCTGACGGCGTTCGGCCTGCGCAACACGGTGCGCACGGTCCCCTACGACCCGACGAGGACGCTGCGGGGTCGCGCTCTCACGAACCAGGCGAGCCGCACCGCGCAGATCCAGCTGCTCGACCCCAACCGGCTGTCGCCCACCTTCAACGTCATGCAGGAGCTGCAGGCGTACTACGACTTCAAGTCACCCCTCGACGTGGACCACTACCGGGTCGGTGGCAGGTCGCGCGACGTGGCCCTGGCCGTGCGGGAGCTGCAGTCCCGCGGGGTGCCTGACCAGAGCTGGGTCAACGAGCACCTGGTGTACACCCACGGCTACGGCGTGGTGGCCGCTCCCACCGACGCCACGGACCCGAGGACCGAGAGCCCGGACTTCCTCGACGGCGGGATGCCTCCGGCCCGGCAGATCCCGGTCGACCAGCCGCGGGTGTACTTCGGACAGTCCTCACCGTCGTACTCGATCGTCGGACAGCCCGCGGGCAGCCATCGGCGGCTCGAGTTCGACCACCCCGCGGCCAGCGGGAGAGCGACACCGGCGCACACCACCTACACCGGTGACGGTGGCATCCCGATCGGGTCGGCCTGGCGGCGCCTGCTGTTCGCGCTCAGACTGCGGGACCCCAACGTCCTGCTCAGCTCGGACATGAACAGCGCTTCCCAGCTGCTGATGGTGCGCAACCCACGCGCGCGGGTGGCGCAGGTGGCCCCGTGGCTCGACCTCGACGGCGACGTCTACCCCGCGGTGGTCCACGGCAGGATCGTGTGGGTCGTCGACGGCTACACGGCGTCGAACAACTACCCCAGCTCCCAGCTGGTGAACCTGGCGCAGGCAACGAGCACCACGCTGACTCCGCATGGCTCCCCGATCGCCGGCTCCGGCGCGCAGGTCAACTACCTGCGCAACTCGGTGAAGGCGACCGTGGACGCCTACACCGGCAAGGTGACGTTGTACGAGTGGCACGAGAACCAGCCGCGCGACCCGCTGCTCAAGGCATGGGAGAGCGTCTTCCCCGGACTCGTGAAGCCGCAGTCGAGCATCCCGCCCGCCCTGCTGCCCCATCTGCGCTACCCCCGCGACCTCTTCGACGTCCAGCGCAGGCTGCTGGCCGACTACCACGTCAAGGGGGCGCCGGACTTCTACAGCGGCAACGACTTCTGGAAGGTGCCCAGCGACCCGACCGTCTCGGCGAACAAGCAGTTCAACACCCGCACGGGCAGCAACAGCGCCTCGGGTCCGTCGGTCCCCGCGAACTACATGTCGATGTCCCCCGACGGCTTCGGCTCCCCACGCTTCTCGTTGTCCAGTCCGATGGTCACGCTCAACAGCCGCGACCTTGCCGCCTTCATCTCGGTGGACTCGGTGCCCGGGCCCGACTACGGGAGGTTCACCGTGCTCCACTTCCCGTCCGGCTCGGGCGGCGAGGCGCCCTCCCAGGTGCAGAACGACATCGAGTCGTCCACCAAGATCTCCGAGGCGCTGACGCTCCAGCGAGGGGGCAACTCCAAGGTGGTGCTCGGCGACCTGCAGGCCATCCCGCTCGCCGGGCGGATGCTCTACGTCGAGCCGGTCTACACCCAGGCCGCGGGCAGCAGCTCGTTCCCTGTGCTGCGGCACGTCATCGCGCTGTACGGCGAAGGGGACCCGGCCTTCGACAGCAGCCTGTCCCCGGCGCTGCACCAGGCGATCAGCTCCGGCACCGGCTGACGGGCGGCGCGAGCGGTCGTCGACGGCGGATCAGCGCTCCTGCTGCGCGGCCCGGTCTGCCAGCTCACGGATCATGTCGAGTGCTCGCTCGAGCCGGCTCAGGCCACGAGCCATCGCGTCCAGGGACCAGCGCACCTCCGGGCTCAGCCGGTCGCGGGCTTCATCGAGGATCTCGACGTGGCCCTTCACGGTGCACACCGGCGTGCGCAGCTCGTGGTTGACCGTCTCGACCAGCCGCTCGCGGAGCGCGTCCAGCGCGTGCCGCTTCTCGACCTCAGCGGTGACATCGGCGACGAAGAGCACCGCTCCGGCAATGACCCCCTCGGTGTCGAACAGTCTGCTCGCGTTGCAGCGCAGGAACCGGATGGGCCGACCCGGAGGCCTGGCCGAGATCACCTCGTCGACGACGCGCTCGCCGCGCAGGGCCCGGGCCAGCGGCGTCTCCTCCTCGCCGAGGGGATGCTCTCCGCCCTCGTCGTAGAGGTTGAAGTAGCTGGGCCGCCGGGCCGGCCCCATGCGCTGGTAACGGGCCCCGAGCATCGACTCCAGCGTCGGGTTGAGCTCGGTGAGCAGCCCGTTGGCATCACACACGGCGACGCCGAACTCGCGCTGGCGGAGTAGGGCGTCACGCAGCGCCCCATCGACGCGAGTCTGCCCCGCCTGTGGTTCGCTCACCAATGCTGGCACCCCCGAGGGTCGACCGAACGTGAAGCAACGCGACGTGAGCAACGGCGCCCCCTCCATGCTGCCACGGGACCGGATACCGGCCCGTCGATACGCTCGCTGTCATGACGGGCGACACCGCCTTCCCGAATGCCGACCTTCCTGGTCAGGGCAGAGCCACGGGCCAGGGCTCGTGGCGGGAGTTCTGGCGCACGCCGTGGCGGATGCGCCTCTTCCTGCTGACGGCGGCCGTCGCGGCGCTGTCGCTCCCCTTCCTGGTCGAGCGGGTGGAGCCGCCACCGGGAGAGCACCTGGGGACCGTGCCACCGCACTGGCTGACCGTCGTCGTGCTCGTGCTGATCTCGGTCCTCAACGTCGAGATCGGCCGTGCCATGACCGGCGGCCTCGCCCGCTCGCACCAGCCGCACAAGGCGCTCTCGGCATGGGCCTTCGCCTGCGCCCTGCTGCTGCCCGCGAGCTGGTTGCTGGTCGTCGTACCGGTCACCTATGCGCACACCCGGTGGCGGGCGTTGCGACTGCCGTTGTGGAAGTGGGTGGGTTCGGCGATCTACCTGGTGCTCGCCGGCGTGGCGGCGTTCGTGGTGCGGGTGGCGCTCTTCGGCCATGTCGGGAACTGGATGGTCGGCGACGGCGGACGCGGGGTGCTGGCGATGGCGGCAGCGGCGGCCGCCTTCCTGGCCTGCGAGACGCTCCTCTTCTGGGGGAGCGCGTTGCTGAACGACGCCGAGGACGAGGTGTGGCTGCGCCAGACCCTGCGCAGTCCCGGCTTCTACGGGACGGAGGCCGCGGTCGTGCTCGTCGGCGGGCTGCTGGCAGCGGTGTGGACCGGGGGTCCGTGGTACGTCCTGCTCTCCATCCCCGTCTACGTCCTGGTGCAGCGGGCCGCCCTGCTGGAGCCGCTGCGGGAGCGCGCTCAGGTGGCCGGCGAGCTCGCAGCCAAGAACCGGGAGCTCGAGCGGGCCAACCAGTTCAAGGCGGACCTGATGGGCATGCTCGGCCACGAGATCGGCAACCCGCTGACCGCCGCCCTGGGTTATGCCCAGATCGGCTCGGAGGCGCTGGCGCAGGGCGACCTCGACACCGCGCGCACCGCCTTCGGAGTGCTGGAGCGGAGCACCGCCGAGATCCGCCGGGTCGTCAACGAGATCCTGAACCTGGTCAGCAGCGACCACGACGCCCTGACCGCGCACCCCGAGCGCTGCCCGCTCGAGCCACACCTGCGCGCCGCAGTGGCCACGCAGCGCCCGGGCCACCAGCCGTCCGTGGAATGCCCCTCCGGGCTGGCCGCACTGGTGCAGCCCGGCCACCTCGACCAGATCCTGGCCAACCTGCTCAGCAATGCCTCGAAGTACGCCGGAGGCGCAACCCGGATCAGCGCCGGCACGACCGACACCGGTCACGTGGAGATCGCGGTCAGTGATGCTGGTGCAGGCGTCGCGCCAGAATTCCGCGCCCGGCTGTTCGACCGCTTCAGCCGGTCCCCGGAGACTGCGGACGCCGTCACTGGAAGCGGCCTCGGCCTCTACATCACCCGGGAGCTCGCACGCGCCAACGGTGGCGACGTCGTCCTCTGTGAGCGCCCTCCGCCGGGTTCGACCTTCGTGGTGAGGCTGCCGGGAGCGGACTGAGGAATCCGATCCCAGGCGCTATCCCTGCTGCGCCTTCGCGTGCGCATCGCGGTAGGCCGCCTTCACGGTCGCGGGGATCCTGCCGCGATCGTTGACGCTCAACCCATGGTGGCGGGCCCATGTGCGGATCTCCGCGTTGTTGCTCCTGACGGCCCGCTGTGCCGGGATCGACCGCCTTCGCGTCCGCCGGATCCGGCTACTCCTGTTGTCGTTCCGGCGATCTGCTGCCTGGCCGTCGGTGTCGATGACGAGCTTCACGCCGTACAGGGCGCCGAGGACCCGCATCGCATCTTCCAGAGGCTCGGATGAATCAAGGGTGAGTTTCACGGCAACCGCCTTTCGACAGACGTTGGAAAACCCCCTCGATAGAACGGTACAGGCGCATTTCCGCTTTGTGTGCTGTCGCTCTTCCCCCGCCGGCGTCGAACGACCATGATCGGACAGGTGCGGCGACCCTTCCTGGCTCTCATCGCCGGCATGGTGGGTGCCGCTGTGGTCTCCGCGTGCGGGACGGTGCCGACAACGGCGCACCACCGACCGTCAGCGGCTGCCGGTGAGCGGCGTGCCGCACCGGCCCGCGATCTGCCACCGTGGCCGACGTACCACCGCACCGGCTCCCGGTCCGGCCAGGTCGCCAGGGGGCCGAAGGAACCACTGCGCAGGAGGTGGTCGCGGTCGCTGCTGGGCCAGGTGTACGGCGAACCGCTGGTCGTCGGCTCCACGCTCGTGGTGGCCACCGAACGCAACTACGTCTACGGACTGGACGCCCGCACCGGCGCGGTCCGCTGGCGCAGCCACCAGCTGGGCAGGCCGCAACGCCTGAGCGGACTGCCGTGCGGGAACATCGATCCGCTGGGGATCACCGGCACTCCGGCCTACGACCGGGCCACCGGCTCAGTGTTCGTGGCCGCCGAGACGGCCGGCGGCACGCACACCCTGTGGGCGCTCGACGTCCGGAGCGGCGCACGTCGGTGGCACCGCAACCTAGACACGCAGCACGCCCGGAACAGCAAGGCCGAGCAGCAGCGGGCTGCGCTGCTCGTGACCCACAAGAGGGTTCTGATCGCCTTCGGAGGACTTGCCGGTGACTGCGCGAACTACGTCGGGTACGTCGTCTCCGCAGCGACCAGCGGTCGCGGCCCGCTCTACAGCTACGCCGTTCCGACCCCCCGCGAGGCGGGCATCTGGTCCCCGCCCGGACCCGTCGCCGGCTATCACGGCAACGTCTATGTCAGCGTCGGCAACGGCGCCAGGACGAGCGGCAGATGGGACAGGAGCGATTCGGTCACCGAGCTGACACCCGCCCGGCTGCACCGGGTCTCGGCCTTCGCGCCGGGCACCTGGCGGCTGGACAACCGTGACGACCTCGACCTCGGGTCATCGACACCGGTGATGGTCTCGGCGGCGAACAGGGTGGTGATCGCGGGCAAACGAGGAGTCGTCTACCTGCTCCGGCCCTCGCTGCGCGGAGTGGCCTCGGCACTGCGTCATCTCGGCGGCTGCCACGCGTTCGGCGGCGCGGCGGTCGTCGGGCACACGGCGTTGTTGCCCTGCAAGGGCGAGTATGCGATCCGCGCGCTGCACGTGGGCGTCTCCTCGCTGTCCTGGCGCTGGAGTCGCCCGGGCGTCTACTCCTCCCCCGTCGTGGCCGGGAGTCACGTCTACGTCGCCGACGAGAACAGCGGCGACCTCGTGGTGCTCGGACTGGCTCACGGACACGTGATCAGCCGCCACCACGCCGGCCCGATGCCGCACTTCCCCTCCGAGGTCGTCTCCGGCCCGTGGGTGTTCGTGCCCACGCTCGAGGGCGTCACCGCCTT
>DATDNR010000091.1:0-2680 GCA_036518175.1 Marmoricola sp.
CTCGTCGGCGAGCGCGCCAGCCGGGTCGGCGAGCTCGACGAGGAGATGGTCTACGAGTCCCGGGTCGGTGACGTCTTCACCCTCGGCACCACCAGCTGGCGCATCGAGGACATCACCCACGACCGGGTGCTGGTCTCCCCCGCCCCCGGCCAGCCCGGCCGGCTGCCGTTCTGGACCGGCGACGCGCTGGGCCGGCCCGCCGAGCTCGGTGAGGCGATCGGCGCGTTCACCCGCGAGCTGGCCGCGCTGTCGCCGGCCGAGGGGGTGGAGCGGGCGAAGCAGGCCGGCTTCGACCCGTGGGCGGCTGACAACCTCGTCGCCCTGCTCAAGGAGCAGCGCGAGGCCACCAACGCGCTGCCGCACGACCGGCAGCTGGTGGTCGAGCGGTTCCGCGACGAGCTCGGCGACTGGCGGCTGGTGGTGCACTCGCCGTACGGCACCCCGGTGCACGCGCCCTGGGCGCTGGCCATCAACGCCCGGCTGCGCGAGCGCTACGGCCTGGACGCCCAGGCGATGGCCGCCGACGACGGCATCGTGCTGCGCGTGCCGGAGACCGACCAGGACCCGCCCGGCGCCGAGCTGGTCGCCTTCGAGCCCGACGAGGTCGAGGACCTGGTCACCACCGAGGTCGGCGGCTCGGCACTGTTCGCCAGCCGCTTCCGCGAGTGCGCCGCCCGTGCGCTGCTGCTCCCCCGGCGCGACCCCGGCCGCCGCTCCCCGCTGTGGCAGCAGCGGCAGCGTTCCGCCCAGCTGCTCGCCGTCGCCGCGCGCTACCCCTCCTTCCCGATCGTGCTGGAGACCGTGCGCGAGGTGCTCCAGGACGTGTACGACGTGCCCGCGCTCGTCGCCCTGCAGCGGCGGATCGCCGAGCGCCGGGTGCAGCTGGTCGACGTCGCCACCCAGAAGGCCTCGCCGTTCGCGCAGTCGCTGCTGTTCGGCTACGTCGCGGCGTTCATGTACGAAGGCGACTCGCCCATCGCCGAGCGCCGCGCCGCCGCGCTCACCCTCGACCAGGGCCTGCTCGCCGAGCTGCTCGGCCGCGCCGAGCTGCGCGAGCTGCTCGACCCCGACGTGCTCGCCGAGGTCGAGGCCGAGCTGCAGCGCCTCACCGACGACCGCAGGGCCAAGGACGCCGAGGGCGTCGTCGACCTGCTGCGCATCCTCGGCCCGCTGTCCACTGCGGAGGTCGCCGAGCGCTGCGCCACCCCGTTGGCCGACGAGGTCACCGAAGCGCTGGCCACGCTGGCCGATGCCCGCCGCATCGTCGAGGTGCGGGTCGCCGGCGTCGAGCGCTGGGCCGTGGTCGAGGACGCCGCGAGGCTGCGCGACGGCCTCGGCGTGCCGGTCCCGATCGGCACCCCGGAGGCGTTCACCGAACCGGTCGAGGACCCGCTCGGCGATCTGGTCTCCCGTTACGCCCGCACGCACGGGCCGTTCCTCGCCGCCGAGGTCGCCGGCCGGCTCGGCCTCGGGGTCGCGGTGGTGCACCAGACGCTGGTGCGGCTGGCCGCCCAGGGCCGGGTGCTCGAGGGCGAGTTCCGCCCCGCCGGTGCGGGCAGCGAGTGGTGCGACGCCGAGGTGCTGCGCCGGCTGCGGCGCCGGTCGTTGGCCAGGCTCCGTCACGAGGTGGAACCGGTCGACCCGGTCACTCTCGGCCGGTTCCTGCCCGCCTGGCAGCACGTCGCCTCCGCCGGCGCGACCGGGCGTGGCGGGCTGCGCGGCATCGACGGTGTCGTGGCGGTGGTCGACCAGCTGGCCGGGTGCGCCGTACCCGCCTCCGCGCTGGAGTCGCTGGTGCTGCCGGCGCGGGTGGTCGACTACCAGCCCGCGATGCTCGATGAGCTCACCGCGACCGGCGAGGTGGTGTGGGCCGGCCACGGCACCCTGCCCGGCTCCGACGGCTGGGTCTCGCTGCACCTGGCCGACTCCGCCCCGCTGACCCTGCCCGAGCCCGGCGACCTCGAGCCCGGCCCGACCCACGAGGCGCTGCTCGAGGTGCTCGCCGGCGGCGGCGCCTGGTTCTTCCGCCAGCTCACCGAGGCCACCGGGTTGCCCGAGTCCGAGCTCACCGCCGCGCTGTGGGACCTGGTCTGGGACGGCCGCGTCGGCAACGACACGCTGGCGCCGCTGCGCGCGCTGGTCCGCGGCGGCCGGGCAGCACACACGCCCCGCCGCACCACTCCGCGCGCCCGTCTGGGCCGTCCGGGCCGCGGCCCGCTGACGGCGCGCTCGGGTCCGCCGCACACCGCCGGCCGCTGGTCGCTGCTGCCCGAGGTCGAGGCCGACGCCACCCGACGCGCCCATGCCGGCGCCGAGTCGCTGCTCGAGCGCCACGGCGTGGTCACCCGCGGGGCGGTGGTCAGCGAGCGCACCCCCGGTGGCTTCGCGGCCGCCTACAAGGTGCTCTCGGCCTTCGAGGACCAGGGCCGCTGCCGCCGCGGGTACTTCGTCGAGGGCCTGGGCGCGGCGCAGTTCGGCACGGCGGGGGCGGTCGACCGGCTGCGGTCCTACCTCCAGGCCGAGCCGCGGCCCGGTGAGAAGCCGGTGGCGGTCACCCTGGCCGCCACCGATCCGGCCAACCCGTACGGCGCCGCGCTGCCCTGGCCCGACCGCGGCGAGGGCGGCCACCGGCCCGGCCGCAAGGCAGGAGCCCTCGTGGTGCTCGTCGACGGCGAGCTGG
>DATDNR010000092.1:0-14418 GCA_036518175.1 Marmoricola sp.
GTCATCGGACTTGATCGTGAGCAGCTCCTGGAGGGCGTAGGCCGCGCCGTACGCCTCCATCGCCCAGACCTCCATCTCACCGAAGCGCTGGCCGCCGAACTGGGCCTTACCGCCGAGCGGCTGCTGGGTGATCATGGAGTACGGACCGGTCGAGCGCGCGTGGATCTTGTCGTCGACCAGGTGGTGCAGCTTCAGGATGTACATGTAGCCGACCGACACGGGGTCGGGGAACGGCTCCCCGGAGCGGCCGTCGAAGAGCCGGGCCTTGCCGTTCTCCCCCACCAGCCGCACGCCGTCGCGCGTCGGCAGGGTCGAGCCGAGCAGGCCGACGATCTCGTCCTCGCGGGCACCGTCGAACACCGGCGTGGCCAGCTTGGTGTCCGGCTCGGCGGCCTCCGCGTGGATCTTGATCAGCCGCTTCTTCCAGTCCTCGTCGTCGCCGTCGACCTCCCAGCCGGTCTTGGCCAGCCAGCCGAGGTGGATCTCCAGGATCTGGCCGATGTTCATCCGGCCGGGCACGCCCAGCGGGTTGAGGACCACGTCGACCGGGGTGCCGTCCTCCATGAACGGCATGTCCTCGACCGGCAGGATCTTGGAGATGACGCCCTTGTTGCCGTGGCGGCCGGCGAGCTTGTCACCCACGGAGATCTTGCGCTTCTGCGCGACGTAGACGCGGACCAGCTGGTTCACGCCCGGAGGCAGCTCGTCGCCGTCCTCGCGGTTGAACTCGCGGACGCCGATCACCGTGCCGGACTCGCCGTGCGGGACCTTCATCGAGGTGTCGCGCACCTCGCGGGCCTTCTCGCCGAAGATCGCGCGCAGCAGCCGCTCCTCCGGGGTCAGCTCGGTCTCGCCCTTGGGGGTCACCTTGCCGACGAGGATGTCGCCGGTGGTGACCTCGGCGCCGACGCGGATGATGCCGCGCTCGTCGAGGTCGGCCAGCAGCTCGTCGGAGACGTTCGGGATGTCCCGGGTGATCTCCTCCGGCCCCAGCTTGGTGTCGCGGGCGTCGACCTCGTGCTCCTCGATGTGGATCGAGGTGAGCACGTCCTCCTGCACCAGCCGCTGGCTCAGGATGATCGCGTCCTCGTAGTTGTGGCCCTGCCACGGCATGAAGGCGACCAGCAGGTTGGTGCCGAGCGCCATCTCGCCCTGGTCGGTGCACGGACCGTCGGCGATCGGGCTGCCGACCTCCACCCGGTCACCCTCGTCGACCAGCGGGCGCTGGTTGATGCAGGTGCCCTGGTTGGAGCGGGTGAACTTCGAGAGCCGGTAGGTGCGGTAGGTGCCGTCGTCGTTCATCACCTCGACCGCGTCGGCCGAGACCGACTTGACCACGCCGGCCTGGTCGGCGGTCATCACGTCGCCGGCGTCGACCGCGGCGCGGTACTCCATGCCGGTGCCGACCAGCGGGGAGTCGCTCTTGATGAGCGGCACCGCCTGGCGCTGCATGTTGGCGCCCATCAGCGCGCGGTTGGCGTCGTCGTGCTCGAGGAACGGGATCAGCGCGGTCGCCACCGACACCATCTGGCGCGGCGAGACGTCCATGTACTCGACCTCGTCGCGCGGGATGTCGACGGTCTCACCGCCACGGGTGCGGACCAGCACGCGCTCGTCGACGAAGTTGCCCTGGTCGTCGAGCACGGCGTTGGCCTGCGCGATGACCTTCGCGTCCTCCTCGTCGGCGGTCAGGTGGTGGACCTCGTCGGTGACCCGGCCGTTCTTGACCACCCGGTAGGGCGTCTCCACGAAGCCGAACGGGTTGATCCGCCCGTACGACGCCAGCGACCCGATCAGGCCGATGTTCGGACCCTCGGGGGTCTCGATGGGGCACATCCGGCCGTAGTGCGAGTGGTGCACGTCGCGGACGTCCATCTGGGCGCGGTCACGGGAGATGCCGCCCGGGCCGAGCGCGGAGAGACGGCGCTTGTGGGTCAACCCGGCGATGGGGTTGGTCTGGTCCATGAACTGCGACAGCTGGGAGGTGCCGAAGAACTCCTTCAGCGCCGCCACCACCGGCCGGATGTTGATCAGCGACTGCGGCGTGATCGCCTCGACGTCCTGGGTCGTCATCCGCTCGCGGACCACCCGCTCCATGCGGGCGAGGCCGGTGCGCAGCTGGTTCTGGATCAGCTCGCCGACCGTGCGCAGCCGCCGGTTGCCGAAGTGGTCGATGTCGTCGGCGCGGACCTCGATCGGGTCGCCGTGCGGGTCGAGGACCTGGGCGCCCTGGGCGTCGACGAGGGTGTCCTTGCCGGCGTGCAGCTCGACGATGAAGCGGATGGTCGCCACGATGTCGTCGATGGTCAGCGTCTGCTGGTCGAACGCCTCGTGGAGACCGAGCTTCTTGTTGATCTTGTAGCGGCCGACCTTGGCGAGGTCGTAGCGCTTGGGGTTGAAGTAGTAGTTCTGCAGCAGCGTCTGGGCGGCCTCGCGCGTCGGCGGCTCGCCCGGGCGCAGCTTGCGGTAGATGTCGAGCAGCGCGTCGTCCTGACCCGTGGTGTGGTCCTTCTCCAGGGTCTGCATGACCGACTCGTACTCGCCGAACTCCTCGCGGATCTGCTCCTCGGTCCAGCCGAGGGCCTTGAGCAGCACCGTGACGTTCTGCTTGCGCTTGCGGTCCAGACGCACGCCGACCATGTCGCGCTTGTCGATCTCGAACTCCAGCCAGGCGCCCCGCGACGGGATCACCTTGGCGGTGAAGATGTCCTTGTCGGAGGTCTTGTCGGCGGTGCGCTCGAAGTAGACGCCGGGCGACCGGACGAGCTGGGAGACGACCACGCGCTCGGTGCCGTTGATAATGAAGGTGCCCTTGCGCGTCATCATCGGGAAGTCACCCATGAAGACGGTCTGGCCCTTGATCTCCCCGGTCTCGCCGTTGGTGAACTCGGCGGAGACGTAGAGGGGACGGGAGTAGGTGAAGTCCTTCTCCTTGCACTCCTCCTCGGTGTACTTCGGGTCGAGGAAGACGGGGTTCTCGAACGAGAGCGACATCGTCTCGGAGAAGTCCTCGATCGGCGAGATCTCCTCGAAGATCTCCTGGAGGCCGGACTTGTCGGAGATGTCCTCCCCGACCTCCCGGCGCTCCTGGACCCGCTGCTCCCACTTCTCGTTGCCGACGAGCCAATCGAAGCTCTCGGTCTGCAGAGCCAGCAGCTGGGGCACCTCGAGGGGCTCAGCGATCTTGGCGAAGGAGATACGGCGGGGACTGTTGCTGTTGGTGTTCTTGCTGCGCGAGGCGGCCAAGACGGTCCTTCCGAGGCTCACTGGTGAGGCGGCGCCGGCCCACCACAAACCAGCCACCGTACAGGCAGGAAGCATTTGAGGGCGGACGCAAAGATAAAGAGTACCCCACAGGCAGGACGAGGCACAACAGTCAAACGCGGGCGCACCGCGGAGCGGGCGGCCCGGTCACTGCCGGGTGCGGCAAGCATGCGCCTCGCGGACGTGCAGGTCAAGCACCACCGGCCCGGTCGGCCCGGGCGTCCGCGGCCTCAGTAGCTCTTCAGGTCGTCGATCAACCAGCCGTTGCCGCTGCGGACCAGGGTCACGACCACCCGGTTCTGGAAGATCACCGGCTGCTTGCCGGCCTTGTCGGAGGTCTGGTTGACGAAGACCAGCACCCGGGCGAGGTCGGGCGCGGCGTCGACCACCGAGCTGGCCACGGAGTGGGCGGTGACCACCGTCTTCGTCGACACCGCGGGGCTGGGCCGGCCGTTGCTGCCGTGGGCCAGGAGCCGGTAGGTGGCGGCGAAGTGGTTCTTCTGCTTGTAGCGGGCGGTGAAGTAGCGCGCGGCCCGCTTCTCGTCGGCACCGAGGTGGCGGTAGTCGTAGGCCAGCGCGGACTCCAGCGCGCGCTCGGCGGTGGCCGGCGCCTCGGCGCGGGCGTCCTCGATCAGTCCGTCGCGGTGGGCGTGGTAGGCGTAGTAGCCGGCCGCGGCGAGCGAGGCGAGGGTGAGCAGGGGCAGCACCACCAGCACGACCAGGCGCAGCCAGCGCGGCGCCTCCTGCCGGACCGGGCGGCCGGTGGCTTCCCGACCCGCCTCCTGGCCCCGGTCGCGCGAACGGTCCAAACGCGGCGACGGCAGGCGGCGACGCCGCTCGCCACGGGTGTCCTGGTGCGTCGGCGGAAGCGCCTGACCACGCTCGTCCCGCCGCGTATCGACTTTCGGCCCTGCCGCGTCGGCAGCGAGCTCGGCGTCGTACGCACTCCGCCGCGCGGGGTCGAGCAGCACGTCGGCGGCCTCGTTGAAGAGCCGGAAGTGGGCACTGCCGGAGCCGGGCTCGAACTTGTCGGTGGCCTCGCGCCAGGCCGCCTTGATCTCGGCGGGGCTCGCGTCACGGCGGACGCCGAGGATGTCGTACCAGGAGGGGGTCGTCGTCATCGCTCAGCCCACCTGGTTGAAGTCGTCGACCAGCCAGCGGTCGCCGACCTTGGCCAGGTCGACGGTCCAGCGGTAGTGGTGCAACACCGTCGACTTCCCGGACTTCGCGGTGACGTCGTGCACGACCAGCACCGTGGCCGAGTCACTGTCGGAGTCACCCACGCCCGCGACCAGCACCTTGCCACTGCTGTTCACCTCGGGCGCGGTGCCGAGCTGTTGCTGGTAGGCCTTGTACTGGTCCTGGAACTTGGCCTTCTCCTTGGTGGTCAGCAGCTGCGTCACCGACTTCGCGTACTTCCCGAACTGCTTGGTGTCATAGTTGTCCATCCGCAGGGTGAACTGCGTGGCCACCGCCTCGGCGTCTCCACGGTCCTGCTGTGCCTGGTCGAAGGCGTGCACGCGCCGTGCGGTCACCACGGCCACGACGACACCGGCCACCAGCAGCACCAGCAGCACGGCGCCGAGCAGCAGCAGGCCCCGACGGCCCGGCCGACGCCGGGCAGGCGCTGTCGCTTCGTCGAGGCCCTGCGCATCATCTGCGGCCTCGACCCGGGTCACGTCGGTCAACCGGCTACTCCCCTGCCGTCAACGCGGGTTGGAACAGCAGCCACTTCCACGAGTCCTCCCCGAACACCTGGTAGGCGCCTCCGGTGCTCACCACGCGCGGGCGAGCCCGGTGCTGGCGCCAGGTCACGTTCCCCGTGCGGGCATCGTACGTCGCCACCGGAGCCCGGTAGGCCACCCCCGTGCGTCCGTTCGGGGCGTGCTGGGCACCCCGGGCGTTCGACTGGCTCGCCGGCTCCGCGCAGTGCGCCCCGGTGTACATCGGCCGGTTGGCCCGGTCGTGCGGGGAGCGCCGGTCGGTGCCCTCGTAGCCGTGGTGGCACACCGGCGGGTCGTTGTTGAGGATCAGGCCGAACCGGGCGTCGTACCCTCCGTCGGGCCCGCGCTGGGTGACGGTGTAGCCGCCGGCCACCTCGTAGGGGTAGAGCACCAGCAGCTGACGGATCGCCTTGAGGTGGCGGACCTGGATCTCACCGGTGGTGAGCAGGTTGTTGATCAGCTGCCCGAGGTTCACCTGGTTCTGCTCCAGGAAGGTGCGCAGCTCGTCGGCCGTGGCCGAGCCGTTCTCGATCAGCGCCCGCAGGTCGCGGTCGTGGCCGGCGAGGGTGCCGCTGAACAGCGCCAGGTTGCGGGCGAAGCTGCGGATCGCCGACCCCTTGTCGACCTGGGTGCGCAGCACGACGTTGGAGTCGCGGATCAGTGCCGTGGTGACGCCGAAGTTGCGGTTGGCGGTGTTGATGAACGACGTGGAGGTGTCGATGATCTGCCCCAGGCTGGGGCCGGTGCCCTTGAAGGCGGTGCCGAACTGCGACACCACGGTGCGCAGGTCGCCCTGGGGGACGGACTGCACGAGCCTGTCGAGGTTGGTCAGCAGCGCGGTGGTGGAGACCGGCACGCTGGTGTCGGCGTCGCGGATCACCGAGCCGCCGTGCAGGTACGGGCCTGCGTCGGTCTGCGGCTGCAGGTCGACGAACTGCTCCCCGACGGCGGACTTGTCGGCCACCTGGGCGAGCGTGTCGGCGGGGATGTGGTTCCACGACCGGTCGATCCCCAGGACGACGTCGACGCCGTCACGGGTCAGCTTCATCGAGTCGACCTGGCCCACCGTGACGCCGCGATAGGTCACCTCCGCCCCGGTGAAGATGCCACCGGACTGGCTGAAGTGGGCGTGCACGTCGTAGGAGGTGTCGTAGAAGAGCTGGCCCAGCTTGGCGTACTTCGCTCCGACGTAGGAGACGCCGAGCAGCGTGATGATCACGAAGGCGATCAGCTGCTTCCGGGTGCGAGCGGTGATCACGAGGCCACCCCCTGGAGGAGCAGGGTCCCCAGCGAGGGGTCGATGCCGTGCCGGGCCAGGCCGAAGGGATCGGCCGGCTTCGGGAGCACCCACGCTCCCGGGGCGGGCCGGCCCAGGCCGAGGCCTCCGCCCGGACCGCTGAGCGTGGGCAGGCCCGACGGCACGCCCAGCGTCGGCGTGGGCACCGGCAGCTGGCCGGTGATGACCTGGCAGACCGGGTTCTTCGGCAGCTTGTGGCAGATGTCCTTCGACAGCGTGGGGAACAGCTCGTCGATGAGCGTGGCCAGCTCGCCCTGCACCAGCTTGGCGAGCTGGTTGGGGGCGATCTGCCGGCAGTCGACCTTCTTGACCAGGTCGTCGATCAGCGCCTTGCGGAGCTTCTTGCGCGACGCCGGGGGCAGCGCCTGGACGACCGGGCTCTGCATCGCCTTGTCGACCGCCGTGACGATCTGCTGACGGACCTGCTTGCAGACGTCCTGCACCGGCCCGGGCAGGGTCGCCGTGGGCAGCGGCAGCTCGGGCAGGGTCAGCTTCTTCAGGTCGAGGTCGAGGCGGACCGACAGGTTCGTGAAGTCGCCCATGTGCAGGTTGCGAGCCACCTGGGGGTCGTTGCCGACCGCGGCGTCGACGAAGGGGTAGGTGAGGAAGACCTGCAGCGCCTTGGGCATGTCCTGTCCGGCCTTCGCGAAGGAGGTGAGCACCGGAGCGAGGTCGCGCAGGCTGTCGATCGTCGAGGCCTTGGATGCCCGGATCACCCGGACACCGACACCGCTGAGCCGCTGCAGGGACTTGAGCATCCGGACCAGGTCGGCACGCTGGCCGTTGAGCGACCTCAGCGCGGCCGGGAGGTCGTCGAGGGTCTTCTTGATGGTGCCGTCCTGCCGGCGCAGCTGCGAGGCGAGGCGGTTGACGTTGTCGATGGCGTCGACGATCGCCGCCTTGTTGCGGTCGAGCTCGCCCATGAAGGCGTGCAGCTGGTCGAGCACCGAGCGGATGTCGGACTCCCGGCCTCCGACGGCATGGTTGAGCTCGGTGGCGATGGTCTTCAGCTGGCCCACGCCGCCGCCGTTGAGCAGCAGGGCCAGGGCGCCCAGGACCTCCTCGACCTCGGGGTTGCGCCCGGTCTGGTCGAGGCCGATCGTGTCGCCGTTGCCGAGGTGTCCCCGCGGGTCGGGCGGCGCGCTGAGCGAGACGAACTTCTCACCCAGCAGGCTCGTCTGCCGGATGTCTGCGCGCGCGTTGTCGGGCAGGTCGATGTTGTGCGGCAGCTCGATGGTCACGTCGGCGTGGTAGCCGCGCAGCGTGATGGCGGTGACCTTCCCGACGGTGATGTCGTCCATCTTGACCGTCGACTGGGGGACCAGGTCGAGCACGTCGCGGAACATCACGTGCACGGTGATCGGGTTGCTGCCCACCGACGCACCGCCGGGCAGGGGCAGGTCGTAGACCGTGCCGCAGCCGCTCAGGCCGAGGACGACGCAGAGCAGCAGCACGAGCTGGCCGGCCAGCCGCCGGCGCAGGGGCCTGCGAGGAGCGTTCATCGGCGTACCTCCACCAGTCCGCCGAGGCTGCGGTCGACCGGCTCCACCACGACCCGGTCGGCCGGCCTGGAGGAGCCGCGCAGCGCCGCCGGCCGGCCGAGGCCCTTCAGGTTGAGCGAGCTGGTGAGCGACTTGCACGCCTTCTTGCCGCCCGGCGCCTGGCCCAGGAAGGTGCACAGCACGGTCGCTGGATTCGCGGAGAGCTGGTTGATCGTCTCGCCGAGGTTGGCGCGGGTGTCCAGGGTGCCCGTGCGCCCGTTGTAGGCGAGCGCGAGGTTGTTCAGCGCGTCCGGTGCCACGTGCAGCACCTCGTCGAGCGCGGCACGCCTCTTGACCAGGATCTTCGACAGCTGGGTGAGGCCGCTGATGTTGGACGTCAGCGCCGCCCGGTTCTGGTGGACGAAGCTGCGCACCTGGGTCATCGCGATCGCGAGGTTGTGCAGCGCGGCGCCGAGGTCCTTGCGCTCTCCCGCCAGCATCTGGGAGCCGGCGGCGAGGGAGTCGTTGAAGCGACGGACCGTGTCGTCGTTGCGGGAGAGGGCGCGGACGAAGGTCTCGATGTCGCGCGTGGTGCCGAAGAGCTCGTCCTTGTTGTCGGCCAGCGTCCTGGTGAAGTGGCCGAGGTTCTGGATCGTGGTGTGGAACTGCGCGCCCTGGCCGCCGAAGTTCCGGGCAGTGGCCTGCAGCAGCCGGCTCAGGGAACCGTCCTTGTTGGCCCCCTGCGGACCCAGCGCCTTGTTGAGGTCGTTGAGGCTGCTGTAGATCTGGTCGAGCTCCAGCGGGGTCGCGGTGCGGTGGAGGCCGAGGTGCGCGCCGTCGGGGAGCTGCGGACCACTCCGGTAGACGGGCGTCAGCTGGACGAACCGGTCCCCGACGATCGACGGCGAGATGATCGCCGCCTTCGCGTCCCGGGGGACGGCGTACTTGGCGTCGTACTGCATCTTCACGACCACGTGGGTGCCGGCCGGCGTCACCGAGGTGACCTTGCCGACGGGCACCCCCAGGATCCGCACGTCGGAGCCCTCGTAGAGCGAGACCGTGCGCGGGAAGTCCGCCACCACCGTCTTCTGGTCGTCACGCGGCCAGAAGGTGATCACCAGGGCGACGACCATCACGACGCCGAGCAGGGCCCCGAGGAGCGGGCCGGCACTGCGGAGGCCTCTCATCCGGCACCTCCCGTGGCCGGCACCGGCGGCAGGTTCGAGATCCACGTGTCGAACCACGGCCCGGTGCCGAGCACGTTGGCGAAGACCCGGTAGAAGGGGGCCATCAGGCGCAGGCTCTGGTCGAGGTTGTTCTGGTTCTTCAGCAGCACGTCCACCACCGACTGCAGGTTGTCGAGGGCCGGTTTGAGGTCACCGCGGGACTGCTGCACCAGCAGGGTGAGCTGCCGGGAGAGCCGGCTGGTGGAGACGAGCAGCCGGTGCACGGCCTCGCGCCGCGCCACCAGCGCGCGCAGCACGGTGTCGCTGTCCTTCATCAGGGCGACGATGTCCTGGTCGTGCTGGCCCAGCACCTGGGAGACGTGCCGCAGGTTGCGGAGGAGGGTGTTGAGCTGGGTGTCGCGTGCGGCGACGTTGGCCGACAGCCGGGAGAGGCCCCTGAGGGTCTGCTGGAAGGCCGCCGGGGTGCCCTTGGTCGCGTCCGCCAGGGTGTTGAAGGCCTTGCTCAGCTGGGGCACGTCGATCCGGTCGGCGCGC
Source organism: Marmoricola sp. (assembly GCA_036518175.1). Lineage (GTDB taxonomy): Bacteria > Actinomycetota > Actinomycetes > Propionibacteriales > Nocardioidaceae > Marmoricola. The sequence continues at coordinate 9,488 of DATDNR010000092.1, forward strand.
GAGGCCAGACCGGAGAAGGCGTCGACCACGTCGTACGGCGAGCTGGTGCGCGAGACGGGGATGTGGGCCCCCTCCTGCATCTGCCCACCGCCCTTCGGCTGCAGGGCGAGGTACATCGAGCCGAGCAGCGTGCCGACCTTGATCGCCGCCGCGGTCTGCGGGCCGAACTGGTCGGAGGTGTCGACCTTGAAGGCGACCTCCACGTGCCCGTTCTCCAGGCCCACGTCGGTCACCTTGCCGACGCGGACGCCGGCGATCCGCACCGGGTTGCCGGCCTTGAGCCCGCCGGCTTCGGAGAAGGCGGCGTAGTAGGTGTCCCCGCCACCGATGAGCGGCAGGCTGTCGGCCTTGAAGGCGGCGAGGAGCAGCAACAGGAGCACCACGATGCTGATCGCGCCGATGGTGACGGGGTTGCGCTCGCGGAACGGCAGGCTCATCCGAGGTTGCACCTCGCTCCGCCGGTGTCGTACCGGACCGGCAGGTACTTGCCGGTGGGCAGCTTCACCCGGCCGTCGAACTGGCACAGGTAGAAGTTGAAGAACGAGCCGTAGATCGCCGTGCGGCCGATCTTGGTCAGCTTGATCGGCAGGATCTGCAGCGCCCGGTCCAGCTCGCCGCGGCCCCGCTTCAGGTTGCCGGCGGTGCGCCGCAGCTGCTTCACGTCCTCGACGAAGGACGGCCGGATGCCGGTGGCGAGGTCGGCGGTCTGCTGGCTGAGCTGGGAGATCTGGTCCAGTGAGCCGAGGATCGCCTGGCGGTCGGTCATCAGCCCGTGCATGAAGGACCGGAACTGCACGATCAGGTCCGACAGCTGCTGGTCACGCTGGCCGACGGTGCGCAGCACCGCGTTGAGGTTGTCGATCATCTGGCCGATCACCTGGTCGCGGTCGGCCAGCGTCGAGGTCACCGAGGCGGTGTTCTGCAGCAGGCCCTCGAGGTTGCTGCCCTCGCCCTGGAAGACCTGGATGATCTCGTAGGACAGCTTGTTGACGTCGGAGGGCGTCAGCGCGGCGAAGAGCGGCTTGAAGCCGTTGAACAGCACGGTGAGGTCCAGCGCCGGCTGCGTCCGGCTGATCGGGATCGTCGCCCCGTCCGGCAGCCGGGAGGCGTCACCGACGCCCTGCGAGATGGAGATGTAGCGGCCGCCGACGAGGTCGCGGTAGCGGATCGTCGCCTCCGAGCTGCGGGTCACCACGGCATCGTCGTCGACGGTGAAGCCCACCAGCGCCCGATCGCGGTCCACCACCTTGATGTCGTTGACCGTGCCGACCCGGACGCCGGCGATGCGCACCTCGCTGCCCTTGACCAGGCCCGAGCTGTCGCTGAACACCGCCTGGTAGTCCCGGCTGGGGCGGAAGCTCAGGTTGCCGATCAGCACCACGAGCACGCCGGTGGCCAGGGTGGTGACCACGACGAAGATCAGCAGCTTGACCAGGTCGGCGCTGGTGCGCTTGTCGAGCAGGCTCATCGCACGCTCACCTCCGTGCCGGCGGCGAGCGGGGCGAAGAGCAGCGTGGTCAGGTCGGAGACGCGGTCGGCCGGCACGCCGAGCACAGGCGCGGTGAGGGCGTTGAGCAGCGCCTTCTGCGAGGCGGTCCCCGAGACCCCGGAGGTGAGCCCCGGGCTGACCGGGGACCGCTTGCGGGCGAACCCGGGCGCGGTGCGCTGGTCGTCACCCCGGCCGAGCGTGCCGCCGTTGTCGTCGACGCCGTCGCGGAAGTTCGGCGAGGTGTAGGGGTGGGCCGGGTTGCCGGGCGGGTCGGGCAGCCCTGCGCAGGACGGTCCGCGGCTGTCGCCGTACACGGGCAGGTCGGCGGGGGTGTAGCCGCGCGGCTGCCGCGGCAACGTGATCACCTGGATGTGGAAGACGAAGCCGCGGAAGGTGCTGGCCAGCCGGGGGATCTGGCGGACCAGGCCGCGCAGCAGGCAGGGGTACTCCGGGGAGTAGCGGGCCAGCAGCGCCAGCGTCGGCCTGGCGACCCGGCCGAGCCTGACGATGTTGTCGCCGTTGGCGTCGAGGAAGCCTCGCGTGGTGTCGGAGAAGGAGCTGACGTCGCGCAGGAAGCTGTGCAGCTTCTGCTGCTCGGTCAGCAAGGTGTTGCCGGTCTTGACGGTGTTGCGCAGCGTCTCGGCGATCTGGGGCACCACGTCGGCGTAGGTGCTGCTCACCGAGGAGAGCAGCCGGATGTCCTGCAGCAGCGCCGGGATCTGCGGGTTGAGCCGGCGCAGGTAGCCGTCGAGGGTGGTCAGGCTCTGGCCCAGCTTCTCGCCGCGCCCCTCGAGGGCGTCCGCCACGGCGTTGAGCGTGTAGTTCAGCTCCGCGGGCTGGACGGTGCGCAGCAGCGGGTAGAGGTCGCTGAGCACCTTCTCGACCTCGATCGGCAGCTTGGTCTGGCTGATCACCGCGCCGGGGTGCAACGGCGAGGAGGTGGCGTGGGCCGGGATGTCCAGCGCAACGTACTTCTGCCCGAACAGGGTCTTGGGCAGGATCGAGGCGGTGACGTCGGCCGGGATCTGGCCGATCTTGTCGGGATCGATGCCCAGGACCAGCTCCGCGCCCTTGCCGGGCGCCTTGGGGATCATGTCGAGCACCTCGCCGACCAGGACGCCGCGGACCTTCACGTCGGCCCGGTCGGGCAGCTGCAGCCCGACCGTGTCGGTCTCCAGCTTCACCTTGTCGTAGGAGGTGAACGCCTGGGTGAACACCGCGTAGACCAGCCAGATGCCGAGCAGGATCAGCCCGATGAAGACGACGCCGAGGAGGCGGTGGCGCAGGACGGCACGCATGCGTCAGCCCGCCAGCCTGACGGTGGTCGTGGATCCCCAGATCGCCATGCTGAGGAAGAGGTCGATGACGTTGACCACGACGATCGAGGTGCGTACGGCGCGGCCCACGGCGACCCCCACCCCGGCGGGGCCGCCGCTGGCGTTGTAGCCGTAGTAGCAGTGGATCAGGATGACGGCCACCGCGAAGACCAGCACCTTGCCGAACGACCAGAGCACGTCGCCCGGCGGCAGGAACAGGCTGAAGTAGTGGTGGTAGGTGCCGGCGCTCTGCCCCAGGAAGTCGGTGACGACGAGCTGGGTCGCGAAGTAGGAGGAGAGCAGCCCGACGACGTACAACGGCACGATCGCGACCAGCCCGGCGATGATCCGGGTGGTGACCAGGTAGGGCATCGACGGGATCGCCATCACCTCGAGCGCGTCCACCTCCTCGGAGATGCGCATCGCACCGAGCTGCGCGGTGAAGCCGCAGCCCACGGTGGCGGCCAGCGCGATGCCGGCGACGAGCGGGGCGATCTCGCGGGTGTTGAAGTACGCCGAGACGAAACCGGAGAAGGCCGCCACCCCGAGCTGGTCGAGAGAGGCGTAGCCAGACAGTCCCACCTGGGCACCGGTGAAGAAGGTCATCGCCAGGATGACGCCCACGGTGCCGCCGATGACGGCGAGGGCGCCGCTGCCGAGGGTGACCTCGGCGAGCAGCCGGAGGATCTCCTTCTTGTAGCGACCCACGCTGCGTGGAGCGGCCGCGAGGGCACCGAGATAGAAGCCGAGCTGGCCACCCAGGTCGTCGAGAGCCTGGAGCGGTCGCTTGTAGACCTGCTTGACGTCTGCCATGGCCTCAACCCGTCTTCGGCGGGACCAGCTGCAGGAAGATCGCGCTGATCACGAAGTTGACGACGAACAGGAGCAGGAAGGTGATCACGACGGACTCGTTCACCGCGTCACCCACGCCCTTGGGGCCTCCCTTGGCGTTCATCCCCTTGTAGGCGGCGACGACCGCGGCGATCAGCCCGAACAGGAGCGCCTTGAACATCCCCTCCCACAGGTCGGGGAGCTGCGCCAGGGCGGTGAAGCTGGCCAGGTAGGCGCCGGGAGTGCCGTGCTGCAGGATCACGTTGAAGAAGTAGCCTCCGGCCACGCCGACCACGCTGACCATCCCGTTGAGGAAGACCGCGACCATCGCCGCGGCCAGCACCCGCGGCACGACCAGGCGCTGGATCGGGTCGATGCCGAGCACCATCATGGCGTCGAGCTCCTCGCGGATCTTCCGGGCGCCCAGGTCGGCGGCCACCGCGGACCCACCGGCGCCGGCGATCAGCAGCGCGGTGCCGATCGGAGCGGCCTGCTGGACGACCGCCAGCACCGAGGCCGAGCCGGTGAAGGACTGGGCGCCGAACTGCTGGATCAGCCCGCCGACCTGCAGCGCGATCACCGCGCCGAACGGGATCGCGACCAGGGCGGTCGGGATGATGGTCACCGAGGCGATGAACCAGGCCTGCTGGATGAACTCGCGGAGCTGGAACGGCGGGCGGACGAGCGAGCGCATCACGTCGAGGGCGAATGCGAAGAGCTTGCCCGCGGTGCCGACCGGGGCGAGCACCCGCGTGGCGACGGTGGAGGACATGGTCGCTCAGACCCCCGTCGCCATCGTCATGTTCTCCTCGAAGGAGCCCGGCGGCGGGGTGATGCCGTTCGACCGGCACCACTCCCCCGGCGGCCGCTGGCTGCGCCGTGGGATGCCGTTGGACGGCTCGAGCTGGAGCGGGATCGGCGGCAGCGGGGGCAGCTCCTGGTCCTTCTCCGCGGCCAGCTCGTCGGCGTCCTTCTCCTCCGACATCCCGATCGGGCCGACGCGCTGGGCGTTGAGGAACTGGCGGACGACCGGCTCCTCCGAGCTGAGCAGCATCTCGCGCGGACCGAACATGGCCAGGTGCTTGTGGTAGAGCAGCCCGATGTTGTCCGGCACGGTGCGCGCGGTGTTGATGTCGTGGGTGACGATCAGGAAGGTCGCGTCGATCTGGGCGTTGAGGTCGACGATGAGCTGGTTGAGGAAGGCGGTGCGCACCGGGTCGAGGCCGGAGTCCGGCTCGTCGAAGAGCACGATCTCGGGATCGAGGACGAGCGCCCGCGCAAGGCCGGCCCGCTTG
>DATDNR010000093.1:0-3546 GCA_036518175.1 Marmoricola sp.
CCGACGTCGGCGACCTGGAGGGGGCTCGCCGGCACCTGGCCGCCGCCACCGTGTCGACCGAGCTGTGGGAGACCAGCGTGTGGCAGGCGGCGGTGCTCGAGGCCCGGGCGCACGTTGCCCGGGCGGAGGATCGAGCGGAGGGCCGGGCGGAGGACCGGGCGGAGGATCGGGCGGAGGATCGGGCGGAGGGCCGGGCGGGGGAGGCCGGCCGCCTGCTGGACGAGGCCGCGTCGATCTACGAGGCAGCCGGGCACCACCGCGACGCAGCGCGGTGCCGGGCCACCGCGGCGTCGTACGCCGGCGCGGCGCTGGTGTAGCCCGTCCTCAGCGTCCGGTCACTGCGGCTTGGCGTACCGCGCGACGCCGGTGTCGAGGATCACGCACGGCTCCTCACCCACGGTCCAGGCGTCGTGGCCGGGGTCGAGGTCGACGACGTCGCCGGGGCTGATGTCGAGCTCCTGCCCGTCGTTGAACCGGATCGTCATCTGCCCGGAGAGGCAGATCCCGGTGTGGTGGACCTGGCAGGACTCGGTGCCGGCGATCGGCTGCACGTCGTTCGACCAGCGCCAGCCGGGCTCGAACACCCCGCGCCCGAGCGTGAACCCACCGAGGGTGACGACGTCCATGTGGCCGTGGTCCTTGAAGGCGCGCCGCTCGTGGGGGTCGGCGATGTTCTTCTTGTCGGACATGGGATGCCTCCCGTCGGGCTCGAGGCCGCAGCCGTCGGTGATGGCCTCACCGTAGGTCGCGCCGGCGTGGCTGGCTGTGGCCCGGCCGGGCGGTTTTTCGCCGTATCCGACCGGGTCGGTCGCACCCACAGCCTCACCCGATGTCGCGTCTTGCGGTCTGCTCGGGTGAGTTGTCGGTGACGCAGAACGCCACGCCCGCCGGATCGCGGAGCGTGTGCCAGCCGCGCCCCGGTCCGACGTCCTCGGCGCCGAGCGCCTGCAGCCGGCGGACCTCGCCCAGCCGGTCGTCGGTGCCGTGATCGAGGTGGGCCCGGACCGCTCCGTCCGGTTCGTCGAGACGCTGGAACAGCAGCTGGAGGGGGGAGCCGGCGTCGTCGTGCCACTTGCCCGCGAACTCGGGCGCGGTGGACCCGGCCCACCTGCCGGGCAGCAGGGCACGCCAGAAGGCGACCTCCGCGTCATGGGCGGAGCGCGGAGAGTCGATGCAGATCTGCACCAGGCGGCTGCGGTGCCCGTCCGGCCAGGTGGTGGGCGCCGGGGCTGCGTGCTCACGTGCCGGGACCACGCAGAAGGGCAGGCCGCCGGGCGACTGCAGGGTCGTCCAGCGATCGCAACGACGGAGGAGACGTGCGCCGAGCCCCTCGGCGCGTCGTACGGTCGCCGACGGGTCGTCGCTCTCCAGGTCGGGGTGTACCCGCGGCGGCCCGTCGATCGTCTGGAGGTGGATGTACGGCCTCCCGGACGGTGGCTCGAAGCTGCGCAGCTCCGGATGGGCGGGCCAGGGCGCGCCCAGCCTCCAGCCGAACGCCTGAGCCCAGAACTCCGCCGGCGCGGCGGACCGGTCGAAGGGAAGGTCGATGACGGCGTGCACCCAGGCCATGGCCCCGAGACTAGGTGCATCGGCTCGAGCGGTGCGTCGACGTCCGCGGGTGGCGCCCTGCGGGCCAATGGTCCGGATGGGCCATGGTGGCCGCTGGTGCCTCGGCGTTGCATGGATTGAGACCTCCACCCCGCTGCAGAGGAGAACCGCCATGAGCGTTGGCACCATCGCCGAGATAGGCCTCCCGGACGGCTTCCGGGGCAAGGCGATCCGCCCCGCGGACCCGGAGTACGACGAGGCGCGTGCGGTCTACAACGGCAGCATCGACCGGCACCCGGTGCTGATCGTGCAGCCCACCGGGGCCGCGGACATCCGGGACGCGGTGGCGTTCGCCCGGCAGCAGCGGTTGCCGCTGGCGGTGCGCTGCGGTGGCCACCAGGTCGCCGGGCTCGGCACCGTCGAGGGGGGTGTGCTGATCGACCTGTCGAGCCTCAAGGGCGTGCACGTCGACCCCGAGGCCGGCACCGCCCGCGCCAGCGCGGGGACCCTGTGGGGCGAGTACGACCGCGACCTGGAGATGTTCGGGCTGGCCACGCCGGGCGGCCGGGTCACCACCACCGGTGTCGGTGGCTTCACCCTCGGCGGCGGATACGGCTGGCTGTCCACGAAGTACGGGCTCTCCTGCGACAACCTCGTCGGCGCCGACCTGATCACGGCCAGCGGCGAGCTGCTCCACGTCACCGACGAGACGAACCCCGAGCTGATGTGGGCCCTGCGCGGCGCCGGCGCGAACTTCGGTGTGGTGACCTCCTTCGAGTTCCGCGCGCACCCGATCCGGCCACTGATGATGGCCGGCCTGCTGGTGCTTCCCAACGACGGAGCCCGCGGGGAGGAGGCCGCGCGGGCCTACCGCGACTACATCGAGACGGCTCCGGCCGACCTCGCCACGGCCCTGGCCACCGTGCTCGCGCCACCGGAGGACTTCGTGCCGCCCGAGATGGTGGGCAAGCCGGGCTTCGGCCTGGTCGTGGCGTGGCTCGGCGACCCCGCGGACGCCGAGGAGGCCGTGGCGCCGTTGCGGGAGATCATGGCCGGGGGGATCGACGTGCTGCAGCCGATGCCCTACACCGCACTGCAGGGGATGCTCGACGGCTTCGCCCCCAGGGGGTGGATGAACTACCACCGTGGCCACTACGTGACCGCCCTGACCGACGACGTCATCGACGCCTACCTGGAGAACGGGCGCCACATCGGCTCGCCCATGGACCAGGGCATCATCTTCCGCAACGGTGGCGCCATCGCCGACGTCGCCGAGGACGCGACCGCGGTGAGCAACCGCGGAGCGGCGTACATGGCGCACCCCATCGCCTGCTGGCGCAGCGACTCCGAGACCGAGCACGAGATGGCCTGGGTCAGGGAGTTCAGCGCGGCGTTCGAGCCGGCGGCGACCGGCGGCGTCTACCTCAACTTCGAGCCGGACACCGGCGAGGCCGGCGTCCGTGCGGGGTACGGCGACACCAAGCGGCAGCGGCTCGCGGCGCTGAAGCAGCAGTGGGATCCGGAGAACATCTTCCGCAGCAACCACAACGTCGCTCCGATGGGGGAGTAATGGGAAACATCGGTACCGAACGTCGCGAGGTCGAGTTCGAGCCGCTGCCGGACGAGCCGGTGCCCGAGCCGGTCCGGCAGACCGAGCCCGCACCGGCAGCCCCGGCTCCCGCACGGACATGACCACGCCGGCGCAGGAGCCGGAGCGAGGGGTCGCCCTCGTGCCAGGGGAGCTGCGCGGCTACCGCCAGTTCGAGCTGCGCGCCGACGGGTTGTATCCCCTGGTGCACTCCGGAGCCGGGCCGTGGGACGGGACGCTCGAGTGTGCCCGATGCGTCCTGGGAGCGGAGCACGCGCCGCCGTCGGCGGACTGCCGCTGCGGCCTCTACGCGTGGTACCTGCCCGGCACCGAGACGGTGCCGATCGGGCCGGCGCACGCGGTCATCGCCGCTCGTGGCCGTTGCGTGCTCGGTGACCGCGGCTTCCGCG
>DATDNR010000094.1:0-14840 GCA_036518175.1 Marmoricola sp.
GGGCCCTCGCAGCGACTACCGCATCCACCTCGGCACCCTCGCTCTGCTCGGTCACGACCGCATTGTGCCGAGTGACAGGGTTCCGCAGCGCCTTCCTGAGACCGGGCCGGCAGTCACGGCGGCAATCAGCTGCGGGGAAGATACGGGTTCGGGTTGACGCGGCCTTCAGGGCGGGCGAGGCACGCGGCGCTGGCAGCGACCTGGGGCTTCAGGCTGGCCCACCAGGTCATCGCCTTGGCCGACACGAGGGTCGGTCGGGCGGCCGGCGGGTTCGCCCAGGCGGCACCGCCTTCGATGAGCTCGGCGACGGCTCCGAGCAGGGTTCCCGGCTGGCCCGGTTCGGTGGCCGTCGGCAGCAGCGCGGTCAGGTCCTCGAGCAAGTCGGCACCGTTCGCCGCGGCCGCCAGGGCGGCCTCGGTGTGCAGGTGCGGGCACCGAACGGCCACGCACTCCGCGGCCAGGTCGAGCCACGCCTGGTGCTCGACAGAGGTGCCGGCGTGAGTCAGAGGTGCCGTGTGTCGTGCCAGCTGGGCGCCCGGGACGGTGGGCGCCGTTCGTCGGCTGCGCGGCGCGGGCGTCAGCGCGGGCGTGGTGGGCCTCGGTGTTGCGGAGCCCGACCGCGTCGCACAGCGTGGCGAGGCTGACGACGGTCCGGTTCCCGATGCTCGGGTGGCGCCGGCATGGTCGGCGACCACGACGTCCGGACGGACGCCAGGGGTCTCGTCGTGTCCAGGGGCCGAGGGCCTCTCGCAGCTCAGTCCAGGTGCAGGTGCAGGCTGGCGGCGAGCCGGGCGGTCGCCTCGCTGATGCTGATCTCGGGCTTGGTCGCCTCGCGGTAGTCGGCGTAGAGGATCGACGGCGGGGCGGCCACCGCCGCCTCGGACACCCGGGAGCGGCGGGGGAGCCGCATCCGGCGGGCGGCGGCGGCGCAGTCGGCGTGCATCTGGGCAGTCGTGTCGGCGTCGTCGTACGCGAGGCGCTGGCGGGGCTCGAGGCTCATGCCTCGACGCTAGGCGCTACCGCCGGGTACGCCCACCGGTACCGCTCGGTAGTGTGCCGATCATGTCGCTGCTGATCGCGGGCTCCATCGCCACCGACCACCTGATGACCTATCACGGCAGGTTCCGCGACTCGCTGGTCGTCGAGCAGCTGGACAAGATCTCGCTGTCCTTCCTGGTGCAGGACCTCGAGATCCGCCGCGGCGGCTGCGCGCCCAACATCTCCTTCGCGCTCGGCATGCTCGGGCTGCGGCCGGTGCTCGTCGGCGCGGCCGGGGAGGACTTCCGCGACTACCGCTCCTGGCTGGAGCGGCACGGCGTGGACTGCGACTCGGTGCGCATCTCCGACAGCCTGCACACCGCCCGGTTCGTGTGTACGACGGACGAGTCCATGGCGCAGATCGCCTCGTTCTACCCCGGTGCGATGTCCGAGGCCCGGCTGGTCGAGCTCGCCCCCATCGTCGAGCGGGTCGGCTTCCCCCAGCACGTGCTGATCGGCCCCGACGACCCGCAGGCGATGCTCAACCACACCGAGGAGTGCCGCAGCCGCGGCTACCCGTTCATCGCCGACCCCGGCCAGCAGCTCGCCTTCGCGGAGGGCGAGATGATCCGCAGCCTGGTCGACGGCGCGGCGCTGCTGTTCTCCAACGAGTACGAGTCGCACCTGATCGAGCAGAAGACCGGCTGGTCGGCCGAGGAGGTCCTCGACCGGGTGGGCATCCAGGTCACCACCCTCGGCCCCGAGGGGGTCCGGGTGCAGAGCAAGGACGGCTCGCAGGTGGAGGTGGCCGCGGTGCCCGGCGTCACCGCCGTGGAGCCGACCGGGGTCGGCGACGCCTTCCGCGCCGGCTTCCTGGCCGCGCTGGAGTGGGACCTCTCCCTGGAGCGCGCCGCCCAGGTCGGCTGCACCATCGCGGCCTACGTCGTGGAGCGGGTCGGCACCCAGGAGTACTCATTCGACCACGAGGCCTTCGCCGCCCGCGTCGGGGGCGCCTACGGCCAGCAGGCGGCCGCCGACGTGCGCGCCGCGATGGCCGGCTGACGGGGCGTCGTACCCCCGCTCCCGGCCACTCTCCCGAGGGCCCGGCCGGGGTGACCCAGCACACGGCGAACTACCCGGGGGCTGAAGGCGGGCTCGCGACCGGCGAGTAGTAGTGTTCCTTCGTCTGCACAGGTGTCGGGACAAGAAAGGGCTCGTTCGTGGGTCTGCGAATCCCCAAGCGCGCGCGCCGGATGCTGTACGGCGGCGTCCTGGTCGGGGCGATGCTCTTCCTCAGTGGCTGCTCCCGGGAGCGGACCGACCAGATCAAGCGGCTCGCGCTGCCGATCCCCAGCTCCAAGGAGGCCTGGGGGATCTACGACCTGTGGCACTGGGCCTGGCTGGCCGCGATGCTCACCGGCCTGCTCACCTGGGGCCTGATGTTCTACGTCTGGATCGCCTACCGGCGCCGCAGCGCCGACGAGATCCCGGTGCAGACGCGCTACAACCTGCCGATCGAGATCTTCTACACGGTCGCCCCGATCGTGATGGTCATCGTCTTCTTCTTCTTCACCGTGCAGACCCAGGAGAAGGTCGACCACGACGTCAAGAACCCCGACCACACGGTCACCGTGGTCGGCGAGCAGTGGTCCTGGACCTTCAACTACCGCAACGAGCCCGCCGTCGGCGGCAAGACCGTGTACGACGCCGGCACCACCGCCCGGCGGCCCACGCTGTGGCTGGTCAAGGGCCAGACGGTCGAGTTCCACCTGTACTCGCCGGATGTGATCCACAGCTTCTGGGTACCCGACTTCCTCTTCAAGAAGGACGTCATCCCCGGCCGTGACAACTCGTTCGCGATCACTCCGACCCGCTACGGCACCTTCAAGGGCCGTTGCGCCGAGCTCTGCGGCGTCTACCACTCCCGGATGCTCTTCAACGTCCACGTCGTCGACGAGCAGCAGTTCGACGCCCACCTCCGCCAGCTGCAGAAGGCTGGCAACACCGGTCTGGCCCTCGGCTCGAAGTACGCCAACACCGTCGCCGGCCTCGGCAAGACCGACCAGGCCTACAAAGGAGGAGTGAAGTGACCGCCGTCTCCGACGCGCCCCGGGTCGCACCCACTCGCACCCTCGGGCAGCAGATCGTCCGGGTCATCACCACGACCGACCACAAGGTCATCGGCAAGCTCTACATCGGCACGGCGTTCGCCTGGTTCCTCGTCGGCGGCATCCTCGCGCTGCTGATCAGGTCCGAGCTGGCCTTCCCCGGCCAGCAGATCGTCAACGACGAGACCTACAACCAGCTGTTCACCATGCACGGCACGATCATGCTGCTGCTGTTCGCGACCCCGCTGTTCTTCGGGTTCGGCAACATGATCATGCCGCTGCAGATCGGCTCGCCCGACGTGGCGTTCCCGCGGCTGAACATGCTCAGCTACTGGTTCTTCCTCTTCGGCGGCCTGATCGCCGGCGCCGGCTTCCTGATGCCCGAGGGCGCCGCGGACTTCGGCTGGACCGCCTACACCCCGCTGTCCGACGCGGTCCGCTCGCCCAGCGTCGGTGGCGACATGTGGGTGATGGGGCTGTGGCTCGCCGGCCTCGGCACCATCCTCGGTGGCGTCAACTTCGTGACCACGATCATCTGCATGCGCGCGCCGGGCATGACGATGTTCCGGATGCCGATCTTCACCTGGAACACGCTGGTCACCAGCATCCTGGTGCTGATCGCCTTCCCGATCCTGGCCGGCGCGCTGCTCTCCCTGGAGGCCGACCGCAAACTGGGGGCGCACGTCTTCGACACCTCGCACGGCGGCGCGATCCTGTGGCAGCACCTCTTCTGGTTCTTCGGCCATCCGGAGGTCTACATCATCGCGCTGCCGTTCTTCGGCATCGTGACCGAGATCTTCCCGGTGTTCAGCCGCAAGCCGATCTTCGGGTACGTCGGCCTGGTCGGTGCCACGCTCGGCATCGCGGTGCTCTCGGTCGCGGTGTGGGCGCACCACATGTTCGTGACCGGAGCGGTCAACCTGGCCTTCTTCTCGGGCATGACGTTCCTGATCGCCGTACCGACCGGGGTGAAGTTCTTCAACTGGATCGGCACCATGTGGGGCGGGTCCATCACCTTCGAGACACCGATGCTGTGGTCGCTGGGCTTCCTGACGACCTTCCTCTTCGGTGGCCTGACCGGCATCATCCTGGCCTCGCCGCCGCTGGACTTCCACGTCTCCGACTCCTACTTCGTGGTGGCGCACTTCCACTACGTGGTCTTCGGCACGGTGGTGTTCGCGATGTTCGCGGGCTTCTACTTCTGGTGGCCGAAGATGACCGGCCGGATGCTCGACGAGCGCCTGGGCAAGATCCACTTCTGGCTGCTGTTCATCGGCTTCCACACCACGTTCCTGGTGCAGCACTGGCTGGGCGTGGAGGGCATGCCGCGGCGGTACGCCGACTACTCGGCCTCCGACGGGTTCACCACGCTCAACCAGGTCTCCACCATCGGCGCCTTCATCCTGGCCTCCTCGATGATCCCGTTCGCCTACAACGTCTACAAGTCCTCGCGCACGCCGAAGGTCACCGTCGACGACCCGTGGGGCTGGGGCCGCTCGCTGGAGTGGGCGACCAGCTGCCCGCCGCCGCGGCACAACTTCGTCTCGCTGCCGCGGATCCGCTCGGAGTCGCCGGCCTTCGACCTGCACCACCCGGAGATCGCGATGATGGAGTACGAGGTCCACGAGGAGCAGGAGGGCAGCATGTTCGCCGACGCTCCTGAGATGGAAGGCCGCCACGAGCACCTCGACAAGGGAGGCGACGCCTGATGCGGGCCGAAGCCTGGATCTTCATCCTCTGCACGGTCTTCCTGGTGATCGTGACGCCGGCCTACTGGTTCATCGCCTACGAGCCGACCGGCACGGCGGCGCTGATCATGACCACCCTGCTCACGGCTCTCATCTCCTTCTACCTCGGCTTCCACGCCAGGAAGATGGAGCCGCGACCCGAGGACCGCAAGGACGCCGAGATCGCCGACGGTGCGGGCGAGCTGGGCTTCTTCCCGCCGTACAGCTGGTGGCCGCTGTGGTGCGCCGCCTGCCTGGCGGTGATCGTGCTCGGCGTGATCTTCGCCTGGTGGCTGTTCATCATCGGCGCGATCTTCGGCATCTTCGCCCTCTCCGGACTGATCTTCGAGTTCTACCGCGGGGAGCACGCGCACTGAGGCTGAGGCAACCTTTCCGGGTCCCCGGGCGTCTGACTGGTGAGAAGCGCCACCGCGTGGTGGCGAAGAGGATTCGTCTGCACTTGTTAGGGTGTTGGCGGCCAGGACACTCATCAACGGGGGCTCAGTCATGACCCAGCGCGTCACCTTCGCTCGAGGGCACCGCCGCCGCGGTGTGCTCGGACTCGGGGCTGCGCTGGGCGTGGCGGTCGCGATGAGTGGGTGCAGTGCTACCGGCAGCCCGAACGCCGCGGCCGGCGACAGGCACACGCCCGGCGCCCGGGCCTCGCAGGTCGCGGCGCCGCAGGTCTCCGCCGCCGACATCGAGACCAACGTCCGCAACGGCTCCGAGGACGTCAAGGTCAGCCGCTTCGTGAAGGTCAACGTCACCGACGGCACCCTCAAGCAGGTGACCGTGCGCTCCCACAAGCAGGTCGTGGCCGGCAAGCTCGCCGCCGACGGCAGCAGCTGGCGGGCCACCCAGCGGCTGGAGCCGGGGCGCAAGTACGTCGTGCGCGGCACGGCGGTCGACGCCAAGGGCCTGGTGAAGCGCTACCGCTCGGTCTTCCACACCGCCGACCTGAGCCTCGCCGAGCAGACCTACCCCAGCTTCGCCCCGCTCGACGGCTCGACCGTCGGCGTCGCGATGCCGGTGATCATCCACTTCGACGTCGCCGTGACCGACGAGGCCGCGATCGAGAAGCACCTGAAGGTGATCACCCAGCCTCACCAGGTCGGCGCCTTCCACTGGATCAGCGACCACGAGGTGCACTGGCGGCCGAAGCACTACTGGCAGCCGGGCACCCAGGTCACCGTCGAGGCCAACATCAACAGCGTGCCGGCCGGCGGGGGCATCTACGGCCAGCTCGACCGCACCTCGCACTTCACCATCGGCCGCGACCAGGTCGACAAGGTCAACATCCGCACCGACCAGCTGCACGTCTACCGCGGCGGCAAGCTGATCCGGACGATCCCGGTCACCACCGGCGCGCAGCCCAAGTACACCACTCGCTCGGGCGTGAAGGTGATCGTCAACAAGCTGCGGCACACCGAGATGAACTCCGAGACGATCGGCATCGACCCCAACAGCGCCGACGGCTACGACCTCAACAACGTCGAGTACGCCATGCGGCTCACCTACACCGGTGAGTTCCTCCACGCCGCGCCGTGGTCGGTCGCCTACCAGGGGCACAGCAACGTCTCGCACGGCTGCACCGGGATGAGCACCTCGAACGCCGCCTGGCTCTTCGACAACAGCCTGGTCGGTGACCCGGTCGAGTACACCGGCAGCGACCACTACATGACGCTGGACAACGGCTACGGCGACTGGAACGAGTCGTTCAAGGAGTACAAGCAGGGCTCTGCGCTGCACTGAGCCGGCCTGTCGGGCGGTGGCTGCCTCCGCGGTCGGCGAGGCAGTTTCGCGGTCGGCGGGGTCGGTTTCCCAGGTTAGGAACCCAAACTGCCTCTCCGCACGAGTTGCTCCCCGTGTGAAGAGGCAGTTCGCTGTGTGAGGTCCGCCGATTCGGGGGCAGCTGACTGACCGACAGGTCGGCGGCCTTCTTCATGCGGCTCAACCCCCGGACGCTGATGGCAAAGCTGACCGGCCGGGCGCTGCTGGTGGGCTGAACCGCCGGGCTCCGCTGGTCCCTCGCGCCCTCAGTCTCACCGGTGACGCGCCTGACGGGACTCAGGCGCCGTGCTGTCGTGCCCAACAGGACGCAGGTCCGCTGCCGTGCCAGGAGGACTCAGGCGCCGATGGCGGCCCGGGCCGCCGCCGCCCGGGCGAAGAGCATCTGGAACCGCCCGGCCGTCAGCGCAGGGTTGTCGAGGTCGACGTGGACGATCCGCCCACAGAGCCACCCGGTGAGCGCGCGTACGCGGTCCTCGCGCTGCTTCTCCTCGAAGACGGCGTCCCCGGGTTCTTGGCCCTCCCGGAGCAGTCGGCCGTACTTCACTCGGCCGTCGAACTCGCCCCAGACCCCGAGCGCGGGCCAGGCGAAGTCCAGCGCGGCGACGAGGATGCCGCGATGGTCGTAGACCTTCCACTGTGGCTCCGGCCGGGGCAGGCCATGTCGCCAGAACAGGTAGTCGCTGCGGGACTCGCCGGGTGACTCGTGCCGCCCGTCCATGCGGTGCAGCACCACGTGGATCTTCTGCGAGCCGGGCCAGTGGTTGCAGGCCCTTGCCACCGCGTGCAGGTCATCGGGAGTGCAATGCTTCCGGAACAGGCTCGAGTCCGCCGAGACGAGCGCAGACTCCGTGCTCAGGATGCTGGCGGCCTCGACGACTGCCCGAGCGGCGCCGACCACGGGCAGCCGGTCCTGCTCGACGACCTCGCCAGCGGCCAGCCGACCGACGTGGTGGATGACGTCGTGCTCGACACGGGCAGCGCCGTCGTCCAGACGGGTCACGTGCACCCGCCGCAGGTCCGCACCCCAGACCGCCACGCCGTGGGCGATCAGTGCGGTGGTGTGGCTGAGCGCGACGGGGCCGGGCGTCGTACGCAGCACTGCCTTGGCCAGCAGCAGGTGCCGTTGTTCAGGCTTGAGCGGTGCCCATTGGTCCCAGAAGCAGTAGGCGCCGTGGCGCACGCGGTGCCACGCGCCGGAACGCATGCGCGAGCGGATCAGCTTGTCCGTGTAGCCACAGCCGAGCGCCTCCCGTCGCAGGAAGACGCCCTCGGCCTCGGCGATGACGCGCAGCGGGTCGTCCATGCGGGAAGCATGGGGGAGAGGGGGTACGGCGGACGACTCTCGTCGTCCGGGCTGTGGAGATCGCGGGTGGGATGTCACCTGTGGAGCCTGGCTGGTCGGCCGACTCCAAGGCGAGTCGGCCCGTGTTCGGGCCTCCTCGCACACCGGACTGCCTCTTCACCCGGGGAGCAACTCGTGCGAGGAGGCAGTTTCGGTTCATCACCTGGGAAACCGACCCCCGGCAAACGGACCCGCAAAAGCAAGAGCCCGGGAGCCGAAGCTCCCGGGCCGATGCCAGCCGGCTCAATGCCCCCGCAGGGGGATGTCGTCGGTGTTGCGCAGGTTGTGGTCGTCGAACTCCTTGCCGGCGACCGGGTGGGCCAGGTCGGACTCCAGCTCGCGGACGTGGTCCGCGTGGTGGTGTGCCTCCTCCAGCTCTTCGGCCGTCGGCTTCTGCACGCTGGCGCCGAACCAGGCCCGCGAGAGGCGGGCACGGAGGCGTTCCTTGCGCGAGCGCGGGTTCGCCACCCCGTGCAGGTCGGTGCCCGGCTCGGAGGTGTAGATGGTGTCCCGCTCGCGCGCGGTCAGCGTGTAGGCGTGG
Organism: Marmoricola sp.; assembly: GCA_036518175.1. Classification (GTDB taxonomy): domain Bacteria; phylum Actinomycetota; class Actinomycetes; order Propionibacteriales; family Nocardioidaceae; genus Marmoricola. The sequence continues at coordinate 8,488 of DATDNR010000094.1, forward strand.
TCCAGGCTCAGCGGCAGGTGACGCTCCGTGTAGCCGCCCTGCGCGTCGCGCAGGATGACCCCGGACTCGTAGCCGTGCAGCAGCATCTCGTTGTCCTGGCGCTGCAGCGCGATGCACCAGCGCTTGGCGATGATGAACGCGATCACCGGCCCGATGAAGATCGCGCCCCTCATGAAGTAGGTGATGTTGTTCAGGTTCAGGTGGAAGACCTTCGCGATGATGTCGTTGCCGCCCTCGGCCCACAGCAGGCCGTAGACGGTCATCATCGCCGCCATGAACCCCGTCCTGGTCGGGGCGTTGCGCGGCCGCTGGAGCAGGTGGTGCTCCCGCTTGTCACCGGTGATCCACGCCTCGAGGAACGGGTAGAAGATCACGATCGCCCACAGCACGATCGGCAGCACCTGGCCGGGCAGGAAGACGTTCCAGCTGATCGTCTTGCCCCAGATATGGGTCTCGAAGTTCGACGGCATGATCCGCAGCAGGCCCTCGGCGATACCCATGTACCAGTCCGGCTGCGAGCCCGCGGTCACCTTCGACGGGTCGTAGGGCCCGTAGAGCCAGATCGGGTTGATGGTCAGCAGGCCGCCCATCAGCGCGATGGTGCCGAAAACCATGAAGAAGAAGCCGCCGGCCTTCGCGGCGTACACCGGGAGCATCGGGAAGCCCACGACGTTCTTCTCGGTGCGGCCGGGCCCGGGCCACTGGGTGTGCTTGTGGTAGACGAGCAGCAGCATGTGGGCACCGATCAGTGCCAGCAGCAGGCCGGGGATCAGCAGCACGTGCACGATGTAGAGCCGGGAGACGATCTCGTTGCCCGGGAACTCCCCGCCGAACAGGAAGAACGACATGTAGGAGCCGACCACCGGGGTCGCCTTGATCAGCCCGTCGGCGATCCGCAGGCCGGTGCCGGAGAGCAGGTCGTCGGGCAGCGAGTAGCCGGCGAAGCCCTCCAGGATGCCCAGGAGCAGCAGCACGCCGCCGATCATCCAGTTGAGCTCACGCGGCTTGCGGAAGGCGCCGGTGAGGAAGACGCGGGCGAGGTGGATCAGCATCGCGGCGATGAAGATCATCGCGGCCCAGTGGTGCATCTGCCGCATCAGCAGCCCGGCACGCACGTCGAAGGAGATGTGCAGCGTGGAGGCGTAGGCCGCGGACATGTCGATGCCGCGCAGCCGGTCGTAGGAGCCGTTGTAGACGGTCTCGACCATGCTCGGCTGGAACCACAGGGAGAGGAAGACACCGGTCAGGAGCAGTACGACGAAGCTCCACAGCGCGATCTCGCCGAGCATGAAGGACCAGTGGTCGGGGAAGACCTTGCGCAGGTTCTTCTTGGCCAGCGACCCGATGCCCAGCCGGTCGTCCGCCCAGTTGGCGATGCCGCCGACGATCCCGGACTGCTCGATCTGGGCGGCGCGCGTCCCGTTGCTCGATGTGGTGCTCATGTGACTCACCCACGCTCCCAGAAGCTCGGTCCGACGGGCTGTTTGAAGTCGCTCTGGGCCACGATGTATCCCTCGGAGTCGGTCATGATCGGCAGCTGCGGCAGCGGCCGGGCAGCGGGGCCGAAGACGACCTTGCCGTTGTCGGCCAGGTCGAAGGTCGACTGGTGGCAGGGGCAGAGCAGGTGGTGGGTCTGCTGCTCCCACAGCGAGATCGGGCAGCCGACGTGGGTGCAGATCTTGGAGTAGCAGAGGATCCCGTTGATCCCCCAGTTGGCCTTGCCCGGGCCGGGGGTGATGTCGGCGGGGTCCATCCGCACCAGGATGACCGCGGCCTTGGCCTTCTCCTGGAGCAGCTCGGTGCCCTCGACCTTGGGCTGGCCGTTGGCGTCGGTCTCGAAGAACAGCTCCGGCTCGGCGTTGACCAGCTGGCCGACGACCATGTCGGAGGGCTTGATCAGCGTGCCGTCGACGTCGTTGACCACCCGCATGCCCCGGCGCCAGACGGTGTGCCAGAGCTTGTCACCGGGCAGCGGGCCGAGGTCGCGCAACGCCACGATCGCGGGCAGGCCGAGCATGCCGAGCGCGCCGATCAGGGTGTTGCGGATCAGCGGCCGGCGGCCGATGCCGGACTCCTCGACGCCCTGCTGGAAGGCGGCCAGCGACTCGACGCGGTCCTCCTCGCTGGAGGAGGCGGGGTGGCGGTACTCCACGATCTCGTGGTCGGTCATCAGCTTGCGCGCCCAGTGGATGGCGCCGAACCCGATGCACAGCAGCGCCAGGCCCAGGCACAGCCCGAGGAAGACGTTGGAGGCGCCGAGTCCGAGGAACTTGGTGGGGTGCCGACCGATGTCGAAGACGAAATAGGAGACGCAGAACAGCACCGCGAAGAGCATCGACAGCCCGAACAGCGTGGCGACCTGCCGCTCGGCGCGACGGGCCTGCGCCGGGTAGGCGTCGGTCAGCCGCTCCTCGTGCTCGGGCAGGCCCGGGTCGGGGATGGGCTCCTGCGCCTCGGGGACGACGAGGTCGTGGGTGTCACTCATGCGTCTGCGCCTTCTTCTTGTTCTTCACGCTGGCGGTGCCGGAGGCGATCCAGATGGCGATCAGGACCAGGAAGCCGATGCCGGCGATCCACGCGTAGAGGCCCTCCGAGACGGGGCCGAGCGCGCCGAGGCTGAAGCCGCCGTACGACGGCGCCGCCTCGCTCTTCTTCAGGTAGGCGATGATGTCGCGCTTCGCCTGCGGGCTCAGGGTGGTGTCGGCGAAGACCGGCATCTGCTGCGGGCCGGTGATCAGCGCCTCGTAGATGTGCTTGGGGCTGACCCCGCGCAGCGAGGGGGCGAACCGGCCGTGCGGCAGCGCGCCGCCGCTGCCGGCGAAGTTGTGACAGGCGGTGCAGTTGGTCAGGAAGAACTGGCCGCCCTTGACCACGTCACCCTGCTTGTAGTTGTAGTCGGCCTTGGTCGGGACGGCGGGCCCGGGACCGAGGGAGGCGACGTACGCTCCGAGCGCCTCGATCTCCTTGGGGTTGTAGACCGGGGCCTTCTCCAGCGCCTGGGTGCCGGGCTCCTCCATCGGCATCCGGCCGGTGCCGACCTGGAAGTCGACCGCGGCGGCGCCGACGCCGACCAGCGGCGGGCCGTAGTTGTTGCCGCGCTCGGTCACCACGCCCTCGCCGTGCTGGCCGTGGCAGGAGGCGCAGCCGACGAGGAAGAGCTGGCGGCCCTGGGCGACCAGCGAGGCGTCACTGGACTGCTGGTCGGCCTGGGCGGGCGCGAACGCGGCGTACGCGCCACCGCTGACCAGCAGCCCGAGAAGCAGCACCACGGGTGCGGCGAAGCGACTGCGGCGCCTCGCGGAGAGGCTGCCTGAGAGCTTGCGGGGGAGGAGACGCACGCCTGAGTCCTGTTCCGTAGAGGCCGTGACTACTTGATGAGGTAGATCGTCGCGAACAGACCGATCCACACCACGTCGACGAAGTGCCAGTAGTAGGACACCACGATCGCGGTCACGGCCTGCTCGTGCGTGAACTTGCGGGCCATGAAGGTGCGCCCGAGGACGAAGAGGAAGGCGATCAGGCCGCCCGTCACGTGGAGGGCGTGGAAGCCGGTAGTCAGGTAGAAGACCGTGCCGTACGACGACGACGGGATCGTGATGCCGTCGTGGATCATGTTGGTGTACTCGAAGCACTGACCGGCGACGAAGAACGAGCCCATGATGTAGGTCAGCACGAACCACTCGCGCAGCCCCCAGCCGCCGTCACCCAGCACCTTCCAGATCGGGCCGCGGCGCCCCACCTGGCCGCGCTCGGCGGCGAAGACGCCCATCTGGCAGGTCAGCGACGACAGCACCAGCACGGTGGTGTTCGCCGCGGCGAAAGCGACCTCGAGGTGCGGCGTCTCGGTGGCCCACAGGTCCGGGCTGACGTTGCGGATCGTGTAGTAGGCCGCGAACAGGGCCGCGAAGAACATCAGCTCGCTGGAGAGCCAGACGATCGTGCCTACGCTGACCATGCTGGGTCGGTCGTGATGACCGTGCAGCCTGGACGCGGGAATCGCATTTGCTGTCGCCACGTCCGCCATTATGTCCGTTGGGCCTTCCGACGAGTAACCCGACCCCCCGTTGATTTCGGTCGCGAACCTCACAGCCGTCGCGCGGGCGGTCCTTGTAGCATCCGGGTGTGACTTCCGCCGACGCCGCCCCCGTGAAGGTGCTGCTCTACAGCGACGACGCCGACACCCGCCAGCAGGTGATGCTGGCGCTCGGCAAGCGGCCGCACCCCGACCTGCCCGAACTGGACTTCGTCGAGGTCGCCACCGAGCCGGTGGTGATCCAGCAGATGGACTCCGGGACGATCGCGCTGGCCATCCTCGACGGCGAGGCCGTCCCCGCCGGCGGCATGGGCATCTGCCGGCAGATGAAGGATGAGATCTACAACTGCCCGCCGATCCTGGTGCTCACCGGCCGGGTCGACGACAACTGGCTCGCGGCGTGGTCGCGCGCGGACGCCGCCGTACCGCACCCCATCGACCCGCTGGAGCTCGCCGACGCCGTGATCCGGCTGCTGCGCTCACGGGTGCCCGCCACCAGCTGAGCCTGCGGTGAGCACCGAGCACACCTGGCCCGACGTCCTCGCCGGGCTGATCGCCGGCCGCGACCTCTCGGCGGAGCAGACCGCCTGGGCGATGGGGGAGATCCTCAGCGGCAACGCCACGGCGGTGCAGGTGGCCGGGTTCGCGGTGGCGCTGCGGGCCAAGGGGGAGACGGTCGACGAGCTGCAGGGGCTGGTCGACGCGATGTACGAGCACGCCACCCCGCTGCCCGTCGCCGGCCGGGTGCTCGACGTGGTCGGCACCGGGGGAGACCGCTCCTTCTCGGTGAACATCTCAACCATGGCCGCGATCGTCGCCGCCGGCGCCGGGGTGACCGTGGTCAAGCACGGCAACCGGTCAGCCTCGTCGAAGGCGGGCTCCGCCGACGTGCTCGAGGCGCTGGGCATCCGGCTGGACCTCTCCGCCGCCGAGGTGGCCCGGGTGGCCCAGGAGGCGGGCATCACCTTCTGCTTCGCCGCGGCCTTCCACCCCGCGCTGCGCCACGCCGCGGTGGCGCGCAGCGAGCTCGGCGTGGGTACGACGTTCAACATCCTCGGCCCGATCGCGAACCCGGCCAAGCCGCAGGCCCAGGCCATCGGGTGCGCGAACCCACAGATCGCCCCGGTGATGGCCGGCGTCTTCGCCCGCCGCGGGGTGGACGCCTGGGTCTTCCGCGGCGACGACGGCCTCGACGAGCTGACCACGACCACCACCTCGCGCGTCTGGGTGGTGCACGAGGGTGCTGTCTCCGAGCATGTGGTGGACCCGGAGCCCCTCGGCATCCCGCGGGGCAGTGCCGCCGACCTGCGCGGGCAGGACGCCGCCTACAACGCCTCGGTGGTGCGCCGGCTGCTCGAGGGCGAGACGGGTCCGATCCGCGACGCGGTCGTGCTCAACGCCGGCGCAGCGCTGGCCGTGCACGCCGCGTCATCCGGCTCCCTCGAGGAGCAGCTGGCCGCAGGGATAGCGCGGGCCAACGAGGCGCTGGACTCAGGGGCGGCCCATGCCGTGCTCGAGCGCTGGCTGACGGCGACGCGCTGACCGTCGTCGGCTGTTCACCGAACGACGGTCAGCGTGGCTGAGGTCGATCGCGAGGCGGCCAGCTGCCAGTTGCCCAGGTACCGCGCGGAGATAGCGTGCCGCCCCACTGCCTGCTTCGGCAGTGTCACCGTCACCTTGCCGTTCTGCGAGGCACGGAGGGTCGCGCTCTTGACCAGCCTGCTGCCGCTGTACACCCGGACCGTGCCCGTGGGTCGCACGCCGTAGCTATCGCCCACGGTGACGGTCGCCTTCGGGTACGCCGTCCGCCGGATCTTGGCCGTCACGAGGGCCAGCTTGGTGTGCGTGCCCAGCTTGGCGATGACGACCGCGGCGGACGTCGCCGTCCCGTCCGCCATCGCAGTTGCGTGGGCGGTGACCCGCACGCTCACCTGCCTGGCGGCATCCGCGACGCTCAACGTGTAGGTGGACTTGGTCGCTCCGGTGATGGCGGCGCCCCCGCGCAGCCACTGGTAGGTGTACGTCGGCGTCGACGAGCCTGCCCACGACCCCGGCGACGCGGTGAGCGTGTGACCCACCGCGCGTGTGCCGGTGATCTTCGGGCTGGAGATCACCGCGAGAGCGTCACCGGCAACCGCTCGAATGGTGTTGCTCGCCGCGGTACCGGTGTCGTACCCCGGCTTGGTGCCGGCAGCCTTGACATAGATGTCCTTGCCCAGGTCCTTGGCCTGGACCCTGTAGAGCCCGGCCGTGGCGCCACTGACCTTGCTTGTTCCGACGTACCACTGGTAGGTCGTGGTCACGCCGTCGAGGTCCCAGT